>CALMPB010000460.1 GCA_937871985.1 uncultured Burkholderiaceae bacterium
GAACTGGCGCAGGCCGTGGGCCTCGACATGGCCGCATGGTGGAAGCCGACCGCAGAAGGCTACTTCAAGCATGTTTCCAAGGCCGTGATTCTGGATGCCGTGGCCGTGTTTGCACCGGATTCTGTAACCCGGCTGGCGAAGTTGAAGAAGGCCGACATTGCCAGCGAGGCCGAGCGGCTGGCCGATGGCACGGGCTGGATGCCCGCCATCTTCAAGGCCGCAGGCCCGCAGGATGCCGTGCAGGAAGAAGGCCCGGAGCAAAACGCCCCGGAGGATGCCGAGGCAATGGCGGATGAACCCGCCGAAGCACTGGCCGCTTGACCCGCACGGAAGGCAAGCGCCCCGGCCTCGACCGGGGCGCTTCGCTGCAAGGAGAAACCCCAATGACCCGCACCACGACCAGCCGCCCACGCATGGCGGCGACCTATGCCCCCGGTACGGTACGCGCCCGCCGCTGGCACGGCGAAGGCGACGTGCGCGGCTACCGTCCGCCTCGCGGCTGGACAGCCCGAGCCGACCTGACCGACTTTCACCCCATCACGGGCCGCGCCTTGCCGCGTGCCGTGTGGTGGATTATCGAAACCAAGGACTAACCCATCATTCACGCCAGCCCCAGTCCGTTCCGCCCTGGGGCTGGTGGTCAAAAATCCGGGCGCGGCGGTGGCCGCGCCCGGTTTCAAGGCCCAAAACCAAAACGCCCCTTCGCCGCCTTCGGGCGGGCGGCGAAGGGGCCGCGCACAAGCGGCCTTGTGCGCGAGAAACCACGAAGCCCACAAGTGCGGCGGCGCACCCCGCCGCCGGTGTTTGGACTGCGCCCCGCCGCAATGGGCGGGGCTTGTGGGGCTACGCCCCGGCTTGCTGCGGCAGGTTGTGCGAAAGCGTGCCGTCCTCGACGCTGGCGGTTCGTTGCCTGTATGTCACGAAGGACGGTTCACCGACACACCGCCCGGCCTCGCCCGATGGAGCCTCCACGCCACGCCTCAAGCATGTGCCGCGAGCTGCGGCAGGGGCGCTCCGGCCTTGTCGTCGGGGCATTGACCTGGCCCGCGTCAGGGCGCAAGCCGGTGAAGCCGTCACGCGGGGATGCCGAGTCGGCCATGTCTCCATTCGGGAGCGGTCGGCCTGTACGTCCTTGTCTTGTTGTGAATCCTGGCGGTGGCGCGGCTGCGCCTTGGGCTTCATGGCCGCAACCTTCCAGCAAAAATAATTTCCCCTGCGCTGCGCGCATTCCTCGCGGGACAAATTATTTTTGCTTCCAGGTTCTCCACTTCGTTCCGACCGCAAGCGGTGCGGCCAGCCCATCCCCGCCGGACGGATCACAACAAGGACGCACTGGCGCGACCTTGTTCAACCCGAAAGGAGAAATCATCATGGCAAACATCGGCACCTTCACCGCAGAGAAAGACGGCTTCACCGGCACGCTCCGCACCCTGACGCTCAACGTCAAAGTCAAGCTGGTTCCCAACGACAAGGGCGACAACGAGAACGCCCCCGACTACCGCCTGCAAGCGGCAAGTCATGACATCGGCGCGGCGTGGAAGAAGACCAGCGAGGCCGGACGGCCCTATGTGTCCGTGACCCTGGACGATCCTTCGTTCCCAGCCACCGTTTATGCCCGCCTGATCGAAGGCGAGAACGGCACGCACGACCTGATCTGGTCGCGCAACAAGCCCAAGGCGGCCTGACGGCCGCCCACAGCGCCCCGCCCATTGCGGCGGGGCACTGTGCTGCTCATCGCATCACCGCACGCATAGGGTTTCGGCAGTCGCTCCGCGCTGGGTACGTCCACCAGGGCCGGTATCGCATGGGTGCTGACTGGAGGGTTCGCAACCCTTGGCAGCCGCAGGCACAAGATGGCGTGTCGGCGCTGGAAGCGCCGCCGGGCTTTCGGGCTGCGCCCCGTGCCGGCTACGCCGTCACGGCCAATCGGCTTCAATCCCTCACGCCTTCGCGCCTGCGGCGCTGCGCGCTTCGCTTGCGGAGATCCGGCACTACGCGCCGACGCGCTACGGCGTATCCGACTCCTTCAGCACGGCCTCAAGCTCCTGGCGCACGCGCGCCAGCAGCTCGTCGGCCTGGTGCGCGCTGTCGCCGACGTAGGCCAGCGTCAGCAGCGTGAGCGGATGCACGTCCATGACCTCGCACAGCTCGGCCAGCTTGTGGATGGTCGGGCTTTTCAGGTCGCGTTCCAGCGAACTCATGTAGGTGCGGCTGGACACGTCAGAGAACGCTTCCTGGCTCAAGCCACGCGCTTTCCTGACCGTCCGTATCGCCGCTGCCAATGAGTTCTTCGCTGCCACCTATGGTTTCCCCCCAAAAACCAAGATGACAGCCCATTGCGCTCTATAGGGCTACAATCTATAGTGTTCATTTTGTGCTACTGCTTTCCTCTTTCGTGCCTTTACGGAAATCCGTATCTGCGGATTTCTTCAAACCCAGGGAACCGCATCCGTGTCTTTCCTGACTTCCGGCAATGCGCTTTCGTGCCTCTACGCTTCTATGGATTCGTGCGCAAGCACAGAGGCGCTTCGGCGGTTCCGTGCATTCGTGGAAGGCACGCGGCCGTGATCCCGCTTGCGACCGAGGAAGAACGGACGCGGCTGCTGGCCCACGGCCAAGCCCGCGCCGCCGGGCAGGATATCGACCCGTTGCCGGCCGTGCGGCTGTTCACCCCGGACGCGCATGCAACATGGCTGCTGGCCTCGCTCGATCCTGCCGATGGCGATACGGCCTACGGCCTGATCGACTTGGGGATCGGAATGCCCGCTCTGGGCACGGTGAGGCTGTCCGATCTCGCGTCCATCGTCGGCCCGCGTCAGCGGCCGGTGATGCGCGATCGCTACTTTCAGCCGACGCGGAGGCTGTCGGAGTATGTCCGGCTGGCGCAGGAAGACGGTTCGATCCCGGACTGATACCGGCCAGCGCAGCAGGGCCAAACGGGACGCATTGTGACTATTTCAGTCTTGTTCAAGACCGGACAAGTCTGAATCCGCACGCTTGCGCCGAAGCGGTGCGATCCAGATGCAAACAGTCATGATGCCGGGCGCTGGATGCGGCACGTTGCTCAATGCTGCGCACCATTTTTACGGCGGCGCAGCCGTCGCATTCAGACGATTTCAGCAATGCTCCGGAGCGAATCTGTCTTGACACCAGCAGTTACAGCTTACCTTGATTCGATGACGACTTGATGGCGTTTCGATAGCTCCCGCACGGCGGAATCCGTAGCGACGTTCCTGCTGATCGACAGGAGGTTGCGTTATGGCTGATCTGAACGCCGAGCATTGGTATCCAACCGCCGCGTATCTCTACACGCTGCACCTCGACGGCCCCGCGCTGGCCTGGGAATACCTGCGTAGAAACCCCGATTACCGGCTCGACTGGTTGCGCCGTCGCCGCCGACCGGATACGGCGCATCGATGGGGCTTGCGCCTGCTGGAAGACCCGGCCCTGGATGCGCGCGATGCGCATCCAGCCTGGTTCCCCGATCACGATGGCGTGATCCAGCTCTATCCAGACGACGACCCGCCGCCGGATGCCGACGCCTTCGAGTTCTGGCGCGTGCCTGGCCGCAAGCAACTGATCCACGACGGCAAGCGCCTGGTGCTGGTGTCGCACTGGCCGGGTTGCTGCGTGCGGCTGGCACTCGCGCCCGGCCTGGAAGACGGCATGGCCTACCTCTACGCCACCCGCGCCTGCGCCACGCCCTGCACGCGCTATCGCACGCTCGCGGCCGAACTGGATGCGCTGTCCGCCGCGACCGTGGCCACGCCTGCGGCGGCGGCTCGATCCCGGCCCACGCCCGCCGCGGTGCTGGAACTGCACACCTTGCAGGCGCTCGACGCGACCCTCTCGGGCGCGTCCTTGCGCGAGGTGGCCGAAGGGCTGTTCGGCGCGGATGCCGTCGCAGCCGACTGGCACAAAGACAGCGCCTTGCGTGCTCGCGTGCGGCGGCTGGTGCGCCGTGGCGATGCGCTGATGCGCGGCGGCTACCGCCGCCTGGCACAGCTTCCGCCACCGTTGCACTAGGGGGGACGTTTCGCGTCCCTTGAAGAACGTCCCTTAGCAAGAAGCCTTGCTTTCTTGAAAGTGCCTCTATCCGGCCGCGTGGTGTGGCCGGGCTTGATGGAGGTACACCCCATGCGACCCGCTCCCTTGCGGCCTGCCGCCGCTGCTGTCGCTGCGCCCGCGCAGCCCCAACGCTACCTGACCAACGACGAAGCCGCCGAATACCTGCGGCTGTCGCCGCGCACGCTGGAGAAACAGCGCGTGATCGGCGGAGGGCCGAAGTTCCGCAAGTTCGGCCGCCGCGTCATGTACGCGGTAAGCGACCTCGATGCCTGGGCCGACCAGCGCAGCTACGAGGCGACTTCCGACCCGGAATATGCCCAACGCCACGCGGGTGACTACCGTGATGGCCGCTGAACGCCGGTGCGTGGGTGGCCTTTGCCATGTCCAGCCCGCCAGGGCAAGCCTTGCAGCAGCGCGAACAGCTCGACCTGTTCCGGGCGCTGCCGGGCGACATGGCACCACGCGACAGCCAGGACTTGATGGCCTTTCCGTTCTTCTCGCTGGCGAAGTCGCGGCGCACCGCGCCGATCGACTTTCGCGCAGGCGGCATCACCATCCGCGTGGAGGGCACGCAGGAGCACGGCATCGCAACGATATGGGATGCCGACGTGCTGATATGGGCCGCTTCGCAGATCGCGGAGGCGCGCGACGCGGGCATCCGCCCGTCGCGCTGGATACGCGCCACGCCCTACGAAATCCTGCGCTTCATCGGGCGCGGCACATCGCTCAACGACTACCAGCGCCTGAAAGCGGCGCTCGACCGGCTGCAATCGACCAGTGTGGCCACGTCCATCCGAGAAACCACGGGCAGGCGCTTGCATCGCTTCTCGTGGATCAACGAGTGGAAGGAACTGGCCGACGCCAGCGGCGTGCCGCTGGGCATCGAGCTGATCTTGCCCGATTGGTTCTATGCGGGCGTGCTCGATGCCGCCTTGGTGCTGACCATCGACCCGGCCTATTTCCGCTTGAAGGGCGGCATCGAACGCTGGCTGTACCGCTTGGTACGCAAGCACGGCGGGCGGCAGGAACACGGCTGGCAATTCGACTTCCGGCATCTGCATCGCAAATCCGGCAGCGCGGCTCGCTTCTCGGACTTCGCCTACGACCTGCGCGTGCTGGTGGCACGGCAGTCGTTACCCGGCTACGTCCTCGGCATCGAGCGCATGCCGGACGACAACACCGAACTGCTGACCTTCCGGCCCGTGCTGCATACGGCACGGGGATAACTGCGGGAAAAGCTGTGGACGGCCTCGTGCTATCAGGAGTACCCGGTATCGTGCTATCGGGAGTACGCCTATCGTGCTATCAGGAGTACGAAAACGCCGCAAAGCCAGTAATGGCGCGGGTTTTCAGCCTCTCTAACTTACCTAACTATAAATCTCTAACTTTTAGTAGAAGCGCACCGTTTCGGTGGACAACCGCCAAACGGCACAGCGAACAGCGTTTTGCAGGGCAGGCGAATCCCGGCTTTCCAGCATGGGAGGCCGCGTCATGATCTTCGCGCTTCTCAATCAGAAAGGCGGCGTCGGCAAGACCACGCTCGCCACGCACATCGCGGGCGAACTGGCGATGCGCGGTCTGCACGTCATCCTGCTGGATGCCGACCCGCAGGGTTCCTCACTGGACTGGACGCAGCGCAGAAGCCAGCAGGGCTTGCCCCGGCTGTTCAGCACCGTGGGCCTCGCCCGCGAGACGCTGCATCAGGAAGCGCCGGAGCTGGCCCGCCGCGCCGATCACGTCATCATCGACGGCCCGCCGCGCATCGCCGCATTGGCGCGTTCCGCGCTGCTGGCGGCCGAGCGCGTGCTGATTCCCGTGCAGCCCAGTCCGTATGACCTGTGGGCCAGCGCCGAGATGGTGGCGCTGATCCGCGAAGCGCAGGTGTTCCGGCCTGCGCTGCACGCGGCCTTCGTCATCAACCGGCGCGTCAGCACCACCATCATCGGCAGGGAAGCGCGGCAATCGCTGGCCGAACAGCCGCTGCCGGCGCTGCGCAGCGAAGTGCGCCAGCGCATCGTCTTCGCCGACAGCGTGGCCGCTGGCCGGCTCGCCCGCGAGACGGCGCCCGACAGCGCCGCCGCCCGCGAGATCGCCGTGCTCACCGATGAACTGCTGCGGTGGCCGACATGAGCATCCCGCGCAGCAAGCGCGTCGGCATCGGCGCACGTCCGCCCGCGAATCCGCACGCCGAGGCGTGGATTCGCCAGGGCGATGCCGATGCGCTCAACAAGGGCGACCTTTATACGGCCCGCCTGACGCTCGACGTGACGCCCGCGCTACGTGCACGCATCAAGATCGCCGCCTTCGGCCAGGGCGTGACCGTGGCCGAGTTGCTGCGCGGCTTGCTGGAACGGGAGTTCCCCGACAAGCGCCCGGAGAACCTGCCATGAACGCATCCGCCTTGCCTGCCGCTCACGCGGCGACGGCTGCACCGGCTGCTGCGCCGCCGCCTTCGCTTTCGACGCTCGCCGGCCAGGCCGGCAGCGTGCCGCTGACGCGCGTATCGCTCGCCTACATCGAACCGCGCTTCAAGCTCTACCTGCGTTTCGGCGAACCGGCACGCACGTTGCGGCTCGACCGCTGGCGGCGCTGCGCGGTGTTCCTGCCGCGTGCAATGTTCTGCCGCGTGCGCTGGGAAGCAAACGACTACGGCACGATCCGCTGGCAGCTCATGGTGATGCAAGCCGCCACGCCGCTGGACGACATGCAGCGCATCCCCGGCGTGCGGCCCGGCGCACGCCTGCTGCTGCACGCCGAAGGCGAAAACGCGGTGCGTGCCGTGCTGGAACGCATCGACGGCATCGAAGGGCAAGGCATCGCCGCCATCGACGTGTCGCCAGCGTACTGGCGCACGCTGGGCAACCGTCTGGCGGCCCGCCTGGCGCTGCCCGAATACACCGCCGAGCGGCACGCCGCCTGGCTGGCCGGAAAGGCGCTGCCATGACGACCCAATCCAACACCCCATGCACGCACGAAGTCGCGCCGCAACCTCGCTCGCGCCTGCGCGTTCGCATCGTGCTGGCGGGCTTCGCCGCCGTCGGCCTCGCTGCGCTGGCCTGGGCGGCTTTCGTGTCGCCGCTGCCGCGTCTGACCTACAACCCGTCCGACAGCGTGGCGGTCGGCTGGTATCGCATCGAACCGTTCGACCCGCGCACCGCCTCGCTGCCACGTCCGTTGTCCGTGGACAGCATCGTGCTGGTGCCGCTGCCCGACAGGGCCGCCATGCTGGCTGCGCAGCGCGGCTACCTGCCGACCCGCGTTCCGCTGCTCAAACGTGTGGGCGCGGTCGCGCCGCAACACGTTTGCATCGTCGCCGGGCAGGTACGCATCGACGGCGTGCCTGCGGCCGCCGCGCTGCCTGCCGACCGGCTGGGCCGGCCGCTGCCATCCTTGCAGCTTTGCCGCCGCCTCGAATCGGGCGAGCTGTTCCTGTTGAGCGTGACCAATCCAGCGTCGTTCGACAGCCGCTATTTCGGGCCGGTCAGCGCATCCGCCGTGATCGGCGTCGCGTATCCGGTCTGGCTGGAAACACGCCCATGATGGCCGCCGATTCGCTGCACGTTGCCGTGCATCTCATCGTGCCATCGGGCATGTCGTTCCGGTGGCTGCCGCCGTGTCGTCGCGCGTGCAGCGCGGGCGCATCCGCGCCGCGCCTCGCGCAACATCCGGCGCAGCCGTCCAACGTGCAGGCGTCTTGCCTCGAACGCGCCCGGCCTGCAGCCATTGGCGCGTTCGCCGGCGGGCGGGTTGCAAGCAGCGCAGCGCCGCCGGGCCGCCGACGCCCGGAGCGACAGCGAAGGGCAAAGGCGGAAGGCAAGATTGAAGGGCGCGGCACCACGGCGCGCGCAAAGCC
>CALMPB010000461.1 GCA_937871985.1 uncultured Burkholderiaceae bacterium
CATCGCGAATCACGACATTGCCGCCGCTGATCGCGCTGCGCGTGGTCGAGCTGGCCTTGCCGGAAGCGCCCGCGACAACAGGCAGGCCTGCCGACGCCCCGCTCTTGTCGCCCGGGTCCCGCGCCTTGTCGGCGCCGCCCGCCGTCGTGTCCTTGCCATCGGCATGGCCGCGAGCGCCACTGGCTGAGAGGCGATGGTTCTGTGTCGGCTCCACCGCGATCGGCAGCGTCTGCGCCAACACGGGCGCCCAGACTGGTACGAACAGCACATGCCAAGCAACGATGGAACGCAGCGCAGACATAAGGGGAACTGGGGCGCAGATACCGGCGCGGAGCCCAGCGCAGATCAGCGACGGGCGGCTACGCGCAGGCGCTCTGTTTGCTCAACGTGTGATTGCTAGCTCAACTTATCCAACGTGCCCACTACTAGCGATAGGAACGGGTCCGAGAAGTCGGGCTGCACGCCGTGACATTCCGTCAGCAGGCGCAATAGCGGACGAATCCCTTCGCCAGGGGCGCGGTATTAGATCGGCAGCATCCACGAGTGGGCATGACAACCAGACACGGCGACGAGACTAGAAGACTGTCCTACGCCAATGCCATATCTTCCATCCACAATTTTCATTGCGGACTTTCACTCTATCCAGAAAAGTGCTTTAGGCATAACGATACGATGCGCCACAAATGACTCAGGTCATTCAGCAGCCCGACATTTCACTTTTCAAGCGCGCGCATAAACTTTTCGACTTCAGCGGCATCGAGATCTCGATATTCTGAGATCAGGCTCGAACCACAAATGAATCCGACCATATCGCAATAAGCCGCGTATACCCGTGGCAATGATCGCCAGATCATGCCCGGCGGCCGCCGTCGAACCGAAGGCCGTGGACGCATTGCGATCAGTCGTGCTGCGGCTCTTGCCGGCGCCCAGGCTGAGCTTGATGCTGACACCACCTGCTTTGTCGATTGAATTGCTGATCTGGCGGGCGAGTTCGAAGCGGTTGCGCGTGTCCTGCTCGATGCGTTCGCCCCTGCACTCGGCTTGGGCTATATGGGATCACACAGGCAGCCTACCAAGAATAGGACGAAAACCCTTAATTCTTAAAAAATCAGGCCGATTCCGCCCCGCCTGGGATCGCTGAAGAAATCAATTTCAAACCTTTTTTTCGCATTGCCAAATCATACTCCCTGACTTTCCTCACAATCTCCTTAACGGCATCAACGCTCATAAATACCTCAACCACCTCGGGATTTGGAATCCTTTCCCAGAAATTTCGGTCATCAGGGCCAGGCAGCAGCCTCGCCATTTTCGCGCCGATTATTCGAACAGTATCGTTGCATGCCACACAAAAAACATGGTTCCTGAAATCTTCAATATTTACCGTTGACGCTTTATACAGAAATATATTACCAATGCCATCCAGATTTTCGACATCGTCGTGATAGTCCGGATATGCCAACTCAAACATTAAATTGAAGGCTTCTTCTTTACTCATGTTGAAGATTTCGCAATTTTCCGGTGGCGAAACTAATGCGCTATACCCCAAAAAATCACGAAGATCGACGTCTAGCGTTGAAGTAACCACCTCATCCGGAAACATTTTTCCATCCAGCATGAAATGGAATAAACCGTACCTAAAGGTTTCGGTGCTCCATTCCGGGACATATTCAATCAACACAGCAAATTCGTAAGGATTGCCAAAAATCAATTTATTTCCCCTTTCCAGGAAAATTGAAGAGCCTTCTTATTTCGATTGGAATGTAATCTTTTTCTAGACCATTCCTTTTATCTCCCGTACTGCCTGACCAGTGCCAAGTTCCATCATTTGAATCAGAGAATCGATGAATATTCCCTTCCGCATCCTTTGCAAATCGCTGCCCCTCCTTTCCCTGCACCGAATTGGCAAACAAGTCCAGAGAATTCCTGGGCTCTAATCCCGCGTTGGGCCTGCTTGCAGTTTGACCTGGCGTGTGCTTTGGACTCGATTCATAAACCAATCCATTGGAAGCAGTTACGGGCTCAGGGGCAGGCAATGCACTGCCTTTCCCCTTCTGTCCAATTGGCGCTTTCGTATTGCCGGATATCTTATTGGGCCGGACAGCCCCCACTGCCGCAGCAGCCCCAAGCGCTCCTTCCGTGGCAATGCTATTCCACGCTTCCTTCTT
>CALMPB010000462.1 GCA_937871985.1 uncultured Burkholderiaceae bacterium
GCCGTTTGTGGAACGGAACGACAATGCTTTTTTTTCATCTTGAAAACCCGTAAAAAGTATGTTTTTTGTATCGATGAGCTGCATGATGAACCTCCATGTAAAGGTGGAGGCGCCCAGCCCCGTCAGGGCAGAGCGCCCTAAGGGACAAGTATTACGGCAGTGCTATTGAGTGCTTTGTTGCCAAAGCTCTGATACAGCATTTAATCGTTGCATGTCGTCGACACAGCGGTAGCCAATATCGAATGCGGCTTCGACGGCCTTTTCAGCTTGAGGGTATGTCCCGTGGCCGAAAAATCCTCGCCTGTCAAAGACGCTGTAGCGATAACTGCCTTGGAATTGGTTGTCAGGTGTGATGATGGCCCACCGCAATTGATCGGTAGTGCTCAACGTCAAGCCTAACAACCCATTCTCGACGCCATATTGATAGATGGCACGCCATTGAGATTCGCGTTCTACGTACGAATCCATGACAGCCTTGCTACCAAGCTTGGCAAGAAATTCACGTCGCTCGGGTGTGATGGTCTTGATTTGAAGAAACGAAGGGCTTGGGTAGATTTGATCAATCATTGCCTGCCCTCCCCCTATTCAAACATCTCTGATTCTGTATTCGTGGCCAGGGACACGACAAGAAGCAAAGGCAAGACAATGGGGAAAACGAGATACCACGCCGACTGTTGAAACGCGGATCTTGCTGCATCAGGAAATCCGAAGATGATGACCGCTGCGGCAAGCTCGAATAGCAGCACGCTGATGAGCGCTGACATATCGAGAACCTTGAAAACCAAGTTGGACTTATCACTCATGATGTACTCCAATAAAAAAATTGGAGTGCATCGGCCCCGGAGGGCGCGTAGCACCCCAGGGGGGAAGAAGAAGATTTAGCTCTTGCGTTGCGATATGGCTTGCAAACGCATCAGTGCATAGTGGATTTTCGAGTTGCCTTGATTTGCCTCAGGATGTTGTGACAGAAGCGCTGTGACTTCGGTGATGGTGTTCAATATCGAACGTCCCTCGTCGAATAAGTGCTCTTTCACAATTTCTTGAGTGTGTGGATCGATTTCGTCGACCAGTACCGAACTCACCTCATCGGCGAACTCGACACATTCAATCTTGAATGATCCATGCGGCTCGATGTCAATACTTCCAAGCTTGGGGATGAACCAAGCATCGGAGTCAGCCCAAACGGCCTCTGACACCTTCTCAGCGATGGTTTTAGGATTGTCGCTGAAGTTGGTGCCAATTACTTTGACACGCACAACAGCGTAAGCATGCGTTGCGAAGGTATTCATACAAAGCTCCTATCGAAGTCGTGGAGCAAAACCCTTGCGGGTTTCCTCCGCTAAGGGGTAAGTAAAAAAATTGGCCGGCTGGCCAGAAAATGAAAAATGCTGTTTTGTTACCCAGGCCAGCTGCCTGCATTCACCACTTCCGAAGAAGCAGCAAAAATCCGCTTGGGTATGGAACAGGGCCCATGCCTAAGCAGACTTACAGAGCGAAGAGGGCTTTCGCCTCTTCGTCTGTATGCCGTCCAATGACATTTATATGGTGGATTCAGTGCTTCGTTGTTGAATCGACCGCGCATGCAAAATCAAGTACATCAAGTCGCAATGTGAGTCTAGCCAACCATCGGAAGGCTTTTTACATTCAGCGTAAGGCTCACCATCTGCGTTGTCAAAATCCCAGATTTTCATATCGGCAACATCCTGGACGAAAGCGGTTAGCTGTGAGGCTTTACCGTCGTCACCCAAAGCCGGGGCTTGAATGGTTTCGACCTGGTAGTGATCAACCTGCGCATCCATTTCGCCAGTAAGCAGGCCATTGTCGATGGCATGTTCACATAACGTATGCAGGTTTTTAAGCACCTCTATCGCATTCTCTCCATTAAGGGTGTATGTGACATCCAAGGTGAGTCGAGCGTGGAAAATTTCATTGCTTACGGGTTCGGTCCCTGTCATGGCATACTCCTAAGAAAGGGATCGGGGCCAAATCCTTTCGGGGAAAGGCCCCGATAGGGTTTAAACAAGTTATGCGTGGATACTGTGCCGCTCGAACAAAGCTCTCGCCTCGTGGATGGCTTCTCCAACCAGTTCACTTCTGCGGCCGTCGTACGAACGATTGCATGGGCCGGATGGGGTTAAGAAATCAAGATGGCAAGATTCCCCAAGCAGACGCTGACTTTGGCGATCCAGAACTTTGGCTATAAGGCCGTGGTATCTGAGTTCGCCGTCCACCAAGCTTTTGTAAACGTCTCGACGTGTCTCTTCTTCGTAGTTGTCGAAGTTAAGGTCTACCGCGGGCGTTTCATAGAGCTGCACGATGAAATTGTCAGTTGAAGTGCTCCAGACAAGTTCATCCTGAGTAATGCCGGCCTGGAGAATTTCATGCGCATCTCTGAGTAGTTTTGAGCAGAGACTACGCGCTTCTGACTGGAGCCATTGCAAAAATGAATTCCATTCCTGATTCCAACGACGGTTTACGTCCCAAGGGATAGTGTCGTTGTAGACAGCTATGATGTCCTGGAATGCATAGTCGAAAACGGATTCAAAGTCGTCCGAACTTTCGACGTACATGGTTTGGTTAGTCTCAACGATAGCGAGATCGTTTGAGCCAAAATCACGCAAAACATGC
>CALMPB010000463.1 GCA_937871985.1 uncultured Burkholderiaceae bacterium
AAGGTCAGCGAGCCGCCCGCCCGCAAGGCCGGCATCAAGGTGGCCGATGTCGCGGCCCTGGTGGACAAACTCAAGAACGAAGCGAAGGTGGTCTGAGATGACGACGCTGGTTATTGCCGAACACGATAACGCCCAGCTCAAGGGCGCAACCCTGAACGCCGTCGCCGCCGCCGCCAAGATCGGAGGCGACGTCCACGTGCTGGTCGCAGGCGCCAATGCCCGCGCCGTGGCCGACCAGGCCGCGCAGGCGGCTGGCGTGTCCAAGGTGCTGCTGGCCGACGCGCCGCAACTGGCCGACGGCCTGGCCGAGAACGTGGCCGCCCAGGTGCTGGCGGTGGCCTCGGGCTACAGCCACATCCTGTTCCCGGCCACTGCTTCGGGCAAGAACATCGCCCCGCGCGTGGCCGCAAAGCTCGACGTGGCCCAGATATCCGACATCATCGGCGTGGAATCCGCTGACACCTTCCAGCGCCCGATCTACGCCGGCAACGCCATCGCCACCGTGCAATCGGCCGACCCGGTCAAGGTCATCACCGTGCGCACCACCGGCTTTGACGCCGTGGCCGCGCAGGGTGGCTCGGCCGCCGTTGAAGACGTCGCCGCCGTGGCCGATTCCGGCCTGTCGAGCTTCGTCGGCCGCGAAGTCGCCAAGAGCGACCGCCCGGAACTGGCCGGCGCCCGCGTCGTCGTTTCCGGCGGCCGCGGCCTGGGCAGCGCCGAGAACTTCAAGATCCTGGATCCGCTGGCCGACAAGCTCGGCGCCGCCCTGGGCGCCTCGCGCGCCGCGGTCGACGCCGGCTACGCGCCCAACGATTGGCAGGTCGGCCAGACCGGCAAGATCGTCGCGCCGCAGTTGTACGTGGCCGTCGGCATTTCCGGCGCCATCCAGCATCTGGCGGGCATGAAGGATTCCAAGGTCATCGTCGCCATCAACAAGGACCCCGAGGCGCCGATTTTCGGCGTGGCCGATTATGGCCTGGTTGGCGACCTGTTCCAGGTCGTTCCCGAACTGACCGGCGCGTTGTAGACCAACGCGCCTCTGGCTTAAATGCCAAAAGCCCGCGGACATTATCTGTCCGCGGGCTTTTTTTATTTCACCATGACTCCAGCCCGGTACTGCGCTGGACTACGCCAAGGCTTGATACAGCAGGTTTATCAATGACTTAGGCGAGTTCATCATATGCCGGTGCTTTCCGAAACTTGACCTGACTTTCCCTCTACTGGCCCCTAGAAGGCTCCTGGGAACCGGGTCTTTCCAAGGAGTCATCATGGCAAAAATCAAACTCACCAAGTCCGCTGTCGATGCGGCACACCCCCAGGCGCAGGCCGTCGAACTCCGGGATACGTTGGTTCCCGGCTTCTTGTGCAAGATTACCCCGTCGGGCCGCAAGGTGTTCATGCTCCAGTACCGGACGAACGCTGGCGAGCGCCGCAAGCCCGCCTTGGGTCAGTACGGGGAACTGACCGTCGAACAGGCCCGTTCGCTCGCGCAAGAATGGCTGGCCCAGGTACGCCGGGGTGGTGATCCCGGCGCAGCCAAGACGGAAGCACGCAAAGCGCCCACCGTCGAAGAGTTGTGCAAGAAGTTCATGGAGGACCACTCCAAGAAGCGCAACAAGCCCAGCACCCGAGTCGGCTATCAAGGTGTCATCGACCGCTGCATCATCCCGTTGTTGGGCCGCAAGAAGGTCCACGACGTGAAGCGGCCTGACATTGCCGGACTGATGGAAAAGCTTTCCTACAAGCAGACCGAGGCGAACAAGGCGTTCAGCATCCTGCGCAAGATGTTCAATTTGGCTGAGGTGTGGGGCTATCGGCCTGACGGCACCAATCCCTGCCGCCATGTCCCAATGTTCCCTGCCGGCAAGTCCACCCACCTTATCAGCGACGAGGACATGGGAAAACTTTTCCGGCAGCTCGACAAGATCGAGGCCGAGGGGCTGGAGAACTACGTCATCCCGTTGGCGATCCGCCTGCAATTCGAGTTTGCCGGCCGCCGTGGCGAAATCGTCTCGCTCGAATGGGAATGGATCGATCTGGAAAACCGCCGCGTCGTCTGGCCTGACAGCAAGACCGGCGGTATGTCCAAGCCCATCAGCGAGGAAGCCTACCGGCTGCTTTCGACGGCGCCGAGGCAGGAAGGCAATCCTTACGTCCTGCCGTCGCCGCGCCATCCAGGGCAACACCTGACCACGGGCGAGTATTACGGCGGCTGGAGCCGTGCGCTCAAAGCGGCGGGGGCAACGCATGTGGGGACGCACGGCATCCGCCACCGCTCGGCGACCGACATTGCCAATTCGGGTATCCCGGTCAAGGTCGGCATGGCCCTGACGGCGCACAAGACCGTGGTGATGTTCATGCGCTACGTCCACACCGAGGACAAGCCCGTGCGGGAAGCCGCCGAACTGGTGGCGAATCGACGCAAGTCGGTCGTCAGCATGCATCAAGAACCGAAAGAGGTGACCGCATGATCAGAGGCCAGCAATCCACCTTGCCGCCCCAATTGTCGTATCACCGCTACGACAATTGGCTCAGTGGCCATCACCGCCTGCGTATCGTACTAAGCACTGGAAAAGTGTGCCCGTTTCGGGTATAGTTTGAAGGTCAAGATGACGCGCATCCTCAAACGAAAGGATTTTGCGCGGTGGCAGGCGGGCGAAAAGCTGTCCGATGCCGCCTTGTGCAAAGCGGTTCAGGAGATGGAAAGCGGTCTGATTGACGCGGACTTGGGCGGCTTCCTTTACAAGAAACGGGTTGCCCGCCCTGGTGGTGGCAAGAGTGGCGGCTACCGCACGTTATTGTCGGCCCGGATCGGCAGCCGCTATGTGTTCCTGCATGGGTTCCCCAAGAGCGACAAGGCGAACATTACGCAGGACGAGAAGAAGGCACTGCAATTCGCCGGCAAGGTGTTCCTGGAACTGTCCGCCGAAGCATTGTCGAAGGCGTTGCAGTCAGGCGTGTTATTGGAGGTGCATTGTGAGCAAGATCATTGAATCCCTGCGTGGCGATCTGGCCGCGCTCCACGAAGCGGGAGCGATCGGCAAGGTAACGATGCGCGAGTTCGACGCAATCTGCCCGCCGCCGGTGCGGGAGTTCAGTGCTTTCGATATCAAGCGGCTGCGTGAAGCCTTGAAGTTTAGCCAGCCGGTGTTCGCTCTTCATCTACACACGTCGGCCTCGACCGTGCGCAAGTGGGAACAAGGCGAAACCCATCCCACGGGGCCAGCGCTCAAACTGCTCAACGTCATCGCCGACAAGGGCCTGCAGGCCATCATCTGATGCCTGACGAGGGAGACAGGCATTGGCGACGCGAATTACCCCTTTCAACTCACAGCATCTTGAAGCCGCCTGCCGCGTGCTCGCCGATACCGAACGCGGTCTGAGCGGTACACAGATCGAGCGGCTGCTGCAGGAAATCGAGGTTGCCGACACGTCGCCCGGCATGACAAAGTGGAAGCGGTTGTTCAATGCGCTGGCCGGTGCGCAGAACCACCACCAGATCGGCAACCATCTCATCATGTTCATCAACCGCGCGATGAACCCGGTGAACTACGCCCGCGATCCCGCGACGTTCGCTTGGCGGCGCGACGAACTCAATGTCGTCCTTGCCTTCTCCGGTTTCTACGTGCGCGATGACGGCAAGGTTGCTCACGCCGATAAGGCCACGACGCTTGATGCCGCCCGCGCCCGCGCGGGACGACTCAAGGCCGCACTGGAAAGCCGCGTCGTCCATGCGGAAGTGCTGAACTACTGCCGCGCCGAGTTGCTGGAGGAAAACTACTTCCATGCCGTGTTCGAGGCAACGAAAGGTGTTGCGGAGCGGATTCGCCTGCTGTCGGGCCTGAACGGCGACGGCGCGGACTTGGTGAACAAGGCATTCGCAGGCCAGCAACCCGTTCTCGCCTTGGGACCGCTCACCACCGAGTCCGAAAAGAGCGAGCAGAAAGGCTTTGCCAACCTGCTGATCGGCTTATTTGGCGCCGTGCGCAATCCGCTGGCCCATGCGCCCAAGACGAATTGGCCCATGTCCGAACAGGACGCACTGGACATCCTGACGCTGGTATCGCTGATTCACCGCAAGCTGGATGGCACCACGAAATTAGCGGCCGTATCGCCGTAAGTGAGAGACAGGAATGGACGAGGCGATCGTTGTCTTCTCTCGAAAAGGGATTTTCCAGACCACGATTGCCGCGCGCGACGTTCGCAGCCGGGAACATGCGCGCAAGCTGTGGCCCTTGGTGTCTCCAGGCGCAGAGCGCCAGATGGTGACATGGGTCAGCCCCTCCTTTGAAAGCGGGAAGCTGCGTCGGCGATCCCATTTCCGCGTACTTCCTGCCCAGCACACCTTTAACCCCAAAGCGCACTTCGACGATGAAGAAGCCAGCCGATGGCGCGCCGTGCAGGAAAGTCCTGAACACCGGCGGGCGAAAGAACTTGTCGCGGCCGAACTCTCACGACGTTTGAATGCCGGGCTTGCGATGCCGTGGGCGTTCAAGGATATGGATGCGTCGGACTATCCGCTGGAAGGCAACTTGTTGCTCGGCGCCGACCAGGTGGCAACCGAGCATCCCCTGGAGACGCCATTCGGCAGCAAATTCCGGCTCGACGTTGCCGTGCTCGGCCCCCCGGTCCAGGCTGAACCGATGGTGCTGGGCGGCGTTGAAATCGAACTCGGCCACGCCTTCGACGGGCGCAAGGCTCTTATCGGGAAGTCGCTCGGATTCCCGCTCATCTCCATCGACATCACCGAGATGACGCTGGACGAACTCACGCCCGAGTGGGCACGGCAGGTATTGACTGCGACCACGCGGAGCCACGAGCAAGGACGCCGGCAGACCTACATCTATCTCCACGACCTGCTGTACCCCCTCTACGCGCAATTGCCGGCGTTTCTGGACGACGAGCAGCGCCATCAGTTCCTTGTGTTTGCCGACGATGAGACCCTGAACAAGTTGGTGCGCTGGATGAACCTGCTCGCCGAAAAGCTGGAGTACCCGAAGGGTACGGTCGCCGTTGCCTTGGTCAATGGCAAGAACGAACAGTCGCGCAAGATGCTGGAACGCGCGGGACAAGTCGTTGGCCCCGACTGGAGCGAGTTCAACGGCCAGCGATGCCTACGACTGACCCTGCCGCGTCCCAAAGGCCCGGCGGATCTCCAGGCCCATCGCTTCCACATGACGATGGCGCGCATCCTGCTGTCGCACACTGATTCGCTCGTTGGCTACAAGTATTGCAACGGCGTAGACAACCACCACCCTGAAGAAGACGTGTGGGTTGCGCATCGCTGGATCGCCGACTTGAAAACCCATACCCAGCATCGCGTCTTGCCGAAGCGGCTGGCTGAACCGATCAACAGATTGATCGCGGTGGTTTCGGACCTGCATCGCAATCACGCGGCTGCCAGCCAAGAGGCGTGACCATCCCCCGTCGGAAGTCAGCCGATAGGCAAGCATTCCTGCGGAGTTACGCGCCTATTTGCAAAGAGCATTGAATCTCAGTCCGTAGTCGGTTTTGAGGCTCTTTTCCGCGGGGCCGAAGAAGGCAAAGACGGCAAGCACTCAAACAAGCGTTCTGCATAGACGAACCCCATCCGTCTGACCGCGCCCTGATCGAAATACAGCAGCCAAGCGGCAAGTAATGCCAGCGAAATGAGCAGTGTCAAGCCTGCGGCAAGCCCCGGATCGGCAAGGTGCTCTAGGTTAAAATGAGGAGGTACTACCTGCAGAATCTTTGCAATCAGCAATCCGTAGACGATGCCCAGGAGGCACGACACGATGCCGGCAGGCTTCATTGCCAGCATATTGCGGTGAAATCCGTAGGCGATGTTCTCTTTCAGCAAGAGCTGCTTGTTGGAACGCGTGAGTTCGCGAAGCCGCTTTGTGGCGCCAACGTAGATGTCGTCTGCCTTGTCAGGGCTTGCTGATTCTTCTTCTGCCGTTGGCATGGCGATGCCCAGCTTGGCCGTGATCGCCGTGTGGTAGCGCTGCTTGCTGACACCATCGAGAAACTTGTCGCGATGGCGTAACGCGATGGTTGTCGGCATACCGCCCCACCTTGCAACCAGGATCTCTTCAAGCTTCTTCCCGCGCCCGCGAGCTACGCTCGCAAGCGCATAAATGGCACCGCAGCCACCAAGCAAGCCGATCACGCCTGTAAGTACCGGGTGCTTTGCGCCGTAGACGCACAACAAAGGAACGAGCAGCGGTAACGCTACAAGAAGTCCTGGGATTACGCGCGCCTTGCGCTCATAGGGGTCTTTGACCAGTTCAAAAATAGTTGTCATGGGCGTTCAGCTTTGGGCCGACAAGGCATCAATATAGGGTTGAATTTCATCGCGGTTCTTTAAAGTGATCTGCTGCGCGAGAGGGTCGGGTGCTTCCTTGGTATGCAAGCCCAAACGCCTCAGCGTGTAATACAAAAACGCTTGGCGGCATGGAAGTTTGACCTGTCCGTCTTCCATTCCATAGTCCAACTCCAGGACTCGTTTCTTGGCAGCGGGCAAATCGGGGTGCGGTGCAAGCACCAGCGTCAAGAGAGTTTGCCAGTGCGAATCTTGGCTGGCGTCCACTTGGCTCGCTTCGAAGCCGTCGATGCGCAGGATTCGGGCGAGGACGAAATCACTGAAGCGCTGGCGTTTGTGGCAAAACGCGCGCATGTGCCAGCGAAAACCGTCATTACCAAGGGCGTGGGGAGACAGCAGACGAACCGATTCGTCCATGGACGTCATGGACTGGTAGCTCACCCAAATGGCTTCCTGCTGCCGAATTGCCCGGACCACTGCTTCGACGGTCTGTTCATTGATCGTGCGCCAGGGGGACGGCGCCCAATCTGCCTCAAGTGCTGAGCCGATAAAGCTGGCCGCAGGCTCGATGACTCCCATCTTGGTGGCCAGCAGCTCCGCTAGATAGTGTTGCGCCGAACTTCGTTGGTAAAGCGGGTGAAAACTCGGCGCTGCCGTGTAGGTCTTGGAACTGCGGTCGTAAGTCAGGTTGCTCGGCGCCAACTCCGTGTACTTGGCAATGTCCAGTGACGCCTGGGGAACCGATATGCCGAAGTGCTCAGTGAGATCCATTCGATTAATGTGCCGTTCCCAGCGCAAACGGAAATCGATGAATTGAAGTCTGCTTTCCAACCCCCAACTTAGCCCTTTGGGCTCAGCAGGATTGGCGGCAGTGACAGAGGGCTCTTGCATCAGTTGCGCCTAAAAAGTAGACGGATATAAAAAATAGTCGTACATTAACTATACGCGATCATCCTTCGGTCGTCTACCCGGAGCCCCAATGCCCACAACCATCACGTTTTTTCCCGTCGACAACGGGGACATGACCCTCATCAAGTTCGGCGACCTCGACGCAACCACCCTGCTGATCGACGTAAACATCAGGCAAGACGCCGACGACCCTGACGGTGAGGCGCGCGATGTCGCCAAGGATCTGCGCGACCGACTGAAGAAAGATGAGAACGGCAGGCCGTATGTCGATGCGTTCCTGCTGAGCCACCCGGACCAGGACCATTGCCGAGG
The DNA here is from genome assembly GCA_937871985.1 of uncultured Burkholderiaceae bacterium. Next base: position 7,523 of record CALMPB010000463.1, read on the forward strand.
CCTGACGCGGCACTTCCACCTGGGGCCGCTGGACAAGTATCCGGATGACAAGAAGGACGACAAGGACAAGAAGATCGTGATCCGCGAGATATGGTCGTCTCCGATCGTGTTTCGACGCGCCAGCAAGACGCACACCTTGAGTGACGACGCCAAGGCATTCAACACGGAGGCGCGTCGGCGCGTACAGCTGAACCGCGACAAGAATTTCGTCGTCGGGAACGGCGACCGCATTCAGATCATGGGCGAGGACATCGACGGAAAAACCGATGATCTCACCTCGATTGTGCGGAAGGTGGACACGCGCTTCTCGACGATCAATGGCAAGAGTTCCGCATTCTTCTCCGCGATTCTTCTGGCACCCTTGGACGCCCAGGACGACGAAGAAGAGGAAGAGTGCCTGGTCAAGAACCAGTCCAGCGTGATCTTGAACTTCACATTGGCCGCTGATGCTCAGACGCCGGATGGCGCAAAATTCCTTACTGGTGGCGATGCCGAAGTATTTATCTGGAACCGCCAGTGGCAGCGCCACAAGGCCGAAGCCGATGTGCTTGAGTACGACATCATGCAGGCGCCACATCACTGTTCCTGGCATTCGCTGTCCTATGACAGTTGGTCGGACTACCGCGAAAAGGCCAAACTTGATGCCGACGCTCGCAAGGCGCTTTCGCAGACCCGCAACGGTGCCGTCATCGTCGCCAGTTGCAAGCCGATCGCAGACGACGACAGCGATCCGCCCTGCATCCGCGCAAAGCGTGAATACGTAGCAATCGTGGACGAAGTAAAAGGCGACTTTTACTGCACGGGCGAATATCCGAGCGAAAAATCCGTGGAGCCCCTCGTTTTCACCGTCACCGCTCAGGGTGTGCAGCCTCCCTCGAAGAAGGAAGCCGGATCGAAGGCCGCCGCCGTGATCACCTCCGCGCGCGCGCCCATGCCACACGGGGCATCATGACGGGCACCATCGCGGACGCACTGCATCAACTTCAGCGGCACAGGGGCCTTGTCCGCGTTGGCGAGCCAAGGAAAAGTGGTGAATCGACGCAGATTGAAGTCGATGTTGCTGTTGAATTGCCGAGCAGGTCTCGGCGCAATGGCGTATCCGGGACCGGAGTGCGCTCGGTCGAGACATGCGTTCTGGTATTCGGCAGTGACTGGCCCATGTCTGCACCCAAGCCTTTCTTGCGTGCGGACTTCCCACTCAACTTGCCGCACATCAATCCTCATCGCGAAGGCGAGTTGGTCTCGCCTTGTCTGTTCGAGGGATCGTTGGACGAGCTGCTGCATCGGTTTGGTCTGGACGCCATCGTCGATCAGTTGATCGTTTGGTTGCACAAGGCCGCAGCCGGGACGTTGCTGGACCTTGAACAGGGGTGGGAGCCGACTCGTCGAGACAGTTGTCCTTCGACCCTTGTATTCAGTGCCGAGAATGTCGCGGCCGCCGCTCCCGCTGACGGCACGATTTTGGTGGTTCCCGCAGGCTACGTGACGATTGATGGCGGGCTATACGCCATCGTCAATGCCGAACTGACTGCTCAAGTCGATCCTGTGTTCTATCAGGAGGTTCACAACGACAAGTTGGGTAAATGGGGAAATGGCCATACCGCAGCCTTCATTGCGCGGGCTCCAATAACCGACGGCAACCCGCATGTGGTCGGCCACTATCAACCCGAGACGGTTGTCGATCTCGCGACGTTGCTTGATCGAGCAGCGGAACTCGGCGTCGATCGTGACGCTTTGGCTCAAGGCTTGGACGGCTACTATGGACGTTCGATTCTGGATATGCAGCAAGACTCGCGTGGCTGGACGCATGGCTTGTATGCGATTGTGATTCTGACTGTTCAAAGGCCAGCGTCGCTTGTGGGCTCACCGGGGAGAAGTATCGAGGTATTGCCCTACGTGGTGCGCTATGAACTCAACGCTCAATCGCTCCTGGAGCGAAACGCCACGGTTCACCCGGCTTTTCACGCACATGCGTTGTCTCCCGAACTGCTGGCAAGAACGTCCGGCATTCCATCTGCGGCCACATCGCAGCCGCTGGTCTTGCTCGGCTGCGGAAGCGTGGGGTCGAAAATCGCGATGCAACTGGGGCGAGCGGGTTTCGGCTCAATGACCTTCGTCGATAACGAGTCCATGTCGCCTCACAACGCGGCCCGGCATGCACTCATTGAGCGGGCATCGGTGCTGGTCCCACCTCGGAAGTCGGCGCTGATGAAGACGGCCTTTGAGTCGCTGTCGCATCTTCAATCGCAAGCGTTCGACACCGACGCAGTGACTCTCTTGGTCGATGCTGCGCAGTTTGCTGCAACCGTTCCGCAGGATGCGGCCCTCATCGTGGATGCGACAGCCTCACTTCAGGTGTTGGCCGCAGAAACGCAATCAACGGCGCTGAACCAATCCCCTGCGCGGTTGGCACGGATCGTCATGTATGGCCAGGGGCGCTGTGTCGCGGTTTTGCTTGAAGGGCCTGGTCGCGCCGGTCGGGTTGACGATCTTACGGCATTCTTGTTCGAGTGCTGTCGGTTTGTGCCGGAACTGCGGGCGTCGATTGCTGGCGATACGTCTGAGCCGACGCGTATTTTTGTGGGCGACAACTGCCGTTCACTGACGATGCCAATGTCCGATGCCGTTGTTTCGCGTTCTGCTTCATTAGCTGGCCTGCAACTGGAACGCTGGCTCGTTGGCGGACTCCCGAAGGAGGCGACGCTTTGCGCCGGGGTCTCGGATACCGAAGGCCTCGGCATGGCATGGACCAGCACCAGCCTCGGCCCGACCACTGTGCTCAACGTAGCAGACGATGGTGGCTGGAACATTCGGATTCTGCACCCTGTCGTGCAAGCGATCCATGCTGATGCGCTGCGCTGGGGCGCTCTGGAAACAGGTGGAGCCTTGGTCGGTCGTATCTCGTTTGAGAATCGAACCATCACCATTGCTGGCCTCGTGGATGCGCCGCCTGACAGCATTCGGGAGGCCGCCCGCTTCGTCCTTGGGACGAATGGGCTTGTTCAAAATTTGCGCACAGCGAATGGAACCTCTTTGGGGTATCTGGCCTTCATCGGCACTTGGCATAGCCACCCGAAAGGCGGCGCACATTCGGGCATAGACCGAAATACGTTGCGCGGCATCGCCGAGGATGCTGGCGGCCTTCCCGCCGTGTCGTTGGTATGGACTCCGACAGGACTCAGGTGTGCGGTGGATCGCTGGTAAAGGCAAAGCCGCCGGCACTTTCTTGGCATAAAACGAAAGGGATGTATGGCTGACTACTTCGAGATCGATTTTCTTGGCGTCGAAACAGCGAAAAGCGGGGATGCAATCACGCTACGCTATTCGGTGAATGGCACAGAGGGCGTGCACGTCGTTGACGGTGGGTATCTGGATACGGGAGATCAGCTCGTCGAGCACCTGAAGACGTACTATGGAACAACAGTCATCGACCATGTGATCCTCACACACCCCGATCGCGATCACGCCAATGGGCTGCGAAAAGTCCTGGAGCAATGCACAGTCAAAAATCTCTGGATCAACAGGCCGTGGATCTATGCAGATCAGTTGATTGATCGATTCGAGACCTATGAATCAGTTGAAGCACTGAGACGGAAATTGCGCTCCATCTACGATGCCACGGCAATTCTTGAGGATCTTGCGGTTGAGAAGGGAATTCCAATCCATGCCCCTCTTCAGGGGCAGAACATCGGTCCCTTCATGGTGATGGCACCCACACTAGATCGCTACTTCGACCTGATCGTGGACTCCGCGAAGACACCGGAAGCTGTTGAAGAAAGTGCTTTGGATAGCGCGCTGAGCAGCATATTCCGGGTGGTGAAGGCCGCGACCGCCTACATCAAGTCCCTGTGGGGCGAGGAATATTTTCCGCCGGAGCCTACCAGCCGTGAAAATGAAATGAGTGTGGTCCAGTCGGCTGTTCTGAACGGTCATCGTGTCATGCTTACTGGCGATGCCGGGCGTGAAGCGCTGCAAGAGGTTATTGACTACGCGCCTTTTGCCGGACTCGCGTTGCCAGGCATTCGGTATTTCCAGGTGCCTCATCATGGCGGGCGACACAATGTCTCGACTGAAATTCTGGATCAACTGGTTGGTCCACGATTGGACAGCATGCCGGACAAGCATACCTGGAATGCCATTTGCAGTTCTGCCAAAGCCGATGAGGATCACCCGCGGAAGTCCGTAATTCGCGCTGTATTGCACCGGGGTGGGCACTGGGCGGCAACCGAAAGCAAGAATCTCCGCATTGGGGCGGGCATTACCCGCGATGGCTGGGTATCAATTCCTCAAGCAGAGTACCCCGAAGAGCAAGAGAGTTGAGCGGGCAGTTTGAGCGTGACGTGCTGTTCATTGGCTTTCTGCCGCCTACGTTATGAGCGTCCCGGCGTTCCGCCGTCGGACTCGCGGGCTGCGCCCCGCGCCTCATGCCGAGTCGCGGCCACCCGGCTTTGATTCCTGACGCCTCCGGCCTTGCGGGCCTGCGCTTGCCTAACTACCAGGTACTTGCAACCTATGCATGCGATGTCGCTCTCTGAGTTTCCAATTTCTGTGCTTGAACTCCACACATGGCCGTGGTGGCGAAGATTTTGGAATCGACCGCCGGCGCTTGTACGGAAGCGGTGTGAAGCTTGGCGTGAGCTATTGGGGCTCAAGGAGTCGGCAGGAAAAAATGTGCTCCTCAACACCGCAAAATCGAAGATTTTTGATGACTCACGCCGTCGATGGGACATCCTGGACAATCTTAATCGCAGCAACTTTACTTTGCGGAGCCGATTTTCGGGCTTAGCCTCGGGCGCTAAGGAGGCTTTCCAAAGTCCTCATGGATCGCTAGTGCAAGTGACGATGGTGCCTCACTTTGAATGCGACGCAAGCGATATAGAGGGCATCTCCGCAAGCAAGTCGGCAGATATGCCACACGAAAGTGTGGATGTCTTTGGTGCCTACTATATTGATGAGCAGAATCGATATGCCAGAAAAGGAAAGCCCCCGCTCGGACTGGATGATGCGAGCTTAAAAGAGCTTTGTTCTCATGGCGAAATTCGGCTACTGCACGGACGTGGCTCCGACACGTTTAGCGTGCGAGCTTGGGATGGCCGTTTGTTCCTTGACAACAGTGGCGGATCTCACCATCTTGCGGGCGCCGTGCATGTCGCTAAGCGCATTGGCGCGCGCATTCACCTCGCCTCGAAACTCTATCTCTACCAGCTCAACCATTTGACTGTGCAATGGCTGCTCGATGGATTTCATCTGGTATTGCTCCCCAAGGATTTGGCCGGACAGATGCTATGGACTGTGAAGAGCTTGGTAGGTTCTGGTTCGAACATGGAGTTCCCGCCTGTACTGGCCGAAGGCACGCTTTTGGCATTCCCCCGGGGTTCGCAAATCGCCGAGTCCGTGATGGCAGAACTATTGAGTCAGGGGCACCACGATTTGGGCAATGATTTGAGGGAAGCGCTGACTGCGCAACAGCGGTTCTTGACTGAATCGACGGCTCTATGGACAAAGCAATTTTCATCTCCAACCTGCTGACGATGCTCTAAATGCGTGTGGTCACGTCGTTACCTATAGATCGCGAGTTGAAGCTCCACATTTCATAGGAACTTAGCGACAAAAGAGCGTCCCGGCGTTCCGCCGTCGGGCTCGCGGGCTACGCCCCATGCCTCGTACCGAGTCATGGCCATCCGGCTTTGATCCCTGACGCCTCCGGCCCTGTGGGCCTGCGCGCTGCGCTTGCCCATCCGTCGTCTCTGCGGGCGGGGTGTGGGCGGTCTTGCTGTTCCCTTCACCGTATCACGGCGTTCTCGCCGTCAAGGGCTGCGCGCGCCTTGCGCGCTTGCGTCCTGGCGGCCGTCGCTGACCCCTGACCGCTTGCGCTGCGCCGTGCTGAGGCCGGTTCCGGGCAATTCCGCCCGAGCAACCGGAGCATGATCATGTCGCAACTTTCTCTGTCTCTCGATTCCTCGCTGCTGGTGCGTGACGACCAGGGGCGCTATCTGCCGGCGACTGCCGACCAAATTCTGGAAGCTGCGCGGTACGTTATCGACCAGAAAACTCCGCGCGGGACGCTGTTCACTTCGCCGGCGCTGGTCAAGGACTACCTGCGCACCAAGCTGGCCAACTTCGAGCATGAGGTTTTCGCTACGCTGTTCCTCGACAGCCAGAACCGTCTGATCGAATACGTGGAGATGTTTCGCGGCACCATCGACCAGGCATCGGTGTATCCGCGCGAAGTCGTGAAAACGGCACTGCAACACAACGCAGCGGCCGTGATCTTTTCGCACAATCATCCGAGCGGCAATTCCGAGCCGAGCCAGGCGGACAAGCTGCTGACCCAACGCCTCAAGGAAGCCCTGGCGCTGGTGGACGTGCGCACGCTGGATCACATCGTCGTCGGCGGCGAGGCCACTACGTCATTCGCTGAGCGTGGCCTGATCTGACACAGGGGGGCTGCGGCCCCTTTTTTGCTGCGCCCGGTGGCGCAGCTACGGCCCTCGCGGGCCTGCGCTTGCTGAAGACAGGTGTGCGTAGGTGGTGGTGTGAGGCGGTCTTGCTGTTCCCTTCACCGTATCACGGCGTTCTCGCCGTCAAGGGCTGCGCGTGCAAGCACGCTTGCGGCCTCCCGGCCGTCCTTGACCCCTGACCGCTTGCGCTGCGCCGTGCTGGTGACGGTTCCGGGCAATTCCGCCTGTGTAACCGGAGATCGTCATGAACGATAAATCACATGTTTCCCTCGAACAGCACGTTTGCCTGGTCTGCGGCAAAGCGTTCGATACCGGCACCATCCTGCTCGACAAGCGCCTGCGTGCAAGCATGGAGCACCATACGAAGACGGGCTGGGGCCTATGCCCCGAGCACCAGAAGCTGGCCGACGATGGTTTCGTCGCGCTAGTCGAATGCGACCCGCAGCGCAGCGGCTCGCCGGGTGGCCGCCTGAAGCCCGAGCAGGCTTATCGCACGGGCCGGCTGGCGCACCTGAAGCATCATGTGTTCGCCAAGGTGTTCAACGTGCCGATCGAGGCCAACCAGCCTTGCGTCTTCGTTAAGCCGGGCGTCATAGAGCAGCTTGAAGCGATGGTGTCGCCGGCGACGAGCTGATCGCGCTAACAACCCGGCGCGTCGTCCTTTCGGGCGACGCGCCATTCTTTTTGCTGCGCCCGATGCCGATGCCTTCGCGCCCGCGGCGCTTCGCTTGCCTCCAGGGGAAAGCCCTGCGGGCTATCCCCGCCGCGCGATGCTTGGCGCCCCTGGAAGACCGCCGAACCGGCTGCGCCGGATCGGCCAGAAGCCAATCGCAGTCCCAGCAGCAGAAGCAATTTCTCGATGCCTTGTGCATGAGGGCTGTCCTGGGCGTGATGTTCATCGAGCATCGAAGTCAGGGCGTCCCCGGCCAAGAAGACATGGCCGGTCGCGCTGTCGTGCGCGTTGCGCATCGAGCCGCCTGCGGCGTCTCGCCCCTGACGGGCTTCCATCGTTCCCTCGCTCCGCTCGGCTGACGCCTCCGGCCCGGCTTCTAGATCCGGGCCTGCGCGCTTCGCTTGCCGTGCGGTTCGGCACATAGGGATGGCCGTTGCCATGTCCAGCCGTCTTCCCTGACCTCATCACCTTGTCTGCGACTGTAGCCCGCGCCCGTGTGCCGTCAAGGCACGCAGGGCCGTGTCCTCGGCTGCGCCTGCGGGCCGCACCAACCCTGCGCTTGCCTCCTTGACGGCACCCGTTCGCGCGCTCCTGACCGTCGCGGGCGATGAACTCAGGAAAGACGGTGGCAACAGGGCTAACCGGGTTCCTCGTGCCGACCGCACCGAACAGCTGAAAGGCTGGGCTCCGAATCTAGGAATCCGGTGTGCGGTGTGAACAGCAAACCTCTTTTTGTCAGGAGAAAGACCATGCAACTCGCATCCCGTTTCGCTTCCCGTTCCCCGGCACTGCGCAGCGAATACCCGCTGACCGATGACCAGATTCACCGTGTCGCGCCGTCCATCTTCGCGGACGCCCCGCATGAAAGCCGTTCGCAGCGGTACGCCTACATCCCCACCGCCGCCGTGCTGACCGAGCTTCGGAAAGAAGGCTTCCAGCCCTTCATGGTGACGCAGACCCGCGTGCGCGATGAAGGCAAGCGCGAGCACACGAAACACATGATTCGCCTGCGCCACGCCAGCCAGATCAACGGCGCGGAGGCTAACGAAATCGTGCTGCTGAACTCGCATGACGGCACCAGCAGCTATCAGATGCTGGCCGGCATGTTCCGGTTCGTGTGCAGCAATGGTCTTGTCTGCGGCGACACCGTGGCGGACGTGCGCGTGCCCCACAAAGGCGACGTAGCCGGCTCCGTCATCGAAGGCGCTTTCGAGGTGTTGAGCGGCTTCGAGCGGGTGAAGGAATCCCGCGATGCCATGCGCGCGATCACGCTGGACGAAGGCGAGGCCGAAGTGTTCGCCCGTTCCGCGCTGGCCCTCAAGTACGACCCCACCGACAACAAGCCAGCGCCCATCACCGAATCGCAAATCCTGATGCCGCGCCGGTTCGACGACCGCCGCCCGGACTTGTGGAGCGTGTTCAACCGCACCCAAGAAAACCTGACCAAAGGCGGATTGCATGGCCGCAGCGCCAACGGGCGCCGCCAGCAGACCCGCCCGGTGCAAGGCATTGATTCCGATGTGCGCCTCAATCGCGCCCTCTGGATGCTGGCCGATGGCCTGCGCCAGTTGAAAGCCTGAACCCTTCCGATCTTTTACCCGCCGGAGGGGCGGTTCCCCTCCATTCCCTTGTTTCACTTGATTGGAGATACACCATGAACGCCGTTACCACTACCGAAGCCCGCGCCATCCAAGCCCCCGCGCTGGAAGCTGCCGACCCGACCAAGAACCTGATTCTGGTTCCGCTGTCGCGGCTGGTGTTGCGCCCCACGGGCCGCAACGTGCGCAAGACCCCGCGCATGTCCATCCCCGAACTCGCCGCATCCATCCAGCGTGTCGGCCTGCTGCAAAACCTGATCGTGATTGCATCCGCCGATGGCGAGCATTACGAAGTCGT
>CALMPB010000464.1 GCA_937871985.1 uncultured Burkholderiaceae bacterium
ACGCCATCAACTGGTCGAAGGAGCTTGGACAATGACACCGACCTTCCGCAAAGCTGGGAGGCCGGCTTTCCGCAATGCCTCACTCGCGGCTTTCCTGCTTTCCGCTTGCGCCCTCACGGGCTGTGCGGGGCACACCCCACCGCCGGAGATTTCCTATGACGATGCGGCTCCGGCCGTCATCGCCGCCGATCCGCCCAAGCCCGTGCAGGTCGTCGAGCTGCCCAGGCCGCTGCCGCTTCCCGGCCAGTTGAAACCGGTCAGCAAGGACGGCAAGCCCGAGCCAGAAGCCGCCGATCCGACCGTGCGCGTCAACCAGGCCAATGCCGCCGCGCGGATGCAGCCGGTGCGTAACGGCTTCATCAATTCGATGCAGGTCTATCCCTTCGTCGATGGCGCGCTCTATCAGGTCTATGCCTCGCCGGGGCAGATCACCGACATTTCGCTCCAGCCCGGAGAACAGCTCGTCGGCTCCGGCCCGGTCGCCGCTGGCGACACGGTGCGCTGGATAATCGGCGATACCGAGAGCGGCACAGGCGCGGCGAAGGTCGTGCATATCCTGGTGAAGCCCACGCGCGCCGAGCTGATGACCAACCTGGTTATCAACACTGATCGTCGCACCTACCATATGGAACTGCGCTCGACGCCTTCGACCTATATGGCGTCAGTGTCTTGGCAATATCCGCAGGACCAGCTCATCGCGCTGCGTCGCCAGAACAGCCAAGCCGAGGCCCAGCAACCGATCGCGAACGGCATCGATCTCTCCCGTGTAAATTTCCGCTACGAGGTGTTGGGCGACCGCGCGCCGTGGCGGCCGCTCCGCGCATTCGACGACGGCCGGCAGGTGTTCATCGAGTTTCCGCGCGGCATCGGCCAGGGCGAGATGCCGCCGCTGTTCGTCGTCGGGCCGGAGGGCGCGACATCCGAACTCGTGAACTACCGCGTGCGCGGCAACTACATGATCGTCGATCGGCTGTTCGCCGCCGCCGAGCTTCGCTTCGGAGCCGACAAGAACCAGAAGCGCGTCCGCATCTCCCGCACCGATGGGAGGCCAGCGTCGTGAAACAGGATGATCCCGACAAGAAAGAAGGGCGCGAGCCAGAGGTTGGGCGTCCTGTCGAGCCCACTGAAGATAATGCACGCCCGCTGACCGGCGAGCCGGTCGCGCCGATGCGGCTGCGGCCCGAGCCGCCGCGCATCACCCGCCTGTCGCGCAAGGTGCTCGCAGGTCTCGGTCTTGCCGCCAGCGTCGGCGTCGGCGGCGCGCTGATCTATGCGCTCCAGACCCGTCATGGCGGCGAACAAGGCCAGGAACTGATCTCAACCGATAACCGCACCACGCCGGATGGCCTCGCCGGACTACCCAAGGACTATAGCGGCGTCCCCAAACTCGGCCCGCCGCTGCCCGGCGATCTCGGCCGTCCGATCCTCAACGCACAGAATGCCGGTCAGCCCGTACCGACGCCGGGGATTGCCACCCCTTTGGGGCCTGTCGGACCAACACCGGAGGAACAACGCCGGGCGCAGGAACTGGAATCGGCGCGGACCGCAAGGCTGTTCGCCAACACCGAAACGAGGCCGGGGAACACCGCCACAACGCCGACTACCGCGACCGTACCGCAACCCGATCTCGCCAGTCTCGGCCTCGCGCCGCAGCCAGCCACACCCTCGGCGCAGGATCGGCAACTCGCCTTCCTCAACCAGACGCCCGACAAGCGCACCGTCTCCCCGGATCGCGTTGTAGCGCCCGCGTCGAAGAATGTGCTTCAGGCTGGCGCGGTGATCGCCGCCGCGCTCATCACCGGCATCCACTCCGATCTGCCAGGCCAGATCACGGCGCAGGTGACGGAGAATGTCTATGACAGCCCGACGGGTAAGATCCTACTCGTGCCGCAGGGCACCCGCGTCATCGGCCAGTATGATAGCGGCGTCGGGTTCGGACAGCGCCGCATCCTGCTCGTCTGGAGCCGGCTAATCTTCCCGAATGGCCACTCGATCGTACTGGAACGCCAACCCGGCGCCGACGCCGAGGGCTATGCCGGGCTGGAGGATGGCGTCGATTACCATTGGGGCGAACTGTTCAAGGCCGCGGCCTTGTCCACGCTGCTCAGCGTCGGCGCAGAATCTGGTTCGTCGAGCGGCGAAAGCGACATTGTGCGGGCCCTGCGTAACGGCGCATCGAACAGCATCAGCCAGACCGGCCAGCAGATCGTCCAGCGCCAGCTCAATATCGCACCAACGCTCACCATCCGGCCGGGCTTCCCCGTCCGCGTGATCGTCACGCGCGATCTTGTACTCGAACCCTACGGAGGCTGACATGGCGAAGCTGAAACTCGGCCCCATAACCGACGACAAGCCGGTCAAAGTCACGCTGGAACTGCCGGCCGGTCTGCACCGCGAACTTGTTGCCTATGCAGACATCCTCGCCAGCGACGCCGGGCAGGCTGTTGGCGATCCTGTTCGTCTGATCGTGCCAATGCTGCAGCGCTTCATCGCGACGGATCGGGAGTTTGTGAAGGCCCGGCGTGCAATGCTGCCGACTTCGCGGAACCGTTGATCCCGAAAGACTGATCCACTCGCGCCATTGAACGCGCGAGATCGAGCAGTCGCAGGAATGCCGGATTATCATTGCGCGACGCCCAGACGGCGCGAAATGGCAATATCTCGCCGACGATCGGGCGAAACACCACGCCGGGAAACTGCGTGCCCGTCGTGGCCTCGCTGGTCACGGTGAGTCCGCGTCCGAGCGCCACAAGCTGCATCAGATTATCTCGTCCTACCGCCTGCTGCTGGATCTCGGGATGGTGTCCGAGGTCGGCGAGACGCTGGACGAGATAGTCGTGGATTTCTTCGCCGGGCGCGCTCTCGCTGACTATGAAGGGCTCGCCAGCCAGATCGCCGAAGGTGACTTCCATGTCGTCGGCATGAGGGTGATGCAAAGGCAACACCGCGAAGATGCGTTCCGTCCAAAGGTGCTGGCTCTGGCAATCCGGCCAGCTCGTGAGCCCAGTCAAGAACGCAACGTCGAGTTGACGCTGCCGCACGGCGGCGACGTGTTCAGCGGGATTACCATCGGCAAAGCTCAACTTCACCGCTTTGTAGCGCTGCCCGAAGGCTTGGAAGAGGTCAGCCAGAAAGCCAGAGGCCAGCGACGAAAAGATGCCGATTCGAACTTCGCCATCTTCCCCGCGGCCGATCGCAGACACTTCCGCTCGCGCCATCCCGATTTGCGACAGTGCCTTTCGACCGCGTTGAACGAATTGCCTGCCTGCTTGGGTGAGTTGCACGCCACCTGCCGATCGCGTGAACAAGGGGGCGCCAAGCCGATCTTCCAGATCACGAATTCGGCGGCTGATAGCTGATTCCTGTATGCCCAGTGCGGCAGCTGCTCGGCGAAAGCTACCGTGATCGGCAGCGGCAATCACATAACGAATGTGCCGAATTTCAAAGGGCAACGCAGCAACTCCGCCTCTTCTCCGATTCGGGCCAATCGCCGTCTGCAGTTTGAGGAATTAGGTAACTCTACTTTCATTCGACTGACTTCTCGATGAACCCGAGGGTGTTCGCGTTCTCAATCAACGTTCTCACTTTTGCTCGATCTAGGCCTGATGGAACATCAGCGTCGATTTCCAAACGAAGTTTCACGGCGCTATTCGGAAGCGTTGTGAGCTGCTCGACGATCGCCTCGACAATCTGATGGATGTCCCGCGCTGGCCGCTCAGGTGAGATCATCACCGCGCCAATAAATCGCGTCGGCTTCTTTTCTGTCGGCGACGTGGTAGGTCCGCCACCGATGACAGGTTCGCCCGGCGTCGGCAGAGTACCGCCAGCGCCCCCTAGCGTGCCGCCAGCATCGGTTTGTACTGGCGCCGGACGGTGTGCGTCGGCGACATCCGGTTTAATGATGACACTGTCGCTGTCGATGACCACTGGCGTATTGCCCGCCCGCTCGATAGCAAGCCCCGCATAGGTGTCCGTCTTCTCGTCCCACCGCTCGGCATAGGCGAAAGGACCGGGCAGGATGCCGCTGATCGCCGCATGCACCGCCTTGACCAGCACATCCTGCCCTTTCAGGCGCGGCAAATAGATGTAGCGGTTCAGATATTCCCGCAGATCCTTGAGCGACAGTCTCGGCTTGTCGTTCCAGATGTATTTCTGGAGATCGCGGTCGAGGCGCGACGGCCCCAACTCCATCAGCAAGCCCTCTTCAGCCACCAGCTTCTTGCTAGCCCGAGCCAGCAGCCCGTCCTGCGCCGGAATCTTGCCCGACACCCACTCCCAATCGGCCTGGGCACTCTCCTGGGCCGGATAGTGCAGATAGCACCACGCCTCTTTGAGGCGGGTCTTCATCGTTTCTCTCGCTTCGGCTTGCTTCGCCTCGGCGAGCTTCTGGTCGCTCGGCCGGAGTTCAAGGCGCTCCTTGTCGCGGACGATTTCGCCCCAAGCCAGGGACGCGCGAACGGCATCCCGCAGATGGTCGAGTTGCCGGGCTTCCGCTGCGATGAACACCAGCATGTTGCGATAGACGCGCGGCGTACTGCCCCGCTGAGTGAGGATGTCCTTCGCTTCGACCAGTGCATCCGAGCCATCGCGCCCGTTGTGGGGATATTTGACGCCCAGCACGACGGCGCGCACGCCGCCCGCCTCGTCGGGAACTTCAGCTGATGACGCGGGTGCCACCTGCACGGCATCGAAATGCCCGCGGTCGGCGAGGCCGTTCACATATTTTCCGAGTTCGGCGTCGATCGTCACGTCGACAAGCGCCGCCTCGATCTGCGCAGCCTTGTCCGCGGCGATGCGATTGAGGCTCGCCGACATCGAATACCAGTACCGACCAAGATCGGCGTGCATGAACTTAGCCTGGTTGGTCAGCCGGCGCAGCGCATCGCCGAAGATCGCAGGGCGCTCGCCCGGCTGCACGACGCCGAGATTGATCTGCTTATCGTCGAGGCCGGTGTTCTGTTGCTGGGCAGTGGGCGCCGTTCCCATGAAAATCGCGCGGGCAACGCGGCGGGTCGCCGAGTACCGGTTCAGGTTCGGCGCCGACTGATCGACTTTGTAGGGAGTCGACGCAGTGCCATCGACATCGCCGGCGATGATCGACTGCCAGCTCACGTCGAGATAGTGGAGCAATTCCGGCTCCACACGCGGCGAACTCACCGCCACGCTGCCGGGCATAATCATCACCGACGGATCGGCATTCATCCAAAGCTCGTGAATGGCCTGCGCCATCAGGCGCAGCACGCCGCGCGTGCGCTGAAATTTTTCGAGGGATCCCCAACTTGTGTAGAGCTGGTCGAACAGTTCGGGATGGATCGGATAAGCCTTTTCCAGCTTGCGCCGGTAATCCTCATCCGCGCAGCCTTGCGGGAAATCGTTGGCGTTCTCGCGGTAGAGCTTGGCGAACTGCTTCAGCGTGTTGTCGCGGTGGTGGAATTTGTCTCCCGGGATGTCCTTGAACAGCCGCCGCCGGACGATCTCATAACTCTCTTCCTGACTAGCCGGTCTCCACGAGGATTCCACGCGGCTGAAGGTCTGCTTGAGACGCGCAAGCGCCTCTTGACCGCCTTCGCCGCCGACCTCGATCTGCGAGGCCGGCAAGGACGCGACGAGTAGTGTGCCAGGGCTGGCCTTGACCGCCTCGGTCAGCGACTGGACGAAGGACAGGTTCGCGTCGAACGATCCCGAAGGCAGCCCCTCGACCTTGTAGATCTGCCGCAGGTAAGCGACCCATTCATCGATCAGGATCAGGCACGGCGCGTATTTCTTGAAGAGCGCCTCTAGGAGGTGTGAGCCCGGCGCGATGCCGCTGGCGTCGTTTTCCGCCACCATCGCGTAAGCGTCAGCGCCGCCGAGCTGCCAAGCAAGTTCACCCCAGGTCGTGCGAATCTTGCGGTCGCCCTCCGCAAGGAGCAAGTCCTGCGGCCCCCGTGACGTGCCGACGAGCACGGCCCGGTTGATGGCCTTCGGCACGCTGAGCCCCTGCTTCTCGAGCAACTGGTCCAGGCCGGACAGGTCCTGGACCGGCGTCGGTCCCGCCATGTGATAGAGGGCCAGCATCGAGTGCGTCTTGCCGCCGCCAAAGTTGGTTTGAAGCTCGACGACCGGATCGCCGCCGGTGCCTGACAGCCGCTTCGCGGCCCCGACCAGAAGTGCGCTCAAACCTTCGGTAAGATACGTACGGCTGAAGAACTGGCGCGGATCGCGGTACTCCGGCGGCGCGCTGCCCGAGTGGACTTTGGCGAGGTCGGCCGCGAACTCAGCCTGCTGGAACTCGCCGGTAGCGACATCCTGGTGCGGCTCGACCACCTCGCGCCACGGCAAAAGCCCCGCCACCGTTTCTACCGAGATCTCGAGGCGCTGGGTTTTCCGCCGCTCCTCATTGCGCTGAAGTTCAGTGAATTTCGTGCGGAGGATGGTATCGCGCATCTTGCCAAGGAGCTCGGCCGTCTCGCCGGCGCTGATCGCCTCCATTAGACGACGCATAGAATCGAGCGCGCGCTCGGCATCGTCGTAGGTGAAGGTCTCGTTGTGCGAGAGTTTGTTGCGGACGTCGCCCAGTTCGTTGACCAACGAGCGTTCGGCGCGGCCGAGAACCGCCTTGAACGCCTCGCTCCAGAAACGATCCATCGCATTGAAGAGCGCGGCCTGATCCCAACCGACCTCGCCATTGCTGTTTGGGCGCAGGCCCGGCAGCTTCTCAAGAACCTGGACCTGCCAGTGCCCCTTGAGCGAGGTTTCGAGCCGCTTTTCGACGAAGGGAATCAGCGCCGCCGGCAGCAGTTCCATCCCTTCAAACACATATTGGCGCGTACTTTTTGCCACGGTCCGTTCCCCCCTTAAATGTCCAGCCGGATCTGACGATCGCCGCTTGTGTCGTGGATGGCTGCCGCAGCCTTTGTCAGCTCGGTCCAATCGGCGATCAGGGCGTTGTAGGCCGTGGCCTCCTTCGCATCCTTCCGCTTGTTGGCGCTGATGTCGTAAAGGCAGTAGGCGAGATCCTTCACCGCCTCGGCCTGGGTGTTGATTTTCTTCAACAGGACAGCGGTGTCGTGGGAGATGCCGTCCTTCTCGTGCCGCCTGACCAGATGCTGGAGGCACTCCCACACCGTCAGGTGTCGGTCCTCCTCCGGGTCCCAATCCTCGTCGAGTTCATCACGGGCGAGGATGCGGACCTTGCCGGCCGCGCTGTCCACGATCCCGGCATGCTTGACGCTTTCGACCGAGATGCCGCGCGCCGTGGCGATGCTGTTGGCCGTCCCGTACTCGCCGGTCTTCAGCCCATTCTGCTCGAACCAGGTGATAGCGAAGCGCGTGTCTGGGTCGAACTCCCCCTGGATACCGCCCAGGTATTCGTCCAGTTCCTTGTTGATCAGCTGTAGTGCGGTCTTCACACTCATCGGATTGTCGTCCGACTCCAGTACAGCCTTATAACGCGAGAATACCCCCATGCCGGGTCCAATCGCAGATTGCGGCATATCTGCTGGTGCAATGGTAGCAGCCTGAAGCTCTGAGATCGCCGGCGGCAATTCACGTTTCAGGGCACGGATAAATTCGGCACGGGTAACGACCTCGGCTGTGATCTCCTTTTTCCGGCACACCAAGACGACCGAATTTGCGAGAGCGTTGGTTCCAGTCGCAATTGTCCGGGCTGAACGCTCCGTTCGAACAGGCCACGTTCCAACAATCGCGTAACCTGCTTCAATCACAGCTTGTAAGAAGGTTGCCCAGCCGGTTGAACTCAGGCCGTCTTGCTCGACCTCGCTTTGCTTAAAGGCATAGTAGATTGTCGCGGGAAATGATGAAGATGATTGGCGGGCGAGGCTAGATATAGCCGCCGTCATACCCGTCAAAAAATGCTCCTCAGCATTCGCTTTCCCGCCGTGCCGATAAGGCGTCGCGACCAGCTCCTCTTCTTTAGGAACGGAAATAGTGCTTCCAAGATCAGGATAAACATCCTTGATATTACGCCTGAGCCATACATAAAAATAATCTGATAGATCCGCGTATCCTATATTGTCGTAGTATGGCGGATCAGTCGAAACGACTGCTCCATTCGGCAAACGTACATTCTGCGCATCGTGCTGGATCTCAGTGCCGGCCGCGTTTGGACTCAGCCCAGAGAGAGCCTTCCAGACCCAATCGACGGCACCGAGATAGTTTCCAGTACTATCGCTGAAGACATTGCATTCAGCGAAATCCCAAGTCATCGGGATCGCCTGCCGAGCAAACGTGAAACGGATGAACTCCGATGACGACCATGTGGCGATCGAACTGCCAGCATCCGCAAGCCGGTCAATCGCAAACGACAAATACACGCTGACAGCTTCGGCGTAGGCTTTGGCACCTTTGCCGCCATCGCGCAGTGGGGTCGGATCAGAAGCGAGCCCGGCAACCAATGCGTCAGTCTGAATCTGTGTTCGCGCCTCTTGGACTAACTCGCTGAAGGTGTTCAGCGCTACCAACTGTCGGTCGGTAAACAAATCACCGAAGGTCGCCAAACCGTAGTCCACGGTCCAGAAATTCCGTGGATCATTCGGCAAACTGGTTCCTGGTTTCCAGTCGGGTTTTGCCGAAAAAGCGAGATGCTCGTGCGCCTCCGCAGGTGCGACATACGCCCGGCCACGATTGCCTTCCGCCACGATCGCAATCAGGGTTTGACCCATGTTGCCGGCGCGGCCATTGCTTTTCACATAGTCAGGTGTGATCGCCGTATCCGACATAAGGCAACGGAAATTTGCACCGCGACCGGCCTTCGTCCCTTCTTTGGCCGCAGCGAGTTCGGCTTTCGTGCCACCTTGCCTGATCCGATAAGAGATGGCCTTGGCTTGCTTGTCGACAATCGGCTCTACCCACGTTTCCTTCCCGGCCTTAGTGCTGAGCAGGAAACTCGATGCGATAGGAACCTGCACGCTGGAAAAGGCAGGGTCGGGGCTGGGTACTGTTCTTGCCCAAATCCAAGCGATCACCGTCCCTTTGCCACCGCCGTACTCCTTCGGTAGATCCACTTGTGGATAAAGATGCCCGATGCGCTCCCACGCCTTCTCACGCACCCACTCGCCATAGTATTTGACGTCCTCCGCAATGCCCTCGGCGTTGCGGTAAAACTGCCGGTCCTTTGGGCCTGGATGAATCGGTTCCTCGTTCTTGAACTTCGGCGGGATCTCGATCATCGCCTTGCCGATCATCACCGCGACCGGATTCAGATCAGACCCATAGGCCGGAAAACCGAGACGCTGCGCCTCCAGTGGAATCGATCCACCGCCCGAGAACGGGTCATAGACCGGCGGCAGATCGCCGCCACAGCTCTTGCGGATTTCGGCGCGGGCACGTTCCAGCACCTCCTCGTTGGTCGAGTTCTCCCACTTCACCAATTCCTCAATGATGCCAAACAGGCGCTTGCGCTCGGCCTCCTGCGCTTCATGCGTGGGGAATTTTTCGAGGTCGCTCGACGGATCATCGACAAGCTGGGCGAACAGCACGGCGCGGCACGCCGCCAACGGCCGCCGCGCCCACCATAAATGCAGCGTGGACGGATGCCCGTGCCGGATCGATTTTTCGCGCGCTGAGGCCTCATTGATCTTCTCAAGAGGAATCGCGACTTCGATGAGCTTTTTCTTGTATTTTGTCACAGTTCCACCTCGATCCATTCAAAATCCGGAAATGGCTGGCTGGGACGCTGCAATCTCAGCTCGCCCAGTAAGGAACCATCCGAAAAAACACTGCCGTAAAACGCCCCACCATCCAGGTCAGCAGGCGTGTCTCGCCACTCGGAAGGCTCAAGTGCCATCAACTCTGAAGCGGCGGCAGATTGTGTCGCCGAGCTCAGTGCGTTGAGGACTTTGAGATCGAGACCGACTAGCTCGATGTCGACGCCATCCCGTAACCAGGGGAGAGGCCAGAAGGGCCAGTCCCTAAAATCACGCCAGAATTCACGGCTGGATAGTTCGGGGTGCCTTGGCATCACTGAGGCTATGCTGACGGCGTACCGACGCCCGGCAACGGAGATAACAGGAAGCTCGTACCGCTGCGGCTCTCCGTCGCCCGCACGAAGCCGAGCAGCCGCTTCGTCCAAGCCCATAGCCGACAGCCATGAGGCATAGTTTGCCCGGCGAACCACGTCCGGGGGAAACTCGACCGGACTTTCTGGGGTCTCCGGCTCGGGGTCGACGAAGGCGATGAGCGATGTCTCGCCAGAGGTATCGTTGGCCTCCCGCAGGAAGGTGCCGATCGCAAAACTCTTGATTGGCTGGGGATTGATATACTTGTCCCAACCGTCGAGTTGGCTCAGTCCATCTTTCAAAGCGCCTTTGATGGGTGGCATCTTGCCCGGGGAGGAAAATCCGCCCTTCGACTCAGCGAGGACCCATTCTCTTTGGCTATTTTCGGCGATAAAATCAGGCGCCTTGGACTTGTCCGCCGGCCATTGTCGGTTCTGCGTGGCGGCGCGTTGCGTCCACTCGGTTTCAAAGCGACCGACGTAGGCGTAGCCTTTGTCCTCCAGGAACAGCAGAGCCATGCCTTGTGCGATCCGCCCCGCAAAGCCCGACCCTGAGAAGTCGGCGTAGAAACTCGACATGCCGTCTAGCAGGCACCACTCGTTCGCCGTCCAATCAAACAAGTGGCCATTTTCGAGCAGAAACCCGGTAGCCCCCAGCCATCGAATCGGGGTGGTCGGCCATCGCAAGCAATCGGCCTTCTTGACCGCATGAGCTAAGCGCCAAGCGCTGAATTCAACGCTCCCCGATGCCTTAGGCAGCGGCCGTGTTCGACCGTGGGGCTTCTCTACCTTGGCTTTCGTCAATTCATGGAGAGGCAGGCAACTGCGTCCGCGAAGTGCACGAACGACCTGCCTGGAGGCGGCTCCCCAACTAGACATATTTACAAGCGGCAAGACCATCAGTGTGCGGCCTCCGCCCGTTCCAACAATCGGCGAAGATCAAACTGAATTGCGGTTTCAAGGAACGACGGCTCCCGCTCGACCAACGGGCCACGCACATAGCGCGGCGCATGGGCGAAGCCGGCCGTAACCGGCACAATAGCGAGAATGAACTTCTCCGGCTCGTGCAGCGATGTGATGACTTCCTGCCGCGTAACCATCACGCTGTCGGCTCCGTCGATGCGCCCCTTGACCTCGATGAAGCGCAGATGTCCCGACTTCGGATCGTGCGAGGCGATGTCATAGCCGATCTTCTGGGCGGAGACGTCGGCCGGCTCGTTGCCCAGCGCCCGCTCGGCCTCCATGACAGCTTCCATCGCAGCAAGCTCGATCACCCGGCGCGCAACGGGGTCTTCCGCGAAATGGTTCGGGACGCTTGGCGCCTGACGCTCTTCCAGTAGCCCACGCGGGATGACGACCATGCCGCCCCGCACGCGCGGCGGCTGCGAGGAGATAAACCGCTCCCGTTCAAGCTGGTCCATACGGCGCTTTTGCCGATCCGCCAGATCCTCGGCCCGGCGCTGCGCGTTCTGCCAGTTCACCCGAGTCTTCTTGCCGGCCCGCTCCTCTTCCTTCAGCTCGAAGGCGCGCGAGTCCCAGTAATTGATCTCCTTCTTGAGCCGGGCGCGAACCTCCTGCTCGACCTTTTCGATCTCGGGCAAGCGCCGCGCTTTAACCTCGGCGACATGGCCCTGCGCCAGCTCGACCGTCGCGAACCGGATCGCGGCCTTTTCCAGATCGGTAGTCAGCCAGCTCTCCTCCAGAAGATCACGCACGCTGGCGATCTCTTCCGGCTTGGCAGGCCGCAGGTTCAAATGCGGCGCGATGCCGGCGTTGACGGTGTTTCCGGCCTTGTCGATGGCGGCGAACTGGAGCCGCTGCGAAATCACATGCGGCTTGCCGGCGCTGGTGACGCGACCGTCCTGGACGGTGTGTTCCAGCAGGAAAATCGCCGACAGCGCGTCTCCAGCATCGGTGTCGTCTACCAGGATCGCGCCCTGCCGCATGATTTGCTCATACTGCTCGCGGATCAGGCTGATTACAGCTTCGAGCAGCGGATGGCCCGGGCAGACGAAAGCTGCGACCGGCTGCTGGTTGATTTTGTCCTTCTCGAAGCAGATCCGCTCATATTGCGTCTGGAGCGGTGCGCCATTACCGATCTGACGATCCCGCTCTCGGATACGCACCGGCACATGGGCAATCTCCCAGCGCCCTTCCTCGCGGCGCTTGATCCGGCCCCCCAGATGCTGGAACGCCTCGACGAAGAAGCTCTGGATGTGATGCGGTTGCAGGCGCAACGCGTCGGCGCGCTCCATTTCGAGCCGCAGTTCCTCGACCTTGGCCTCCGGCATCGTGTCGTTGGTCAGGGCGCGGCGGCGCAGAAGCTCAAGCAGGTTCGCCTGGTCGACGGCGCCATCGACCTGCTGGAACAGGCGGGCCTTGACCTCTTCCCGCTCGCCATACTGAATCGCCTCGAACAGCAGATCCTTGAGCGCCACGCCGTCGAACAATTCCCCGAGCACGTCATAGACGCGGCCGCCCAGCGCCTCGCGCGCAGCTTCCAGCTTTTCGAGCAGCCGGGCGTAGACCTCGCCCTCGCGCGTATCAGCCGCGACGAGATTCCACAGGTGGCACACCTCTGTCTGACCGATGCGATGGATGCGGCCGAACCGTTGCTCGATCTTGTTCGGGTTCCACGGCAGGTCGTAATTGACCATCAGGTGGCCGCGCTGAAGGTTCACGCCTTCACCGGCCGCGTCGTTGGCGATCAGGACCAGCATGTCCTTGTCCTGCATGAAGCGCTCGACGACCTTACGCCGCTCTTCGCGCGACACGCCGCCGTGGATCACCTCGACCGCCTCGGGATTGCCGAGCCGCGCCCTGACCTTGTCGAGCAGGTAGTGCAGCGTGTCCTTGGGCTCGGTGAAGATGATCAGCTTGCGGCGATTGCCAGCGGCGTCAACCATCAAATCGTCATCGAGGATACGGTTGAGCTGACTCCACTTTGTATCCACGCCAGAACGGAGAACACCGAGCGCCATAGTCTCCAAGCCCTTCAGAGTCTCGACTTCCAGGGCAAGTTGCTCGACCGTCTCGGCCGTCGTCGCGCCCGTCGAGATCAGGTCCTCAAGCTCGTCGATCTCCTCCTGACCATATTCCTCGATGTTGCCGAGCATGTCGGCATTGATCGTCGGCTCGCTCGTACCTGCCCGGCGGCCCTTGGCGGCAAGGCGAGCTTCGCCCAGTTCGTTTTCCAGCCGCTCGCGGCGACGCTTAAGGGACTGGTAAATTGCGGCCGGTGACGAAGCGAGCCGGCGCTGGAGGATCTGCAATGCGAAGCCGACATTGTTACGCTTCTTACCGTCGCCCTCCGCGAAGCGCTGCACGCGGTTCATCTCCGTGCGCACATATTCAGTGACGGCGGTGTAGAGCGCGGCCTCCCCCTCCGAGAGCTGATATTTGACCGTGCGCGCCCGCCGCTCAGGGAAGAGCGGCCGACCGTCGAATTTGAGCAGTTCCTCCTTGGTCAGCCGCCGCATCATGTCTTCGGTGTCGGCGTAGTGGACACCATCGCGGAACCGACCCTCGAACCGATCGCCGTCGAGCAGCGCCATGAAGAGCTGGAAATCCTCTTCCTTGCCATTGTGCGGTGTGGCCGACATCAACAGCAGATGCCGGCAGACCTGGCCGAGCTTCTGGCCGACCTGATAGCGGCGGGTGTATTTCACCTCTCCGCCAAAATAAGTGGCCGACATGCGATGGGCTTCGTCACAGATGATGAGGTCCCATTCGCGCGCGCTCATGAGCTTCTCCTGAAGCTCCTCGTTGCGCGCCAGCACATCGAGACGGACGATCAGCCGGTCCCGGTCGCTGAACGGATTGCCCGACCGCGAATTCTCGATCATGTCGCGGGAAAGGATGTCGAACTCGAGATTGAATTTCTGGCCGAGTTCGTCCTGCCATTGTTCAACCAGGCTGCCGGGCGCGACCACGAGGCAGCGCTCCAGGTCGCTACGGGCGATCAGTTCCTTCATCAGCAGCCCGGCCATAATCGTCTTGCCGGCGCCGGGATCGTCGGCGAGCAGGAAGCGCAGCGGCTGTCGCGGCAGCATTTCGCCATAGACTGCCGAAATCTGGTGCGGCAGCGGATCGACCAGACTCGTGTGGATCGCCAGATACGGATCGAAATAGTGCGCCAGCTTGATGCGGTTGGCTTCCGTCACCAGCCGCAGCAACGCGCCGTCAGCGTCGAACGACCAGGCCCGCCCGCTCTGCTCGACCTCAAGCCGGTGCTCGTCATCCCGATAAAGAACGGCCTCGGCCACCGAGCCGTTGTGGTCGCGGTAAACGACGCTGATCGCCTGATCGCCGATCCAGTCCACCGAGATCACATGCACAGCCTGAGCCGAGGCCACGCCCCGCACCGATGCGCCATTCTTTATGTCTTCAAGCCGTACCGCCATCAGCCGGCGCTCCCCAGGTCTTTCATAGCTGAAGCTCCGCTCGCTCAAGCGCAGCTTCAGTTTCTTTGCGGTTTATTGTTACGATATGCTGCGTATGGGCGCTCTGCTTCGTGGCGTCACCCAGCAAACCCAGACGCTTCAAAACATAAAAGAGCATCGCATAGCGGACTGCGAGCACGCCATTACCCTGATCGAGCCCATAATCCTTGGCGACAACCTTCTTCTGGCTCGCCGTCAGCGCAGGGTGCGGCCCGATGACGACATCGAAATAGTTGTTCCAGAGCCAGTCCCGGTCGCCCGATTCCCCCGGCTCGCCTTTCGCGCCGACATCGAGGATGCGCGGCAGCAGGAAGTCCTTGAACTTATGCTCCAGGTGGCAATAAGCCCGCGCGTGCCAGCGAAAGCCATCATAGCCGAAGGCATGAGGCGTGATGCGCCGCCAGATAGGGTCCGGCCGCACCTTGTTCATTGACTGATAGAAGATGTCGACGGAAACGCCCTCGCGGGTGGCGTCGAGGATTTTACGCAGAACCTTGATGTCGATGTCCCGCCTGGGGGTCAGCGCCACATCGGCGCTGGGCAGAGCCGCAATCCACGAATCATGGGCGGGAAGAGCGCCCTCGGCGACCGAGCGAAGCTGCGCGAGATAGACATAGGGGTCCGGCTCGAGAAAGCGCAGGACGAAGTGCTCGGCGGCGACATAGCGCTTGGCGCGGGTGTCGTACTCCATGTTGCCGGGCGCCCGCTCCTGATAGAGCGTCAGGTCCTTCGACGCCTGCGGAACCGACACGCCAAATACCTCCACGAGGTCGGCGCGGTTGATCGACCCCTCCCAAAAAAGCCGGAACTCGATGAACTCGAGCCGGCGCCCCACCCCCCATTTCAATGCCGTCGCGGCCTCTGCCATTGCCTCAGCCTCGTGTAGATGAGCATAAAAACTAGATGGACAACCCGATCTAGTCCGTGTAATTATTATTCACACTGCGAGGTTTCGTCAATGGATAATCAGATGCACTCGGAGGGGCAGGATGCGCAATCGCGCCGGCCGGAACCTCAAATCAGCGGCACGCGGACGGCGGTCACCGCCGCTGGCGCGGCGCCGCAAGCCTAAGCAGCGCCCGGAAGGAGAGCGTCCATGACCATCGCACATCGATCCACCCTGGTCGTTCATGGCCGCCTCGCCATGCGGGAGGCCCGTCTGGCGGCTGGACGGGAGAAGCGCCAAGGCCTTCAGATCATGTCCTTCGAGCAAGCCGCCGTGCGACTGGCCGGCGGCTTCGTCCGTCCCATCGACGACGAAAGCTTGCGCACGGCGATCCAGGCGGCCCTGCCGGCGACGCCGATGGGCGAGCTGGAGAGCATCAAGGATCTTCCTGGCATGATCGACGCAGCCGTCGACACGCTGCACAAAGCCTGGCGCGCGGGTATCGATCTGGCCATGCGCGCGGCCGACCATCCGCGCCTTGCCGCCATCGCGCGCCTGGAAGCGGCGGTCATCGAGCGGCTTCCGGCTGGCATGATGCGTCCTGTCGACATCGTCGCGACTGCGACCGCCCGCATCAATCATGCCACCGCCGTCCTTGGCCCCATGGAGATCGCCGGCCTTACCGAGCTTTCGCCGTGCTGGCGGCCGCTACTTCAGGCCCTCACGGCCTACATCCCCGTGCGGTGGGCCGCCGGCCCAAGGAGTGTTCCCGCATGGCTCGACGGCACAGGCGTCGCGATCGTGCGCACACCGGGGCAAGCGCCGGAGGTCGGCGCCGTCAGCGCGGCGACGGCCTATCACGAGGCTATCGAGGCGATGCGCTGGGCGCGACACCTGCTCGCCTCGGGCGTCTCGGCCTCAAAGATCGCTATCGCGACCGCCTCGCCCGCCGACTATGACGATCATTTCCTGGCCCTGCGCGCCGACGCCAATATCGACCTGCACTTCGTCCACGGCGTCCGCACCGTCACCACTCGCGAGGGACAGGCGGCAGCTGCGCTGGCCGACATCGTCGTGCGCGGCCTGTCGCAATCGCGTCTGCGGCGCCTGGCGACACTCTGCCGCGACGGTGGGGCATTCCAGGCTCTGCCTGAAGGCTGGCTGCGGGTTTTGCCGACCGATGCGCCCCTTTCGACGCTGGCCGCCTGGAACCGCCTGTTTGCCCGGCTGGCGCCGGAAGACTGGCCTGAAGCCGCCGATTGCGGATTCCGGGATCATGGGGATCAGTATTCCGGGATGATCGCGATCAGCATTC
>CALMPB010000465.1 GCA_937871985.1 uncultured Burkholderiaceae bacterium
CTCGTCAGGCTCATAACCTGAAGGTCACAGGTTCAAATCCTGTCCCCGCAACCATCGCTATAGAACTCGAGATGCCGCGGCGGCGACGGTATTCTCTTGGCTCAGTTGCCCTGGTGGCCGAAATCACTCCCTCGCAATTGTCGTCCCCTTATATTGGCTATTTTACTCGTCCGATCGATCATGCTGGCGAATTGCGCGCGTAGCTCTTCCAACTCCGACAGGCGCAACGGCTCCAGCGGGCCGGCAGGCTTGCCCGCGCGGAGCCGCGCTCGATCTTTCTCTGATGGTTCAACCCGACGCACGCGGACCGGAGCGTGACCCTGCTCCTTGATACCAAGCTGGCCAGCCGCCCCCCGCGACAGATCGATAATGCGCTCTCCCGCTACGAACGGCCCGCGATCGTTGATCCGTACGATGATCCGGCGTCCCGTATCGAGCGCAGTCACCTCGACATAGGTCGGCAGGGGTAGCGTGGTATGCGCGGCCGTGATCCACTTGGGACGGAAGCGCTCGCCATTGGCGGTACGATTGCCGGATTCGGTACCGTACCAGCTCGCATACCCTAGTGCCTCATAGGCCGGCGCTGCTGCGGGCACATAAGTGGTGCCCCGGACGACATAAGTGCGGCCGATCCTGACCGGCGTGTCGCTCACCGGGCGGCAATTGCCTCCCGCGCAACCCGAGACGATCAGGAGCAGGGCAATAGCGCCTGAATCGCGGAAATCGGAATGTGCCGGCATGGTGCCGATCCTAGATGCCCGCCACGCCCGGGTGAAGCCGCCTCGTCTCGTCAATTCAACTGGCGGAGCTTTCCTATGCGCAATCTTACCGTTTGGGAAGATTGCGTGATTCGCACTGCACAGGATCTGGTCTGAGTTCCTAGATATCCTCCAGTGATGAGTAGAGTCCGGCCCTGACAAGGAGACGGACGGATGAAGCGGAGCAGGTTCAGCGAAGAACAGATTATCGCTGTTTTGAAGGAGCAGGAAGCGGGGATGGCGACAGCGGACGTGTGCCGCCGTCATGGGATCAGTTCGGCGACCTTCTACAAGTGGAAGTCGAAGTATGGCGGGCTGGAGGTGTCGGACGCCCGGCGCCTGCGCCAGCTGGAACAGGAGAACGAGCGGCTGAAGAAGCTGCTGGCGGACTCGATGCTCGACAACGCCATGCTCAAGGAGATCAGCGCAAAAAAGTTCTGACGCCCAGTGCCAGGCGGCAGGCGGTGGCTCATCTCCAGGAGGTCTTCGAGGTGAGCCAGCGTCGTGCCTGTGCGGTGCTGGGCGTTGACCGGACCATGGTCCGCTACGTCAGTTGTCGGCCCGACGATGCCAAGGCGCGCGAGCGCATGCGCGAGTTGGTCAGCCAGCGTCGCCGGTTCGGCTACCGGCGGCTGCACTGGCTGCTGTGCCGGGAAGGATGGGTAATGAACCACAAGAAGTTCCGGCGGCTGTATCGCGAGGAACGGCTACAGGTGCGCCGTCGCGGCGGTCGCAAGCGGGCCTTGGGCACAAGAGCGCCGATGACGATCCCGCAGGGTCCGAACCAGCGTTGGAGCCTGGACTTCGTACATGGCGATCCTGCGCTGGAGCAAGGAGCGCAATGTCGAGTGGCACTACATCGCGCCGGGCAAGCCCTACCAGAACGGGTTCATCGAGAGCTTTAACGCGCGGCTGCGGGACGAGTTCTTGAACGAGACGATCTTCACCAGCCTCGCCCATGCCCGCAAGGAACTGGAAGCCTGGCAGCACGACTACAACCACTTCCGGCCCCACTCGAGCCTCGGGAACAGAACCCGGCCGAGATCGGGGCAGGATCAGCCGGCGAACCGTATCGGGGGCATGCCCCCGATACGGTTGTTGTCATCACGCCCAGTGAAGGGCACCAAAACGGCCCAAGGCTCTACTCGTAGCTGGCAGAAACTTCGGGCTCAGACCAGCTCAGACCAGGGGCCGTCGGCAACCGTCGGGGAAACTTTTTGCCCCCCTAGATGCTTTCCCGCCGGCGCATCTGCGTCCACTTATTAAAGCTCGGATGAGTCGTTTTGATGATCGTTATTCCGCTCTTTGATCATCGCAGTAGCGGAATAACGCTTGCGTTTTGTTCAACCCCATAGTAGCGGAATATCGCACATCTATGCTTTGATGATCGGAATTCCGTATGCCAGAATCGGTCTTCAATATGCTGGGCTCTCAGCTTCGCGCGGCGCGGATGCAGCGCGGACTAAGCCAACCTGCGCTGGCTGCGCGGCTCGGCCGCAATCGGGCTCGCATCTCGGAACTCGAGCGCGATCTCGCAAACGATCGCTGGGGCCGCGACAGACTCACGCTGTTCGCAGAGATATGTGACGCACTCGACCTTGTCCCCATCCTGACACCCCGTTCGCGTGCTGCGGAAATCCGTACGCTGGTCGAGGAAAGGGATCAAAGCACGCCGCGCGCCCATCCGGCGCGCACCGCATATGATGAGCTCTTTGTCGATCTCGGAGAGGACGAAGGAGGAGAGGCCTGATGGCCAAGGCTCCAGGCATCCTTGGCGTCCATCTGCTGGACGAGGCGCGCGGTCCCGCGCGGGTAGGTACGTTGACTCGGGATGCCGATGGCGGGATCGCCTTCGCGGTCGCCGAATCCTACTTCCGTGACCCCGCCAGGCCGATCCTGAGCCTCGGTTGGTACGATCCCGACAGCGAGGACGGTACACGTGACCGGCTGGCGGCCCGGCGGGACAAGATCGGCCTGCATGGCTCACTGCCACCCTGGTTCTCGGGGTTGCTACCCGAAGGCGCGCTCCGCGAACTCGTCCTCAGCGAAATGGGGCCTGGGGACCATGACCAGTTCGATGTGCTGACCCGGCTCGGCGCCGACCTTCCCGGTGCGGTGCTGGTCGTCCCGGAAACGGGTATCCCGCCCTCCGCGGGCCCCGTCACGCTGGAGACGATCGCAGGTTTCCAGGCGCCCCTTCCCGACGGGACAGTCAAATTCTCGCTGGCGGGCATCCAGCTCAAATTCACCGCCAACCCCGATGGTGACCGCCTGACCGTTCCGGGGCGTGGCGCCACAGGCCGCTGCATCATCAAGGTGCCGAGCGATCGCTTCCCCGACCTGCCTGAAGCCGAATATGGCGCGATGCGTCTCGCCGGGATGATCGGCGTCAGAACCGCGCCCTGTCGTCTTGTCCCGCGAGACGCCATCGCGGGCATACCGTCGGAACTTCTCGCTCATGGCGGGAACGTCCTGGCCGTCGATCGTTTCGATCGCACGACCGAGGGCCAGCGCATTCACATCGAGGATGCCGGCCAGATTGTCGGCGCGGTTGGCGACCGAAAATATACGATGGCCACCACCGAGACGGTCATCAACATGATCCGCCGCTTCAGCACGGATCGCCGCGACGACATATTGGAAGCGGTGCGGCGGATCGTCGCGGACGTGCTGCTCGGGAATGGTGACAACCACCTCAAGAACTGGTCGTTCATCTTTCCAGAACCCGGACAGGTCCGCCTGTCACCAGCTTATGACATCGTGCCGACCTTCCTCTTTATCCCGGGCGACAGGATGGCGCTGCGTTTCGTGGGGACGCACCAGTTCGAGACCGTCAACCTGCATCGGTTCGAACGGGTAGCGAGCTTCGTCCAGGTCGACCCCAAATGGATCGCGCGCGAAGTCAAAGCTACCGTGCAGCGGGCCCTGGACCTCTGGCCGATGGCCGCGCCGGAGCTGCTGGGCGAGGAACGCGGCAAACGGATCGTCGAACGGTTGTCGACGCTACAACTCGTCCGTGAAGCAAGAGAGTGAAGCACGTTCATGCCGCCTCCCAGACCTGATTGAGCACCTGCGCGGCCAACGCCGCTTTGTCCTGCGGAAGGAAGCGGGCATAATGTCTCGCAACCACATCGGGTGTGTCCTGGATCGCATAGCTTGCCTGCTCATAGGAGCCGGTCTTTTTCAGGATATGCGTCGCGAGCACGTCACGAACACTGTGCGGACCGTGGGGTAAAAGCCCCTTGATAGCACCCCGCCCCGTATAGGGATTATAAATTCCGTATCGCTGAATGATCAGGCGCCAGGCTTCGTAGAAAGTGTTCTGGTCATAGGCCGCCTCTCTGCTGGTCCGTTCCACGGTCTTCACGAAAAATGTGCCGGGGTCTGCGAAGCCGCCAAGCAGTATCGACCGATCCCGGCGGATGTAGGTTTCGATATAGTCGTAGAGTCCCTCCAGATCAGGAAGGCGGAACTGGAAGGAGCGTCTGGCAAAGAAGGACGAGCCGGCATTCTTGAACGCCACGGCCGGGATGAACACCTCCCATATGCCTTCACGCTCAAGCCAGCGCAGTTCTCCGCATTTCCGAAGCTCCAACTGGCGCTCCGGTGTCGGCGGATGGCCCGGCAGGCACAGCAGAAGCTGTCGCAGATTCTTCTGACGCAATCCAAGGTGAAGGCCCAGACGCAGCATCAATATCGATCGGCCGGCTTCGGCCGCCGGCAACGGGTAGCGATCCGCGTCGGGCATCAAGCGAATGATCTCCTGGACGATGAGGCGATATTCTCCGAGCGGACTCTCCGCTTCGAGGATTGGCAAGATCGGTTCGAAAGGATCGCGATGGACGCGGGCGACTCTTCGGATCTCGCCCGCGTGAGCAAAGCCGTATCGATAGAAAGCACCGCAAGCTCCGTCCCAGTCAGCCTGCACGGCGGCGATATCGGTTGGCGTGATCAGGCCGGAGATGGGACGGAGACGGCCGGCAAGCTCGGGATGCTGACGCAACCATCCCGTTCCTGCACGGGTCAGCGTTAGGCCAAGTTGCAGCATATTGGCTTCCCAGGCGGTGAAGAAGCCGCGGCGGCGCTCCCACCATTGGAAATACCAGTCCCAGACCGCAGGAAAAATCAACATACCCATGGCAAGGCTCGCGCGTGGCACACCTGCGCCCGCGACCGGGGAAGACGGCGATGACGCCAGCGCGCCGAACAACAGTCCGAGATATTCGACCTGCTGCATGGCCGTCTGCTCGTTCCATACGCCGCTGCGCAGATATCCGATCTGCGTAAGCGTGGCGGTCTTGAAGCCGACAAATCGGGCGACTTCTTTTGCAAGGTCCCCGGGCGCGTCCTTGCTCGCCGCGACCAGTTCGCACTCGACGTCGTCCAGCGGGTTGCGATCTTCATCGTCAGGCTTGTGGACCAACGATGGCTTTCGGCTCGTTAGTTCGGGAAAGCGTAATGCGTAGCGCTGTTTGAGGGCCTGAGCCTGAAACCGACGATATTCGGTTGAGCCGGCTATGATGACACGCCGAATCCATGCCACGATCTCGGCACGCTCGGTCGGAGACCGCCTGTCGAAATCCTCCGGCAAATGCCAGGCAAGCCGCCGTCGCTCGGATGGTGAAACGTCCTCAAGCTTCCGATGACCGCGCGCCGCATGCGCGCGATTGGGAAGCTTTGCTCGAAAATAGCCGGCCGGCAGTTGATAACGCCGTTCGATCCGAGTCAGCATATCCAGGCTGGCAAGCGTGCGGGGTGTTTTCAGACCCGCGGCCCATTGGGCAATTGTCTTCCGGTCGGTGCGATCTTCCGGCTTGGAGATTGCCTTGAGCAGTCGGCCGGCGGTTTCTCCATGTCGCGCCATGTGCAGCGTGAGCGCCTCGTGGAAAGTGGCAGGGTCTTTCCAGGACAGAGATCGCGGCTTGGGGAACTCGACGATTGGAAGAGGTTTGCGACCGGGCTTGGATGGCTGGACTTGGGATTCTCTAATTTCCTTCTTTCGTAAAGGCTTACGCGTAAAACTCATATAATTGAAATCGGCCTCTCTTGAATCGGGCCGAGCGCTTAACAGGGCGGGATTCGTTGCAGAACCACAAGAAGCGGAAGAGGATCAGCCTAAAATTCTTCCCGATCGGGAAGATTGGGCTTATGACGCACGCCGCTCCGATCAAATCATCCCGATCGGTAAGAATCCTCCTTGCAAATCCACCCCGCTTATACGATCTTCCCGATCGGTAAGAAGCATGATTCGATCGGCAGAAGAATTCGGCGCAGCGGTTGCACAGGCGCGCAAGACTCTGGGGCTGACCCAGCGCGAACTGGCGCTTGCCATCAATAGCGGCGAACGTTTCATTGTCGACCTTGAGGCAGGCAAGCCCACGGCGCAGCTTGGCAAGGCCCTGGCGGCCGCCCACGCTGTCGGGCTGCGTCTGACGCTGGGCTGATCGATGCTGCTGCCTGTCCACTATTGCAATCGACCCGTCGCGACGATTCTGGCTGATGCTGATGACGTGCAGCTCAGCTACGATGCGAACTGGCTGACCGCACCCGATCGCTTTCCGGTCTCGCTCACCATGCCGCTTGGCGATGCGCATTATGACGCCGCCACGATCCTGCCCTGGCTGATGAATCTGCTGCCCGAAGGCGAACCCCTGCGGGCAATGACACGTGTGCTGGGTGTCTCGGTGGAAGACGTGCTCGGCCTTATCACGGAGACCGGCAGCGATCTTGCCGGCGCTCTCTCCATTGGCTCCGCGGAACAGAAGGGATCGCCTGCCTATCGCGTCATTCCGGATGCCGCCGCGCTGGAACGCATCATTACCGACCTGCCGGCGCGCCCCTTTCTCGTCGGCGAAGATGGTGTCTCGATGAGCCTGGCCGGAGCGCAGGACAAACTGCCGGTCGCCTTGCGCGGGGATCAGCTGGCTATTCCGGTCAATGGCGCGCCCTCCACACACATATTGAAGCCTGACAATCCTCGTCTACCCGATAGCGTTCAGAATGAAGCACTGTGCATGGTTCTCGCGCGCCGCATCGGATTACCGACCGCGCCTGTCACCACGGGCAGGGCCGGCGAGCGCTCCTATCTGCTGGTGACGCGCTATGATCGTGAGATCGGCGAATATGACGTCCGGCGCATCCATCAGGAAGATTTCTGTCAGGCCCTGGGCCGGGTGCCGGCAGCTAAATACGAGTTCAATTGGACTGGACGACATGGGCCATCGGTGGCGGATATGTTCGCACTGGTACGCCAGCACATGACCGCCCGCGATATCACCCGGCTTCTCGATGCCGTGATTTTCAACATTGCGATCGGCAATGTGGATTCGCACGCCAAGAATTACTCCATTCTTCTGCCTGCTGAAGGCCCGAGCCTCGCACCGCTTTATGATCTGATGTCCGGCCTGGCTTGGGACGGGATCACGCAAAACCACGCCCAGGCCATCGGTGGCCAGCGCCGCGGACGACATGTTTATGGACGCCATTGGCAGCGCATGGCTGACGCCTGCGGCCTCGCCGCAAAAGCGACGGTTCGCCGTGTTGGCGATGTCACGAAACGGCTGCTGCGCGAGTTGCCCGCCGCGACCGAAGAGGTCGCAAACATGCCAGCAGGTTCTGGACTGCCCACGATGACTGGTCCGGTTGCGTAGTTAGTTGATGCGGGCTTCCGATGCCAGCCTGG
>CALMPB010000466.1 GCA_937871985.1 uncultured Burkholderiaceae bacterium
GCAGCCGGCTCCTCGGCCGCCGGGGCGGGGGCGGCCGCCAATGCCGCGCAGGCGCCGCAAAGCAATACCGTTAAAAACGCAACAAACAAGGCAGGTCGATCTGTGTCGTGGTTTCAAGAACATTTGCTGGGCGTGGTAACCGCCTTGCTGGCATTGGTGGTGCTGATCATCGCCTGGGTTTTGCGCAGGGCCAATGCCGCGCGCGACGATGACGATCGCGGGGCGCCCATTACCGAGGCCATGGTCAAGGAACAGCTCGAAAAAATCAACCTGGATCTGAGCGAACAGCCCGAGCCGCCATCCATCAAGAGCTGACCGCCATGCCGCGAGTGGCTTTGGGGGTCGCTTACGATGGCTCGGCCTGGCAGGGCTGGCAGACCCAGCCCCACGGAATTTCAGTGCAAGACACCCTGGAAGCGGCTTTGGGCCGCTTCGTGGCGCAGCCTGTCTCAACGATTTGCGCGGGACGCACCGACACCGGCGTGCATGCACTGGGCCAGGTGGTGCATATCGACACCACCGCGCTGCGCCGGCCCGAGTCCTGGGTGCGGGGCCTGAACGCCTTGTTGCCCGACAGCGTTTCGGTGCAATGGATGCGATCCGTTTCCGACGACTTTCATGCGCGTTTCTCGGCGTTGTCCCGCAGCTATGTGTACGTGGTGCGCAATGCCCGAGTGCGTTCGCCGCTGGTGGATCGGCGCGTGGGCTGGGTTTACCACGACCTCGAGCTCGCTCCGATGCAGCAGGCGGGCGCCAGACTTGTCGGCGAACACGATTTCAGCAGTTTTCGTTCGTCGCAGTGCCAGGCCGCCAGTCCCGTCAGGACGATGCAGGCGCTAAGCATTGCGCGGCGGGGCGAGTATTTCTTTTTTACGTTCAAGGCCAATGCTTTCCTGCACCACATGATCCGCAACATCATGGGCGCCTTGCTGTACATAGGCCAGGGCCGCCAGGATCCTTCCTGGATCGACGCCTTGCTGGCCCAGCGCGACCGGCGTCTGGCCGCCCCCACATTCGCGCCTCATGGCTTGTACCTGGCGGCCGTGGAGTATACCCCCGTCTTTGGCTTGCCCAGCTCTGATCCGCTCGAGGCTTGCTTCACGCATCTTGGTTGGGTGGCAGGAGCGTAGGCGGTAGAGCCGCCTAGGCTCCCGGGGCGGCGTTAATCGGTAAAATGGGTTTGATTCTGAAATAAGGGCTTCATGGTGCAGGGACGTACACGAGTAAAAATTTGCGGGCTGACGCGGGCCGGCGACATACATTGCGCGGTGCAGGCCGGCGCTGATGCGATAGGCTTTGTCTTTTACCCCAAAAGCTCGCGCTTCGTCTCGCTGGATCAGGCGCGCGGCCTGCGTGCAGGCGTGCCGACGCTGGTCAGCGCGGTGGCCTTGTTCGTCAATGCGTCGCCCGGCGAAGTCCGCGCCGTCATCGAACAGGTAAAGCCCGACGTGCTGCAATTCCATGGCGACGAAACCCCCGAGTATTGCGCGCAGTTCAGCCATCCCTACTGGAAAGCCTTTCGCGTGGGCGGGCCGGGGCTGGAGACGCCGCAGGCGGTATTGGCCGCCTGCCGGCAATTTTCCGGCGCGGCGGGATGGCTGTTCGACAGCTACAGCTCGGGCTACGGGGGCAGCGGCCTGAAGCTCGATACCGGCCTGCTGCATGCCATTGCGCAAGAGCCCGAAAGCCGCCCCATGGTGCTGGCCGGGGGGCTTACCGCCGACAGCGTGGGCCGTTCCATCCAGGAAATCCAGCCTTACGCCGTGGACGTGAGCAGCGGCGTGGAGGTTTCGGGCGGCATCAAGTCGCCGGAAAAAATCCACGCCTTCATGGACGCCGTCAAAAGGGCGGCTTGAGCCTTATGCGTCTTGGACGCATATCCACGCCTACTCGATGAATTGCTGCGTGCTGTAGCCGCGGGTGGGTGGCCTGCGCAGGATTTTCTGCGAGCCCGGCAGATCGGCCAGGTAGTCCAGCAAGGTTTGGGCGTAGTCGAGGCCCACGTCGACCCGCCGCGAACCGGTAATGGCCTTGAATGCCGTGTAATGGTCATGGCCGTCGGCCAGGAACGAAATGGTGGCGACATTCCAGGTCTTGTGCAGGTCGAAAGGCCGGTATTGGCCGTCCTTGCCCCGTATTTCCAGATTGGCCAGGCGCGATCCCTTGGGCTGGTTCGCCTTGACCGTCCAGCGCAGGCCGGCCGAGTAGGGATAGGCGCCTGTGCTGCCGGTGGGTCCCAGCGCCGCGTCCAGAGCGTCTTCCAGCGCCGCCTTGATTTCGGCGCCGGTCGCCTTGAGCTGTACCAGCGTGTTCTTGAAGGGCAGAACGGTATAGATGTCCTCGACCGTCACGGGCCCCTTCTGGATGTCGGTGCGCACGCCCCCGCCGTTCTGGATGGACAGGTCGGCGTTGAAGTATTTTTGCCCTTGCCACAAAAACGCTTCGGCGACCAGTTGCTGGATGTCGCCGCCATGCTTTTGCACGTGAGGATCCCGATTGCACTGATCGCCCAGCGTGGAGTGGTAGCGGTTTTTGCCCG
>CALMPB010000467.1 GCA_937871985.1 uncultured Burkholderiaceae bacterium
TTTCCATCGGCGCTCGTTGCCATGGTGGGGTATGGGCCTCTTGGCGTCAGCCCGTATTGCTTCATCGATGCCGGCCCCAGCAGTGTGTGGGAGTCGCCGCCGACGATGACGTCCACGCCTCGCAATTTGCGGGCCATGGCCTCGTCCGCCTTATAGCCTTGATGCGTTTGCAGGATGATGTGATCGATTCCCATGGCGGCCAGACGGTCGATTTCGGCCTGGGCCGTTGCCGTTTCGTCGCCGAACGTCGTGTCGGCGTCCGGGCGCGACGAGTTTTTCGTCTTGTCCGCCACTGTAATGCCGATCAGGCCGATTTTTTGCTGTCGGGCCGCCCCAAGGCAGGGCCGCTCCGCCACGCAGCCGCCGCGCTCCAGGATCGCATAGGGTTGAACCATGCCAGGGGCCCGGGCGGGATTCAGCGCCGAATCGGGGCCGAAATGCGTATTGGCGCTCAGTACCTGGGTCTTGCAGGGGCCTTTGCGCAGGTAATCGAGGAACACCTTGAGCCCGGCGTCGCCGTTGTCGAATTCATGGTTGCCCAGCGTGAAAGTATCGAAGCAGACAACGTTCATGAGGTCGGCGTCGGCCTTGCCCTGCGTGAGGTTGTAGTACAGGTCGCCGGTAACCGCGTCGCCCGCATGGATCTTGATGGGGTTGGACGCAGTTGCGGCCAGTTCCTTCATGGCCGTGGCCATGCGTGCAAAACCTCCCATGGAGACGAGGATGCGTTCCCGCGTGCCCGGAGCGGTTTCAAGCTGCAGCGGCAGGGTTTCCGGATCGAGGTGCGAGTGATGGTCGTTGATGTGCAAAAGCGTGATGCTCAGCGCGGGCGCGGAGCGGGCGTCTGTATCGGCGCCTTTGGGTGTCGTTACCGTACAGCCTGCTGTCAGGAATATGAAAAACAGGGCGAGGCTGCGAGTCAGAAGGGCGTTCATGAAAAATGGCCAGGTATTGGCGGGCGTGAATTCATGGGGAATAGTGGATATGCGGCGGGGCGAAAACGCGAGCATGTAGTCTAAATGGTTTTGCTCGTTTGGTGGAGAAACGTAACGCGCCATTACCGCGGAAGCCTTCTTGTTTCATGGCGTTTCATCCCGGCCTTCAGGCGCGTATAGGGTGATTATCATTAGGCTTGGCAAAATTTTTGCGGCGCACTAATCATGGAAATCAACGACCGGCCCTTGCGCATCGTTCACTCCGAGGCTGCGACTACCTTTGGCGGGCAGGAGCACAGGATTTTCAAGGAAATGCTTGGCATGCGCGACCGTGGCCATATGCTGGAAGCGATCTGCCAGCCGCATTCCCTGCTTCGCGAACGCCTGGAGAAAGAAGGCTTTACGGTTCATTGTCTGGAAATGGATGGCATGGCCAATTATTTCCGCGGCTTGTACAAGATTGCCCGGATATTGCGCGAAGGTCGTTTCGACGTCTTGAATACGCACAGCCGGCGGGATACGGTCGTTGCCGCGGCCGCCGGCCGCCTCGCCGGGACGCCGCTCATCGTTCGAACCCGGCATCTGGCCAAGCCTCCAGGTTCGCTATGGACCTACACTGGCCTGCCGCACAAGGTCATCACCGTCAGCGAGTACGTGCGCGAGCAACTGCTCAACCGGGGAGTCCGGCCCGAGGATGTTTCCACCGTGTATACCGCGATTCCGCCCATGCATCGGCAGGCGCAATCCTCGCTGCGGTCCGAACTGTATATTCCGGCCGGCGATGTCATCGTGGCCTGCGTAGGGCATCTGCGCGCTCAGAAAGGCCATCGGCAGCTCATGGATGTCATGGCCAGGCTGATGGGCTCGCGCCGCAACGTGCACCTGGTGTTCGCGGGCTCCGGCGCGCAGCAAGAGTCTTTGCAAAGGCACGCGCAGGAGCTTGGCTTGCCCGACCGCATGCATTTTCTCGGGCGGCGCAACGACATCGTCAACGTGCTGTCCGGATGCGACGTATTTGCTCTGGCGA
This sequence comes from uncultured Burkholderiaceae bacterium, assembly GCA_937871985.1. Next base: position 1,963 of record CALMPB010000467.1, read on the forward strand.
CCCAGTCCGAGGCGTTGGGCACGGCCTTCCTGGAGGCGCAGTCCTGCGGCCTGCCCGTGGTGGGAACGCGGGTAGGCGGCGTTTCGGAGGCGGTGATCGATGGCGTGACGGGGTTGCTGGTGCCATGGGGCGATGAACCGGCGTTGGCCCGGGCCTTGTCGAAGCTGCTCGATAACCCCGGCCTGCGCGCCAACATGGGGCGCGCCGGGGCGCGGGCTCTGGAAAACAGCACGCGCTTCGCCTTGCCGCGCATGGCGCAGCGGATGGAACGGGCCTACCACCAATGGCTGGCCACCGAGGCGGTTGGCCAGCATGAGCATGCGTTTTGACAAAGTAAAATCTTCTAGGTTAGAATCTCGTTCTTTCTAGGCGGTTAGCTCAGTTGGTTAGAGCGCTACGTTGACATCGTAGAGGTCGCTGGTTCGAACCCAGTACTGCCTACCACTAATTTGTACAGGTAACGCCCGGCGTTGCCCCAAAAAAGCCGCTTTTCATAAGGAAAGCGGCTTTTTGTTTGCCCTTTCAAATAATCACAGAATTTCGATGTCTTGAGTTAGAATATTTAACAATTAATAACAACGAGACATACCATGGCTATCGTTCAGATCAGCGCAGGTTCACAACGTTCCGTCGCGCTCGACGGCAAAGGGGGGGCATGGGGGTGGGGAGCCTTCAAGACCGCTTATCCCGACTTGCAGGGCGTGCTTCCCGCGGCGCTGTGTTCCACCGACAAGAGCGAAGTCGGCCACCGCCGTTATGCCCAGCCCTATGCGCAAATGCTCAATCCGGGCACACCCTTTCATCTGGTTGCCGATGGCAGCACGCAGATAGTCGGGGCATGCCGCACCGGAGCTTTGCTGGCCTGCCGGCCGGTGATTGCGCCGGATCACGGGGCGGCCCACCAAACGATTCAGGCCATTCCCGACGGGATACGGCAACTGGCCACCATGCAAACCGTCAGCCTGGCCCTGCTGGAAAACGGCGACGTCTGGTCCTGGGGGTTCAATCATCAGGGCCAGCTTGGCCGGTTGGCGCAGCCTGCACAGAATTCCGCGGCCGTCGTGGACGGCCTGCCAGCCATCGCCAGCCTGGCTTGCGGTTCGGCGCACGCGCTGGCCCTGGATAAGTCGGGCAGTGTCTGGAGCTGGGGAGCCAACCAGGCCGGCCAGTTGGGAGACGGGACGCTCAAGTCCTCCGGCCTGCCGGTCAGGGTGGCATTGCCTGAACCCATCGCCAGCGTTGCCGCGGGCGATACGCACAGCCTGGCCCTGGATGCAGCGGGCCAGTTATGGGCCTGGGGAGCCAATAATCATGGCCAGACGGGCAGCGCCGACGGCGCTTATTTCACTCGTCCGGTCAAAATCCAGACCGATTTCCCTGTGCGCAAGATCGATGGCGGCCAGTTTTACACGGCGGCGCTGTCCGAGCAGGGCGAAGTCTTTGCCTGGGGCTGGAATGGGCTGGGGCAGATGGGTTTGCCGGAGACGCATTCGTCCCCGCGGGCCGTAAAAATTGCCGGCCTGCCGCCTGTCACCCATTTGGCCGCCGGGGCGGGCCATGTGCTGGCCAGCGACGGCCTGACGGTTTTTGCCTGGGGCGACAACCGTAGCGCCGCCTGCGGGCGCGCCGCCCAGACGCGAGTCATACTGGCTCCCAATCCCATTTATCTGGCCTGACGAGGAACAAGCATGACGACAAGCGATCACCACCGCGCGGCGCAATCGCCGGCCGGTGCCGGCCCCGTGGATCCCAAACGCCGCGACGTCCTGCGCTGGTCGCTGGCCATGTCCGCCGGCCTGATACTGCCGCCACTGGCAGGCTGCGACGATGGCGGGGGGGCGGAGGCCACGGCGGACACGCTGCCCGAGGCCTCCCGCATCTATGCGCGCGACGGCCTCATCGACATAGATCTGGTGGCGGCTTACACCACCAGGAACGTCCAGTTCGCGGCGGGCGCGCAGAATGTCTACCCGGGCGTATCCCGGCCGCGGAGCGTCTACCTGCGCAGCTACAACGACGGCCATCTGGCCCCGACCCTGTGCCTGAACGCGGGCGATACCTTGCGCATCAAGCTGAAGAACAGGCTGCCCGGGAACGACTCCAAGTACTCGTCGTTAAGCTATCTTAATTACCAGAACAGCACCAACCTGCATTTTCATGGCCTGCATGTGGATCCCAAGGAAATCCGTCCCGGGGTCTATGGCGATTACATGGTCGATAGCCCTGATGCCGGCGTCAAGCCCGGCGAGGATCGCCAGCACGAAATCCACCTGCCGTCCGACCATGCCAACGGTATTTACTGGTATCACCCGCATTTGCACGGATCCACCACCACGCAGGTGCTCGGCGGCATGTTCGGCGCCATTCTGATCTCCACCCCGCGCAACGACTTCGATCTGCCGGGCGGCCTCCGCGAGCGGGTCATCTTCGTGCATCGCCTGAACCTTACCGACAAAGGGCGCAGCGACAACCTGTACGAATACGAAGACGACAATAACAGCGGCTTCATGCTCAATGGGGCGTATCAACCCACCATTGTCATGCGTCCGGGGGAAATCCAGAACTGGCATTTTCTCAATTCGGATGTCTTCTATCCTTTCAATCCGGTGCTGGACGACCATACCCTGTGGTATTACGCCCGCGATGGCAATGTCTTTGCCCGCCAGTACCGTCCCATCGACGTCGATACCGTTACGCAAATGGACGGCCGCCTTTGGCCGGGCAGCGCCATGTATCCGGGCAATCGCAATTCGGTGCTGGTGCAGGCCAGCAAAACCCCCGGCACCTATTACCTGCGAGCCGCCAAGGCGCCGTCGGGCATGGGCCCGGAAATCGTGGCGCGTATCGTCGTGGAAGGCGTGCCGGTCGAAATGGATCTGCCCAGCCCGCATCAACTGCCTTTGTACAACAACTACCAGCCCATCACCGATGCCGAGCTTGCCCAGCATGGCGGCAAGACCCGGGCGGTCATCCTGGCCATTCTCGACAAGGACAACCCGCTGCTGGTACAGCCCATTCCCGCGGGCGAGGAATGGTTTGTTCCGGAAAGCGACGATTCGTCGTTGACCAACTTCGTGTTCGCCACCGGCAACGACGGCGCCAAGCTGGCTCCGTTCCAGTCCGCGCTGGCCGCGACGCAGACCGTGGCGCTCAATGCCGTCGAAGAGTGGACGCTGTACAACATGAACGGCTATCCGCATCCGTTCCACATCCACGTCAACGACTGTTACGTCGTCAAGGTCAATGGCGAAGACATCGAGCCTTACTGGGCCGATACGATTCCATTGGCGCCCAACGGCACGACGGGCCAGCCCACTTCCATTACGTTCCGTAGCCGCTTCACCGACTTTACCGGCAAGTTCGTCTGGCACTGCCATGCCCTGGACCACGAGGACATGGGCATGATGGAACTGGTCGAGGTGGTCGCCTGATTCTGCATGGGGCGCGGTGGTCAGCGCCCCATGCGGATCCGCTCGGTGCGGCGGCGCAGCAGTTCCAGGGTGCCGAGCAGGAGTATGGAAACCAGGATCAGCAGCGTGGCCACGGCCAGTATGGTCGGGTTGATCTGTTCGCGCAGGCCCGAAAACATCTGACGCGGAACGGTGACTTGTTCGGGGCCCGCCAGGAACAGGATGAGCACGATTTCGTCGAACGAGGTGGCGAACGCGAACAGGGCGCCCGAAATGACGCCGGGCCGGATCAGCGGAATGATGACCTCGCGAAACACCCGGAACGGCGACGCGCCCATGCTCAGCCCCGCCAGGTATAACGAGCGGTCGAAGCCCGCAAGCGTCGCGGTGACGGTGATGATGACGAACGGCACGCCCAGCGCCGCGTGGGCGATGATGATGCCGGCAAACGAACCCACCAGCCCGAAGCGCGAATAGAAAAAAAACATGCCGGCGGCGACGATGATCAGCGGCACGATCATCGGCGAAAGCAGCAGGGCGGTGATGGGCCGGCGCCATGGCATGTTGTCGCTGGCCAGGCCGACGGCGGCCAGGGTGCCCAGCGTCGTGGCGATCAGGGTGGCGCAGATGCCGATGATGAAGCTGTTGCGGATGGCGAGCAGCCATTTCTGGCTATGGAAAATGGCCGTGTACCACTGCGTGGAGTAGGCTTGCGGATCCAGGTGGACCATGCCCTTGGTGAAACTGAAGAAGGGGTCGGCATTGAACGACAGGGGCACGATGACCAGGATGGGCAGGATCAGGAAAAACAGCACGGCCCAGGCCGAGAGCGTCAGGGCGTAGGCGCCCGCCTTGTGGCGCCAGGTGTAATAGGCCGGGTGTGTTTTCATGGCGCTCAGCCCAGCTTGATGTTGCGGGCGCCGACGAGGTGGTCGTACACCCAGTACAGCGCGAGAATCAGCACCAGCAGCAGCGTGCCCAGCGCGGAGGCCAGGCCCCAGTTGTTCGAGTGCTGCATATGGAAGGCGATGAGGTTCGAGATCATCTGGCCGCTCGTTCCGCCCACCAGGGCGGGCGTAATGTAGTAGCCCACGGAAATGATGAACACGAGTAGAGAGCCCGCGCTGAGCCCCGGCAGGCTCAAGGGCAGGAAGACGCGCAGAAAGGCCGACCATGGGCGGCTTCCCAGGGATATCGCGGCGCGCACATAGCTGGGATCGATGCCGCGCATCACGCTGTACAAAGGCAGCACCATGAAAGGCAGCAGGATGTGCGTCATGGCGACGATGGTGGAGAACCGGGTGTACATCATTTCGAGGGGGGCGTGGGTCAGCCCCAGCGCCTGGAAGATCGAGTTGAGAACGCCATTGGTCTGCAGCAGGGCGATCCAGGCGGTGGTGCGCACCAACAGCGACGTCCAGAAAGGCAGCAGAACCAGCACCATGAGGGCGCCGGCCAGCCGGCGCGGGGCATGGGACAGATAGTAGGCCAGGGGGTAGCCCAGCACGATGCAAAGCAGGGTGATGGTGAGGGCGATGCCCAGCGTCCTGCCGTACAGCTGCAGGTAGATGCGCGTGGAATCGCGCTGCTGGATTTCTCCTTGGGCGTTGCGTTCGAGATCCAGGGCGGTCAGGTAGTTGGTGTCGGTGTACACATGCCCGACGTCCTGGATGGCTTGCCAAAGCGCAAGTTGCGTCCAACCGGGGTCGGCATTGCGAAGCTCGTCGGCGCCACTGTTTTTGAGCTGTTCGTCGTCCAGGCTCCGCATTTTTCTTGCGGTGGCGTTGATGAGGCTGGAGGCGCCGGGATAGGCCCGGTTCACGGCCGCCGCCAATATGCCCGCTTTGCGTTCCTGGGCCAGCAGCTTCAATTCGCGCGCCATGGTGGTGAAGACCGGGGTGTCGGGCAACTGGGCGCCGTCCCATTTGCCAAGCTGGTGGATGGTGTCGGGGATGAGTTCGGCCAGGGTGGGGTTGTAGACGCTGCGATACAGCATCGACGCAATCGGGGCGACGAAGGCGAAGAAGACGAACACCAGCAAAGGCCCGACCAGCAGCAGGGCGACGCGCTTGCGGCGGCGCAGCTCCTGGCGTTCGGCCCGTAATTCGCCGCGGGTGAGCGCCGCGCCGGCAACCATCTTGCCCGGCGCGGCGGCCTTACCTTGGTCCGGCTCCGGGCTGTTTGTGCGGGTGTCCGTCATGCTTGGCGCTTCTTGTTATTTAAGCAGCCATTCGTTGAATTTTTCGCCCAGGGACTCGCCGTAGTCGGCCCAGAACACGCTGTCCACACGGCGGCCTTCCTTGAGGTGCGAGGTCGGCAGGTCGGCGATGATGTCCTTGTCGACCAGGGCCATGGAGGACTTGCGGGGAGGGCCGTAGGCCACGTCCTGGAAGCCGGCCAAAGCCTTGGTGCTGGTGGCGAACGAAACGAATTCCAGGGCCTGCTTGAGCTTGGGCGTGCCCTTGACGATACTCCAGGCCCCCAGGTCGTACATATTGCCGTCCCAGACGATGGTAAAGGGCTTGCCTTCGTGCTTGATGGCATTGAAGATGCGGCCATTGGCCGATTGAACCATGACGGCGCCGCCGTCGTTGAGCAGCTGGGGCGCCTGCGACCAGCTGTCGAACCACACGACGTCTTTCTTGATGGTGTCCAGCTTGGCGAACGCGCGGGCCTGGCCCTCGGGCGTCTTCAAGACCTTGTAGACGTCTTCGGGCTTGACGCCGTCGGCCAGCAGCGCCCACTCCATGTTGAACTGGGCGCGTTTGCGCAGGGCGCGCTTGCCTGGGAATTTTTTAAGATCGAACAGATCGTTCAGCGTGGTCGGCTTTGCGCCGGGGAAAGCCTTGTTGTTGTACGCATAGATGGTGCTGTAGACGATTTCGCCCACGCCGCATTCGTTTTCCAGGGCTTCGGGAATGAAGTCCTTTTCGGCGGGTGTGCCGTCCGCGCCCGGCAGCAGGATGTTGCGGGGGATGGCCTCGAGCAGGCCTTCGGAGCACGCGCGCTCCAGGTCGATGGTTTCCACGTCGACCACGTCCCACTGGATGTTGCCGGATTGAACCTGGGCCTTCAATTCCGCCACGCCGCCCGTGTAGTTTTCAAACAGGATTTTCTTTCCGGTCTTGGCGACATAGGGATCGATTTGATGCAGCTTTTGCGTGGCGCCATAAGCTCCGCCGAACGAAACGACGGTGAGTTCGTCCTTGGCCTGCGATACTCCCCCCAGCGTAAGGCCCAGCACTATGGCAAGGCCCAACGATGAATTCCTGAATCTCTTCATGCTTGTTCTCCTGGTATCGATTTGATGCTGCTCTTGAATGCAAAACAGTCTCTGGCCGCCCATCCCAGGACTGTGGATTGTCCCTCGGTGAAGTCGGGCGCGTTTTTATCGTTCAATGTCTTGACCGCGATATGGCTGCCGTTGGGCAGCGCAAAGTAATAACGGATGAAATCGCCTACGTAATGCCGGGCCAGGAACCGGGCGTCGACATGGTTGTCCAGTTTCAGGCCATTGGTCTGGATGATGAGTTTTTCCGGGCGGATCGAAACAATGCATTGGCGATCCGCCGCGTCGCAGTTTCCGTTGCGTGCACGGATGACCGCGCCGCCTTCCAGGACCGCTTCGACGGTATCGTTCTCGATGGACGGAGCCCGGGCCGGGATAAGGTTGTTTTCGCCGATGAAGTTGGCGACGAAGGCATTGGCGGGCCGTTCGTACAGTTCGTCCGGCGTGGCGTATTGCTGCACCACGCCTTCGTTGAACACGGCGATGCGGCTGGACATCGTGAGGGCTTCGACCTGGTCGTGCGTCACGTAGATAACCGTGAATCCCAATTGCTTGTGCAGCCGGGTGATCTCGAGCTGCATCTGCTCGCGCAGCTTTTTGTCCAGGGCTCCCAGCGGTTCGTCCATGAGCACCAGCGTAGGTTCGAAAATAAGCGCGCGGGCCAGGGCCACGCGCTGGCGCTGGCCGCCCGAGAGCTGGCCGGGGTAGCGGTCGCCGAACTGCCCGAGTTCGATGAGCTTGAGGTAATGCGCGACGCGATCCTTGATTTGCGCGCCAGGCATGCTGCGCACCTTGAGGGGGTAGGCCAGGTTCTCGGCCACCGTCATGTGGGGAAAGAGCGCATAGTTCTGGAAAACCATGCCGATGTTGCGCTTGTGCGGCGCGGTTTTGGTAATGGGAAGGCCGCTGACGGTGATGGCGCCGCTGGTGACGTTCTCGAACCCGGCCAGCATCATCAATACCGTGGTCTTGCCCGAGCCCGACGGCCCTAGTAACGTGACGAACTCCCCCTGCCTGATGTGCAGATTGAAATCTTTGACTACCAATGTTTTTTGGTCGTAGGTTTTCCTGACGTTGGTGAACTTGAGAAATTCACCCTCGTTTGTCTGGGGCATCGGTTGTTCCGTATTGTCGTGGCGCAGCGGCGGGTTTGCTCTATGCAGCGCCTGCGCGGGCAGGTTCGAGCCAGGAAATGGGCGAACCTGAAACGCCGGGCCTTTAGAATCGCAAACTTAGCACGGAAGAATAACATTTGGAAACCTCCACGTCGTTTGGGGTTAGCCCTTGGCCTACACTTGTTTGCCGATGCGCTCGGTGATACACTTTATCTTCTTTTTATTTTGGTTACGCTTTTCATGAAACCGGTTTCTATGAGAACGGCTTTTGCACGAACTTTGACGGCAGCCTGCTAGTTGTTGGCCCGCGTGTTCGTTTCGTGCATTTCATGCTTTAAGCACCAGAAAATTCCAAAACGCGGCAGATGCCGCGTTTTTTTGTTTACGTAAGGTTATCTATGGTTCAAGTTACCCTGCCCGATGGCTCGCAGCGCGATTTCCCTGGCCCTGTATCCATCAACGATGTGGCGTATTCCATCGGCACAGGGCTGGGGCGCGCGGCGCTGGCGGGCCGGGTGGGCTTCGACGGGGCGGAGCCCCGGCTGGTCGATGCCAGCTTCGTCATCGACCGCGACGCTTCGCTGGCCATCATTACCGCCAAAGACCCCGACGGGCTCGACCTGATCCGCCATTCCACGGCGCACTTGCTGGCCTACGCGGTAAAGTCCCTGTTTCCCGACGCGCAGGTAACCATCGGGCCGGTCATCGAGAACGGGTTCTACTACGATTTTTCCTACAAGCGCCCGTTCACGCCCGAAGACCTTGCCGCCATCGAAAAGAAAATGGCCGAGCTGGCCAAGAAGGACGAAACCGTCACGCGCGAAGAATGGAAGCGGGACGATGCGGTCGAGTATTTCAACAGCATCGGCGAAAAATACAAAGCGGAAATCATTGCCTCCATCCCCGTTAACCAGACCATCAGCCTTTATCGCGAGGGCGAGTTCGTCGACTTGTGCCGCGGCCCCCATGTGCCGTCCACCGGCAAGCTCAAGGTCTTCAAGCTGATGAAGGTGGCCGGCGCCTATTGGCGCGGCGACAGCAAAAACGAAATGCTGCAGCGTATTTACGGCACGGCCTGGGCCACCAAGGAAGAGCAGGCCGCCTACCTCACGATGCTCGAAGAGGCCGAAAAGCGCGACCACCGCAAGCTGGGCCGCGACCTCGACCTGTTTCATTTCCAGGACGAGGCGCCCGGGCTTATTTTCTGGCACCCCAAGGGCTGGACGATCTGGCAGCAGGTCGAGCAGTACATGCGGGCGGTGTATGTCGACAACGGCTACCAAGAGGTCAAGGCTCCGCAAATCCTCGATCTGTCCTTATGGAAGAAAACCGGCCATTGGGACAACTACGCCGAGAACATGTTCACCACCGAGTCCGAGAACCGCGTCTACGGGCTCAAGCCCATGAACTGCCCGGGCCATGTGCAAATCTTCAACGCCGGCCTGCATTCGTACCGCGAGCTGCCCATACGCTACGGGGAATTCGGCCAGTGCCATCGCAACGAACCGTCCGGATCGCTGCACGGCATGATGCGGGTGCGCGGCTTTACGCAGGACGATGGCCATATCTTCTGCACCGAAGATCAACTGCAGGACGAGTGCTCGGCCTTTACCGCCTTGCTGCAAAAGGTCTATGCCGATTTCGGCTTTACTCATATTTTGTACAAGGTGGCGACCAGGCCAGAAAAGCGCATCGGCGCCGACGAGGTCTGGGACAAGGCCGAACAGGCCCTCATGGAAAGCCTGAACCGCACCGGCTGCCAATACGAGGTGTCGCCCGGCGAGGGGGCGTTCTACGGTCCCAAAATCGAATACACACTGAAAGACGCCATCGGCCGCCATTGGCAGTGCGGCACCATTCAGGTCGATTTTTCCATGCCCGCCCGTCTGGGAGCCGAGTTCGTCGATGCCGCCGACCAGCGCCAGACGCCGGTCATGCTGCACCGGGCCATTCTGGGTTCGTTCGAACGCTTTATCGGCATGCTCATTGAAAACCATGCGGGCGCCATGCCGCCGTGGCTGTCGCCCCAGCACGCGGTCGTCTGTTGTATTTCAGAACATTTTGCCGATTATGCCGGCGAAATCGCCCAAACCCTTAAAAAACAAGGCTTCAGAGTAAGCGCTGATTTGCGCGGGGAAAAAATCACCCGTAAAATCAGAGAGCATAGTATGCAAAAAGTACCGTACATTCTGGTGGTTGGCGAAAAAGAGCGCGAAACCGGAACCGTGGCGGTGCGCAGTCGCGGGGTCGATCTTGGCACCATGCCGCTGGCCGATTTTTCCGCGCGCTTGCAACATGAAATCGAGGCTCGCCTCGACGTCGGGCAAACCTGACAACCATTTTTATCAATTCTAGGAGTCTTAGACATCGCAACCGAAAAAGCTCATCGCATCAACGGTGAAATCCGAGTTCCCGAGGTGCGTCTCATAGGGGTCGACGGCGAGCAACTGGGTGTTGTAAAAACATCGGAAGCCCTTAACTTATCAGAAGAACACGAAGTCGATCTGGTCGAAATAGCCCCGAACGCCGTTCCTCCCGTCTGTCGCCTCATGGACTACGGGAAGTTCAAATATCAAGAACAAAAACGCCAGGCGGAAGCCCGTTCCAAACAAAAAGTCATTCAGGTCAAGGAAGTCAAGTTCCGGCCTGGAACCGACGAGGGCGATTATCAGGTCAAGCTTCGGAATCTGCGCCGCTTCATCGAAGAGGGCGACAAGGCCAAAGTCACATTGCGATTCCGCGGCCGCGAAATGGCCCACCAGGAGCTCGGCATGCGTGTTCTCGAGCGTGTGCGCGACGACTTGCTGGAGCTTTGCCAGGTCGAGGCCATGCCCAAGCTCGAAGGGCGTCAAATGGTCATGGTGCTGGCTCCGCGCAAAAAGACGGCGGCCGGCAAGTCGGGCGAATCCGCCTCTTAATTGGTAGCGGCCTGCCCGTTGCGGCCGAGCAAGGCCGCGCGGGCTGTGCTTGCAGGTGTCCTATGCACGTATTGTTTGTTATTGATCCTTTACCTTCGTTAAAGGCCTACAAAGATTCTTCGGTAGCGATGATGCGGGCTCTGGCAAGCCGCGGCCATACGCTAAGCGTCGTCCTGCAGGGCGATCTGTTCATCGATCAGGGCCTGGTCAAGGCGGCGGCTACGTCCATCGAGCTAGTCGCGGGCGCCGACCTGCACGGCCACGCCTGGTGGAAGGAAGCCGGCGGGCGCCGCGAAGCCGTACTGTCCGCCTTCGATGCGGTCGTCATGCGCAAGGATCCGCCGTTCGACATGGAGTACGTGTATTCGACCCATCTGCTCGAATACGCCGAGGCTCAGGGCGCGCGCGTCTTCAATTCGGGCGCGGCCATACGCAATCACCCCGAAAAGCTCGCCATCACCGAATTCGCGCAGTTCACGTCGCCCACCTTGGTGTCGCGCGACATGGCCCGGCTGCGGGCCTTCCACGCGCAGCATGAAGATGTCATCGTCAAGCCGCTGGACGGCATGGGCGGCATGGGTATTTTCCGCTTGCAAAAGACCGAGCCCAATCTTGGCGCCATCCTGGAAACGTTGACCAACAATGGCACGCAGACCATCATGGCGCAGCGCTACATTCCGGATATCGTCAACGGCGACAAGCGCATTCTGCTTATCGGCGGAGAGCCGGTGCCTTACGCCCTGGCCCGCATTCCGCTGGCGGGCGAGACTCGCGGCAACCTGGCCGCCGGCGGCCGGGGCGTGGCCCGGCCGCTTTCTGCGCGCGACCTCGAAATCGCCCGCACGGTGGCGCCCAGGCTCGCGCAGCGCGGGCTGCTGCTGGTGGGGCTGGACGTCATCGGCGACTACGTGACCGAAATCAACGTCACCAGCCCGACCTGTTTCGTGGAAATCACCGAGCAGACGGATTTCGACGTGGCGCAGTGCTTTGCCGAGGCCCTCGAACGCGCGGTGGGCGGCTGAAATGGTAAGCGTCGTTCTCGTCATGCATGCGCCGTTGGGCCAGGCCTTCGCGTCGTGCGCCGAGCACGTGCTGGGCGCCGCGCCTTCGCTGACGGTGTTCGATGTGGCGCCCGACGATCCCATCGACGAACGTGTCGAGCAGCTTGCCGCACTGCTCGGCAAGTCGCCCGACGATGGGGTTTTGGTTTTGTGCGATATATTTGGGGCGACGCCGTTCAATATTGCGAATCGAGCCTTGAAGATGGCGCACGAGAAAGGCGTGATCGGGCACCTGATCACAGGCACGAACTTGTGCATGGTATTGAAAGCCCTGACGGATCAGCAGCAGAATCCCGACGAGCTCAGCGAAAAAGTACGGCAGGGAGCGCTCAAGGGCATTGTGAATGCCGACTGCGCCTCCTTGTCTTGATCTCTGAAATAAAATAAAAGAAGCCTATGCCAACAGTAGATATCGTCATCAGCAACAAACTGGGTTTGCATGCGCGGGCGGCCGCCAAGCTCACCCAGTTGGCGAGCCGGTTTTCCAGTTGCGAGATCTTCATCGCACGCGGCGCGCAGCGGGTCAATGCAAAAAGCATCATGGGCGTCATGATGCTGGCCGCGGGTTTGGGGGTAACGGTCAAGGTCGATGCCAACGGCGCGGATGCCGAAACGGCGCTCGGTGAAATACAAGCCTTGTTCAGCAACAAATTCGGCGAACAGGAGTAGGATAGCGTTGTTGTCGGCTCTAACTGCGCTATGAATCCGATTCCTCCTCATCCCGTTTCCCACCCTCATGCCTTGAGTTCCATGCTTTGCATGCGCGGCCAGGGGGTCGTAAAAGGATATGCCATAGGCCGTGCCGTCGTCATGGGCGCGGCGGCGCTGGAGGTGGCGCATTACCGCATTCAACCCGATGCGGTCGAGCAGGAATGCCAACGGCTGAAGGCCGCGCTCGCCGTGGCGCGCGACGAGCTGCAGGGCATGGTCAATAATCTGCCGGAAGACGCGCCCCGCGAAATGGGCGCCTTGCTGACGGTGCACAGCATGCTGCTGGACGATCCCATGCTTGCCCAGCAAACCTGCGACCTCATCACTGAACGCCATTACAACGCCGAATGGGCGCTGACGACGCAAGGCCAGACGCTCAGCGAACAGTTCGCCGCCATGGAGGACGCCTATCTGCGCGAACGCGGCGCGGACATCCGCCAGGTCATCGAGCGCGTGCTGCGCGTGTTGTCGGGTTCCACGGTTTTGCTGCCTCAGCTAAAAGAGACCCCGGACGACGACGAATCCCTGATCGTGGTGGCCCGCGATATCTCCCCGGCCGACATGCTGAAACTGCGCGGCGGCCGTTTTGCCGCCTTCCTGACCGATCTGGGGGGGCCGACTTCCCATACGGCGATCGTGGCGCGCAGCATGAATGTGCCGGCCGTGGTCGGCATGGGCAATATCCGCTCGCTGGTGCGCGACGGCGACACCCTGGTGGTCGACGGCCTCACGGGCGCGGTGCTGGTCAATCCTTCCGAGACAGTCCTGAATGAATACGCGCGCCGCCAGGCCGCCTATGCCGACGATCGGGCCGAGCTGAGCCTGTTGCGCGATGCCGAGGCCATTACGCTGGACGGCGTGCGCGTCAAGCTGGAAGCCAATATCGAGCTGCCCGAAGAGGCCGCCGCCGCATTGGCGGCCGGCGCGGACGGAATCGGCCTGTTCCGCAGCGAGTTCCTGTTCATGGGGCGCAATACCTTGCCCGACGAGGAAGAGCAGTACCAGGCCTACGCTTCCGTCGTGCGGGACATGGGCGGGCGTCCCGTTACCATCCGCACCCTGGATATCGGTTCCGACAAAACCCTGGACGGGGAAATCGCTGTCGCCGCGAACCCGGCTCTGGGATTGCGGGCCATACGTTACTGCCTGGCGAATCCGGAAATCTTCGGCACGCAGTTGCGCGCTTTGCTGCGCGCGTCGCAGCATGGAAAAATCCGCATCCTGATTCCCATGATTTCGCATATGCACGAAGTCCATGCGGTGCGGCAGGCCATCGCCGCGGCCTGTGCCGAGCTGGACGCGCGCGGGGCCTCCTATGCTTGCAATTACGAGTTGGGCGCCATGGTCGAGATTCCGGCCATCGCCATCGCCATCGAGCCCTTTGTCGAGAACCTCGACTTTCTCTCCATCGGCACCAACGATCTCATCCAATATACGCTGGCCATCGACCGGGGCGACAACGATGTCGCCGAACTGTACGATCCGATGCACCCGGCGGTGCTGCGCCTCATCGCCCATACCATCAACGCGGGCGAAAGGGCGGGCAAGTCCGTGGCGGTGTGCGGCGAAATGGCCGGCGACGTCCGGGTGACGCGCATGCTGCTGGGGCTGGGCCTGAAAGAGTTCTCCATGCATCCGCAGCAATTGCTCGACGTCAAAAAAGAGGTGCGCCAGGCGCATTCGAACGCGCTGCGGATAAAAGTGGCGTCCGCCCTGAACCGCGCCGAGCGCATCGACCTGGACGCATTGGCCGGTTGAGTAGATAGCGCTGTGTCGCTTGCGTGGCCTGTTGCCCCCTGAGGGGGCTCTTTTACCTTGGGGTGGCCCGACGGTAAAAAAACACCAAACGGCCCCGAAGGGCCGTTTTTCCAGCGGCGCCGCGCTGGCGGCATCCGCGTTCATCTAGCGTTGGTAGGCCGATTCGCCGTGCGTGGTGACGTCCAGGCCCTCGCGTTCCTTGTCGTTGCCCACCCGCATGCCGCCGCACAGCTTGTCGGCGATGAAGTAAGCGGCGAAGGCGACGGCGCCGGACCAGACAAGCGTGATCAGCACGCCCTCGAACTGCACCCACAGCTGGTGGGGGATGAGAGCCAGGGATTCCAGGCCGGGGCCGCCCAGGGGCTTGGCGTTGAAGATGCCGGTCAACAGGGCGCCGACGATGCCGCCCACGCCGTGTATGCCGAATACGTCCAGCGCGTCGTCCACCCGCAGCAGCCGCTTCAGGCCATTGACGCCCCAGACGCAGATGGCGCTGGTGAGAAGGCCGATGATAAGCGCTCCGCCGGGGCCGACCAGGCCCGCGGCGGGCGTAATGCCGACCAGGCCCGCTACCGCGCCCGATACCGCGCCCAGCAGGGAAGGATGGCCCTTGGCTTTCCATTCCACGATCACCCAGGCCAGAATCGCGCCGGCGGTGGCGATGAGCGTATTGAAGAAGGCCAGCGCCGCGGTTTCATTGGCTCCCAGGGCGGATCCGGCATTGAATCCGAACCAGCCCACCCACAGCAGCGAAGCACCTATCATGGCCATGGGCAGATTGTGGGGCGGCATGGATTCGCGGCGATAGCCCAGGCGCGGCCCGACGTAGTAGGCACCGACCAGTCCGGCAATCCCGGCATTGATGTGCACGACGGTGCCGCCGGCAAAGTCCAGCGCGCCTTTTTCGAGCAGCCAGCCGCCCGGCGCCCAGACCATATGGGCGATGGGCAGGTACGAGAACGTCACCCAGATCAGGGTGAACAGCATCACGGCCTGGAATTTGGCGCGCTCCGCGAAACTGCCGACGACGAGGGCGCAGGTAATGCCCGCGAAGGTGGCCTGGAACGAGGCGAACGCAAGCTCGGGTATGGTGCCCGACAGCGCGTATTTGCCGGCGCTCAAATCCGCCACGCCGTTCAGCAGGACATGGGAAAAGCCGCCGATGAAGTGCCCGCCGCCGCTGAAGGCCAGCGAGTAGCCATAAACGAACCAGATCACGATGGCCAGGGAAAAGGTCGCCGTGACCTGCATCAGTATCGACAGCACGTTCTTGGCGCGAACGAGCCCGCCGTAAAAAAGAGCCAGGCCGGGCATGACCATGAGAAGTACCAGCAGGGTAGAGATGCCCACCCAGGCGAAATCCGCTTTATCCATTCTTTTTGCTCCTAGAGGGCTGCATCGCCGGCTTCGCCGGTACGGATGCGTATGGCTTGTTCAACCGTTGTGACGAAAATCTTTCCATCGCCGATCTTGCCGGTATGGGCCGAGGCGCACAGATGCTCCAGCGCCAGTTCCAGCATGTCGTCGGACACCACCATTTCCAGGCGCAGCTTGGGCAGGAAATCGACGGTGTATTCGGCGCCCCGATACAGTTCGGTGTGGCCTTTCTGCCGGCCGAAGCCTTTGACTTCGCTGACGGTCATGCCTTGTATGCCTACGTCGGCCAGGGCCTCGCGGACCTCGTCCAGCTTGAAGGGTTTGATGATGGCGGTAATAAGCTTCATGATTGCCTTTCCTCGTTTAGGTCTGTCACTTCAGGAAAAGCAAGTTCCGTGCCAGCTTTTTGGCAGGGCTGGGTAGGTGCGAAGGCCGGTGGCCGCGGGCGGCTGGCTTTGGAATTGCCGGCCCGCAGCGGCATGCGAGCACAAGTTTGGTGCGCCGGCGTTGATTCGCACCAAATTGATCCGTTTCGAGCTGTCCGGGCGGTGGAATTTCCTGGGTGCGAGGCAGGAAGTGTGCGCAAATATGTAACTGAACTGTGCCTGAACGGGGTTTTTGTTTCGGGGTGTTTAGGGCCGCTCAGCGGCTTGATGGCGTCAAGCCGCTAATCCGTAAGGGTTTTGGGTGGAAATCCGCAACTATTTTTTTTGAGTTTGTCATCAGGATTTACACTAGGCTCATTCCTTTGCGCGGCAGCGTGACTAGAATTGTAACTAAGCCAGTTGTAACTCGCTCGCTGCTGAACCGTTAGTCGCACCGGGGTCAGTATTCATCAATCGCGACTTGGACTAGTGAGGAATTCTATGCAAAAACAGACACGCACACATCTTGCCGTAATCGCCATGGCCGCTTCCTTGAGTTTGCTGGCCGCATGCTCCAAAGGAGACGACAAGCCGGCCACCGAACAGTCCGCACCCGCTCCCGACACCTCGCCGGCGCCGGCGCCAGCGCCTGCTCCGGGCACGGCGCCCGCGCCCAGCAGCTCGTCCAGCTCCATGGATCAGGCCAAGGACTCCGCCAGCCAGGCGGCCAGCAATGCTTCCGATTCCGCGAAGTCGGCGGGCGACGCCATTGCCGACAAAGCCGGTGAAATCAAGGATGGTGCCGTGGATGCCGCAAACAGGGCCCGCGAGGCGGTGAAGCGCGGCGCGACCAGCGCCGACAAAGCCATCCAGGACAAGCTGGGCAACGGCAGCAGCACCCCCGACGGCACACCCGCTCCGACTGGTTCGGATGCCGACACCACGAAATAAGCGGCGGCTTCCCGCGGCTTGAAGATGCAAGCCGCCCATCGGCGCTGCAACGCCCTGGGTAGAAGCTTCGGTTTCCACCCTCGGGCATCCTGAAAATAGTGCCCCCGAACAGACCGGATCCCGTCCGGTTTCTTCGGGGGCTGTGCATTATGAAGGGCCGTTTTTCATTACACTAGAGCTGTCGTCAATCAATAGGGTGCAAGCCATGGTCAACCGTGCAGACTGGTTCGAGGATTTTCAGAAAAACGTATCCGAGCTCATTGCCAAAAGTCCTGCCGCCGACATCGAGCGCAACGTCAAGGCAATGATGGCGCAAACGTTTTCCAGGCTCGACCTCATTACCCGCGAAGAGTTCGACACCCAGGCCGAGCTGCTGGAGCGCGCGCTGGCGCGCATCGTCGTGCTCGAAGTCAAGGTGCGCGAGCTCGAAACCACCGTCAGCGCCGGCGGCGCCGCGGCGGCGGAGTAAGCTCGATGCGTACTATTGCGCTGGCTAAAGCCGTCCCATAAGGCTTTCGTACTTCGCGCCTCCGAATCCATACTTGCAGATGTCGCCGTATAGGCCATAAGCAAGGAGCAGCCATGTCGTTGGCGGTGTTGGCCAGCCGCGCCCTGTGCGGGTTGGACGGGCTGGCCGTCCGGGTCGAGGTGCACGTCGGCACGGGCTTGCCGGCGTTTCATCTTGTGGGCCTGCCCGATGCGGGGGTTCGCGAAAGCCGCGAGCGGGTGCGATCGGCCGTCGTGAGCAGCGGCTTCGAATTTCCAGCCGGGCGCATTACCGCCAACCTTGCCCCCGCCGACATCCCCAAAGAGTCCGGGCGTTTCGACTTGCCCATCGCCCTGGGCATATTATTGGCGTCGGGGCAGCTTGCGTTGCCCGAGGGGGACGGCGCAATCCAAATAAGCCAGTACGTGTTTGCCGGCGAGCTCTCGCTCACCGGCGCGCTGGCGGCGGTCGGCGCGCCGCTGGCAATCGCCATGGCGGTGTATCGCGCGCGGCCCGATGCCCGCCTGGTGCTGCCCACCTCGTGCGCCAGGGTGGCGGCAAACGTCAAGGGCCTGACGGTGCTGGCGGCCAACAGTCTGGCGGATGTCGTGGCGCATTTTACCGGCGCGGCGCCGCTGCCGGTTGCCGAGCCGGCCCCCATCATGGCAAGCGCGTCCCCGGGTTTGTGCCTGTCCGATGTGCGCGGCCAGGCGGTGGCGCGCCGCGTTCTGGAAATTGCCGCGGCGGGCGGGCACAGTCTGCTTATGTGCGGGCCGCCGGGGGCCGGCAAAAGCATGCTGGCGCATCGCCTGCCCGGTTTGTTGCCCGAACTCACGCCCGAGCAGGCCCTGGATGTCGCGGCCCTGAACAACGTGGCCGACCCGGCAGCGTTCGTCAGCGCAACCCCGCCGTTCCGCTCGCCCCATCATTCCGCCTCCATGCCCGCGCTGGTCGGAGGCGGTGTGCATCCACGGCCCGGTGAAATCAGCCTGGCCCACCACGGGGTGTTGTTTCTGGACGAGCTGCCCGAGTTCGGGCGCCGCGTCCTAGAGTCGCTGCGTGAGCCGATGGAAACCGGAATGGTGTCCATCGCCAGGGCGGCGCGCACGCAAACCTTTCCCGCGGCGTTTCAACTTATAGCCGCCATGAATCCCTGTCCCTGCGGCTGGCTGGGGCACGTGCAGATGCATTGCCGGTGCACGCCTCAACAGGTGGATAATTATCGCGCCAGATTGTCCGGTCCTTTGCTCGACCGTATCGATCTGCAAATCGCCTTGCCCGCTGCGGATGCCGACTGGATGGACGGCCCTCCGGGCGAACCGTCGGCCAGTGTGCGGATCCGGGTGGAACAATGCCGTCAACGCCAAATGAGCAGGCAAGGCAGCACCAATGCGGCGCTGAGCGTTGCGGGCCTTGATCAGTACTGCGTCCTGGATGTCAGGGCGAAAGCCTTGCTCAAGCAGGCCGTGCAGCGCTGGAGCTGGTCGGCGCGGGTGGTGCATCGGGTGTTGCGGGTGGCGCAGACCTTGGCCGACCTGGGCGGGTGCGAGCGCATCGGCAGCCCGCATATCGCCGAGGCCATCCAATACCGCCAGCCTTGGGGAGGCTAGCGGTGGCTGTGTCTTTTTCGAGAGTCAAGGCGCTTTTGGAGTTTGCTTATCAATCCATATGAAGATCGGTATGGCGGCAAACTGCATGGCGATGCAGAATACGACGGTCGCCCATACTGAGCGGTCGTAAAGAACGCCCATCAGCGCGCTGCCGGCGAACCAGAATACTCCATAGCCCGCCGTGAACAGTCCGAAGGCCGAGGCGCGCCGATCGACTGCCACCATGGGCGCGACGGCGGCGGGGATAATGGATTCATGCACTCCCATGCCCAGTCCCCAGATGGCCGAGCCGGCAAGGGCCATCCAGAAGCTTCCCTCGAAAACCAACGGCGCGAAAAGCAGGGAAAACAGCGATAGTCCTATCAGGATACGAAAGCCGTAGCGGTCGAAAAGATGTCCGAACAGAAGCGAGCCCGCTCCACTGACCGCCATGGCCACCGCGTAAAAAGCGGCAATCCATTCATTGGGAACCGTATGGGCGCGGCTGAAATGAAACGCTATCAGCGGGTAGTCGGCGAAACCCGCGGCGATCAGGCCCGCGCCGAGCAGATATACCCAGAAGAGGCGTGGCAGTCCGTCGGGCGCATCGTTCGCGGGCCGGCGCACCGCCAGCGCCTCGGGGCGTGGATAGAGTCGCCAGGCAAGCATTACGAAACACAGGTTGATCAGCGCCGGTAAGGCCAGTACGGCGAATGCCTCGCGATAGCTGCCATGGCGCGCGAGGACCATGGCAACGAGCAGAGGGCCGGCCAGGGCGCCCATTTGATCCAGCGATTCGTGGATGCCGAACACCCAGCCGTATCTCCCCACTTCCTGCGCGGCATACGAAAGCATGACGTCGCGCGGCGGGTTGCGCACGGCTTTTCCGATCCGCTCGAGAATGATCAGAACCGCCGCAGATTGCCAGTTGTGCGTGAGCGCCAGTGCCGGAACGGCGGTCATTTGAAGAAGGTACCCAGCGATGGAAATCGGCCAGAATTGACGCGTGGCATCGGCGAGCCGGCCTGAAAAAAGCCTTAGAGCGTAGCCGGCCAATTCGCCAAATCCGGTGACGGTTCCAACGATTGCCGCCGAGGCCTGCAGGCTGGCCAGATACGGCCCCAGGATGCTGCGCGCACCTTCGTAAGTGAAGTCGGCAAAAAGGCTGAGAACGCCGATAAGCAGTACGAACCGATAGGCCCGGCGGCTTATCGTCGTGTCGGAAGGCGTTTGGGATGGCGGCATTATGGCGGGGATATTCCAGGGGTTGGGAAACCGCTGCCGCATGCTGCCTACAGCCCTTGCGACAGGGGCGTGTAGGCATCATCAACCGGCAAATGCCGATGGTTGCTGGAGGAATGCCATCTCCATCGGGCAAGTTTAGCCATGCCGTCCGCAAGGCGCAATATGCCATGCATGGGGAATTGCCGAAATGCGCATACCGTTGTAGACTGTTTTCCAGGAGATGGCATTCCTCCTTTAACCGCCCAGACCGGCTGATGATGCCTACCAAGCTGCTCCTGTAAACAGGGAAAGGGATTGGTGGCGCCGGTGACAATAATCAGAATAGTCCTGGGTTCAGCGTTGTTTCTTGGCGCATATTGCCGCGCAATGGCGGCAAAACCCCGTCTTCGTCTCGTTTTGCCTCCTGGCCGCGCACGCTAAGGAGCTATCATGATGCGAGACATCCTGCTTCAAGTTGCCCAGGTAGTCACTGTCCTCGCCATCGCCCCGTTGTTGCAGGGCATGATCCTGCAATGGGAGGAGCGCGTGCAGCGTGCCCGGGGGCCGGGCATTTTCCAGCCGTATCGCGACTTGTGGAAGCTGTTCCATAAGCAGCAGCTCGTGCCCGAGACAGGCAGCTTCATTTACTGGCTGGCCCCCATCGTGGCGTTCACGTGCATGCTCACGGTGCCGATTCTCATCCCCGTGCTGACCAACTACCCGCTGCCCGAATCCGACATGGGGGATATCCTGGGCGGAGGCCTGATACTCACGCTGGGGTCTTTCATGATTACCCTGGCCGGCCTGGATTCGGGCAGCGCCTATGGGGGAATAGGGGCATCGCGGTCGGCCATGCTGGTCGTCCTGGCCGAGCCGGCGCTTATCCTGGTGTTCGTCGGCATTACGTTGCTGGCCAAGTCCATGCTGCCTTTCGTCGTGAATCATCTGCTGCTGCGGCAGCCCGAAATTTACTGGAGTCCGGCCCACCTTTTCCTGGTGGCGGCTTTTTTCATCCTTTTGCTGGTCGAGACGGACAGGCTGCCTATTCATTCCAGCACGCATATCGAAGTCTATATGATCGAAGAGGCCCGGATCCTGGAGTACTCGGGCCCATTGCTTGGCCTGTTGAAATGGGCCTCCATGATGAAGCAGGTCATTTTCTTCACGATATTCTGCAATGTGCTCGTGCTGCCATGGGGGCTTTCGCGTGAAGGCGAAGTGCTTGGCGTCTTGGGTTCCCTGGCTGCGTTGCTGCTGAAGTTCATGCTTGTCGCCGCGGCGGTCGTATTCGTCGAGACGGCGCAGGCGCGGCTGCGCTATTACCGCTATCAGGAGCCGCTGGCAGCGTCGTTCCTGTTGGCCATCCTGGCCATAGTCGCCAATCAATTGAGGTAGGCCATCATGCTTGCTGCGCATCTACCCCCGCTGGCCGCCTCGCTTTTCAGTCTATTGGCCATAGGCAGCCTGCTTCTGGCCTTCGTCATGATCGGGTCGCGTTGGCTCAAGGATTATTTATTGGCCTTTTCCGCCCAGTCGTGGCTGATTGCGCTTCTCTCCGCCGCCGTGGGCTATTACGGGCACTACACCGAGCTGTATCTGATCGCGGTGTTGACGGCGCTGTTTCGCGGCGTCGTACTACCGTGGATGATCTTGCGGGTCGTGAATCGGCTGGACGTGGATCGTGAACTGCACGAGCGCCTGTCGCCCAGCACATGCCTGGTCATAGGCGGGCTGCTGACGCTCTTTGCTTTCGTAGTCTCCACGCACCTCGCGCAGTCTCTGGATCTGGATGGAACGATTGCCGTCCTTGCATTGACCGTCATGCTGTCGATGAAACTGATCGGTTTCCTGATGCTGGCAATACGAGGTGAAGCAATAAGCCACGTCCTCGGGCTTTTGATTCTGGAAAACGGCATTTTCCTGGGCAGCCAGATATTGGTTCCGGGAATGCCGCTTTTGATCGAGCTGGTGATCCTGTTTGACCTGCTGGTGGTGGTGGCGTGCTTCGGCGTTTTGGTGCGCTACCTTTCCGTGCACGCCGGTGCAACGAATGTGCGCGCCTTGCGCAGGCTGGTGGGCTGATGCTGATACGACTGGTTCTCGTGATTTTTCTTGCGCCCTTGGCGGCGGTTGCGGCCTGTCTTTTGACGCGCCGGCCGCGGCCGGCGGAATTTTTCAACCTGGCGGCGTCCGTTGCCGTATTTCTTGCAACATTGCGTTTGCTGCCTGAAAGCCTGGGGGCGCCGCATTATTTCTGGGGCGGCTACTTGATCGTGGATCCGCTTGGCGCCTGGGTGCTGTTGTGTGTAGCCAGTGTCTATTTGCTGGGTTCGATTTATGCCGTGGGTTATATGCGGATTCTTGGCGAAGACGCCAGGCTGCACCGCTTTTATGCGCTGTATGCCGGATTCGCCTTGACCATGCTGGTCAGCCCGCTGATGAACAATGCGGGCGTGTATTGGATCGCCATAGAGTTGACCACGCTGGTGTCCACGTTTCTGGTGTGTTTCGAGCTGGGCAGGGAAAGCATTGAAGCCGCCTGGAAATACATTGTGGTCGTTTCGGCCGGGATAAGCCTGGCGCTTCTGGGCACCGTGCTGTATTACTGGGGCGCCAGCCTGGTGTTGGGCCCCAGCTACGACATGACATGGGCCGCGCTTGAGCAAGCCGCGCCGCGCATGAATCCTTCGATAAGCTTGCTGGCGTTCCTGCTTGTCGCGATAGGGTTTGGAACCAAGGTCGGGCTCGCGCCCACGCACACCTGGCTTCCCGATGCGCATAGCGAAGGGCCGACGCCTGTGTCGGTCATGCTGTCGGGCGCCTTGCTGAACACGGCAATGGTTGGTATTGCCCGGTATCTGCAAGTCAGCGACGCGGCTCATGTCGGCGCGCTGCCGCGCACGCTGGTGGTGGCGCTGGGCGCGCTTTCTTTGTTTGTCGCGGCCCTGTTCATCGTCCGCCAAACCAATATCAAGCGTTTGATGGCGTATTCCAGCATCGAGCACATGGGCATTCTGGCGCTGGCGTTCGGGTTTGGCGGCCCGCTCGGGGTGGCCGGCGCGCTTTACCACATGCTCAATCACTCGTTGAACAAATCGCTTATGTTCTTCGGGGCGGGTAATGTAATGAGGATATGGGGAACCAAAAACATAAGGGCCATACACGGCGTTTCCCGGCTCTTGCCTGTTTCCGGGCTGTTGTGGCTGCTCGGCGCCGTGGCGATCACCGGCGCACCGCCTTTTGGCTTGTTCTTGAGCGAGATCGTGATATTGCGCGCAGGGCTGTCCACAACCCACGCATGGTCCGTATTCTTGATGGCGCTCTTGCTGGTTGTGATTTTCGTTGGGTTCTTGAATCATTTCCGCGCTCTTTACTATGCTCCGCAGCCGAACGGCTCTTCCGAGAAGAATCCTGACTCCAGGGCTGCCGCGCTCGTGGGTTTTCCCACGCTCTGGTGCACCCTGCCGATGTGGCTGGCTGCGATACCGTTGCTGGTCATGGGGCTGTGGTGGCCGGACTTCTTCACTCGATTCTTCGCTTCGGTAGCAAGCTGTCTAAGCGCGGGAGGTGGTTCATGAATATCGAAGATGTCGATGCCGAGCTTTTGCCAGCGCAATGCCGGACTCTGCTGGAGCAGGGGGGGCGGCTTGATTTCGCTTATGCCTGGTTTCCCGAGGACGAAGCCGGGCCCGAACTGCGTTACATTGCGCACCCGGCGCAACCCGGGCCTTTACAGGTCTGGCGCTGTCGTCCACGCGGCAGGCCAGTGCCCGATCTTGCCGGTGTTGCTCCTTTGATGTCCTGGTATGAGCGTGAGATGCACGACATGTGCGGAGTCTGTTTTGCGGATCGGGCGGAAACCGAGCCGTTGATGTTCCTGCCCGGGGCAAGCGCCAGCACCCCTCCTTTGGAGCGAGGCGATCCACGATTGATCTACAAGCCGATCGCCTATGCATTGCCCGAAATAGGCGGCCCGGATCGCGAGGATATC
Organism: uncultured Burkholderiaceae bacterium; assembly: GCA_937871985.1. Next base: position 26,209 of record CALMPB010000467.1, read on the forward strand.
CAGTTGCTGCCGTTCGGGCCGGTCAGGGCCGATGTGTTCGAATCAGCGCAATTTGTTTTTTTCTATATAGGCGAAGCGATTTTGCATTACCATGCTCAGCTTTTTTTCAAGCATCGCGGCATGGAAAAGCGCTTCGAGGGGCTATCGCCGGAGTTGGGAGCGGTACTGGCCGAGCGCGTTTCCGGTGTAGGCAGTCTTAGTCATGCTCTGGCATACAGCCAGGCCGTGGAGCAGGCTGCCGGATGCACGGTACCTTTGCGCGCGAAAGTCCTGCGCGTCATCCTGGCCGAGCTGGAGCGAATCTATAACCATTTGCATTATCTCGGCCATCTTTGCCACACGACGACGCTGAAGGTAGGCGAAGCCCAGGGCAAATATCTGGAAGAGCGCGCCAAGCAAGTGAACGGCCGCGTTGCGGGCGAAAGGCTTTTGCGCAATGTGGTCGTGCCGGGCGGCTTGCGGCACGACCTGCATTTGCATGGGCTGACATTCGACCTGCAGCGTTTGCAGGACGAGTTCGCTCCTTATGCGCGCATGCTCGAAACCAGCACGCCGCATCTCGACCGTTTGATTACGACGGGCTTGTTGACGCGCCGGGCGGCATTCGACCAAGGCGCAACGGGGCCTGTGGAGCGGGCATCGGGAAGCAGCCGCGACATGCGCCGCGACCAGGCGTATGCCGCTTACGGGGAGCTTCTGGTCTACGAGACTGTGCGGGATGCCGGGGATGCGCATGCGCGTCAACAGGTGCGTATTGCCGAAATCGAGAACAGTTTCGATCTGATCACGCAGGCCTTGAGCCGGCTCGACCCTGGGCCGGTGCATGTTCCCTGCATTCCCGAGCATGGCGGCGAGGGGTTGGGGTGGGCCGAGTCGCCCAGAGGGGCGCTTTATTATGCCGTCCATATTGGCGGCGATGGCCGTCTGGCCCGCGTAAAGATCAAGTCGCCGAGTTTCTCGAATTGGCGTGTTTTTCCTTTTACCGTGCACGACAGCAATATGATGGATTATGCAATCAACGAAGCCAGCTTTGGCCTGACCATGGCCGGCTGCGATCGTTAGGAGACGGCCATGCCAATGTGGACGCTGTACGGCTTACGCAAGGGAAAGGCAAGCACGGCATGGCCGGGGCCCGACGACGATGGACAGGCCGGCGTTTTGGGCATGCCGCGGTTCGCACCCGAAAAATGCCAGGAAGGATGCAGGCTTTGCGCGGATGCCTGCCTGCCGCAGGCGATTACCGTGAACGAGGCGCGTGAAGCGCATATATCCGTCGATTATGGGCGCTGCATCGAGTGCCAGGCCTGTGTACAAGCCTGCCCATCGGGAGCTTTTACCGAGTCTTCGGATTGGGCGTTCGGCGTGCGCCGGCGCGCAGACCTTGTATGGGCCGATGCCGCCGAGTCGCCCGACGGCCAGCAATTGCAGGGAAGCATCCGTCGGATTTTCGGCCGAAGCCTGCATATACGCCATGTGGATGCAGGATCGTGCAATGGGTGCGAATCGGAGCTGCAGGCATTGAATAACCCGTTCTACAACCTGCACAGGCTGGGGATCTTTTTCACGGCCTCGCCGCGCTTCGCCGATTTATTGCTTGTCACCGGCCCGGTAACGTATGCCATGAGGGGGCCTCTTCTCGAGGCGTACGAGGCAATGCCCGAGCCCAAGTTCGTCATGGCCATGGGCACATGCGCGGTATCGGGCGGCACGAACGGCGGAGGCTACGCGTGCGCCCGGGGCCTGGATGGAATTCTCCCTGTGGATGTGTATTTGCCGGGGTGTGCGCCCAACCCGGCGGCGATCATCCACGCGCTTTTGCTGTTGCTCGAACGTGACACGCAAAAAGTGCATGGTGGGCGCCAGGAACAGGAGGGATGAAATGCCTGAAGGTCTGGTTTTCATGTTCTGGCTGATGAGCGCAGGCTTGGCGGCGGCCTTGCTGCGCCGGGTCGTTTGCGCGCGCTTGTTGATTTGCGCCGCAGCCCTCATTGGAATGGTTGCGGCGGCCGCGGCTTTGCCGCGGGGCGATCCGGCGCTGGAGATGCCGTTTAAGCTGGCTGGGCAGCTCGTGACGTTCAATTATGCTCCGCACGCTTTGCTTCTGTTGGGATTCGGCCTGTTGCCGGCCGTCGTTGCGATTGGCTTGCGCAGTCCCGTCGAGAGGAACGGGGCGGGGTGGCTGGCCGGTGCGGCGGTGGCGCTGTTGGGAGCATTGGGCGTTTTTGGCGCGCAGGATGCCTACTCGTTTTTGATTTCGTGGGAATTGATGAGCCTTGGGGCGGCCGTCATGCTGTTGGCGGAACGGCTGTCGAAAGACTATGGAAAATCCGTGTTGTTCATGTTGGTCCTGCTTGAATTCGGTGCGGTGGCGATTCTGCTTGCCGTGTTGTTGCTCGGGCATGCTGGCGGCGATATGGCTTTTTCCAGCTTTGCGGCGGGTGCCGAGTCCATGTCCGCCTCGAGCCGCGTTCTGGTGGGCGTACTGCTGCTTGCGGGGTTCGGCGCCAAGCTTGGCTTGCTGCCTTTTTACGAGTGGCTTCCCCATGCCTACGGTTCGGGAAGCGGGGCTTCCGGGGCGATTTTGTCGGGTGTGGTGCTGAATGCCGCCTTTTTTGCGTTGGCCAGAGGCTTGACGAGCTGGCTGCCGGCTTCTGGAACATGGTTGTTCCTGTTGGGCGCCGTTGTCACCATGGTCGGAGCCGTTTCGGCCATTCTTGCCGCCTTTTTCGCCTTCCAGCAAGACGATTGGCGACGCCTGCTTGCGTTTTCGACGGCGGAGAATGCCTCGATCGCCGTTACGGTGCTTGGCGCCGGCCTTATCTTTCGCGAGGGAGGGCATCCCGAACTGGCTTCGCTTTCCTGGACGGTGGCGATTCTGCACCTTTGCGGCCATGCGTTGTGCAAAGGCGGATTGTTCGTCTGCGCAGATGCGATTTATTCGGCGGGGGCTGGATACGCCATCGTGCAAGGCGGGTGGTTGCGCAGGGCGGGGACGGGATTCGGCGCTGGAGCTTTGCTCTGCGTCATGAGCTTGGGCGCGATACCTCCGCAAATAGGCTTTGCCAGCGAATGGTTCGTCTTCCAGACTTTGTTCCAGGGTTTTCATCTGGCCAGCCTGACGGGCAAGCTCATTCTGGCGCTGGCGGGCGCTGGCTTGGCGCTTACGGCGGCGGTTGCTCTGGCGACCTTCATCAAGTTGTTTGGCGTCGGATTGCTGGGAGCGGGCGATAAAGCCGCCCAACGGGAAATCGGTGCGCGCTACGCCTATTGCGTATTGCTGCTTGGATTTGCCGCGCAGGCGGCGGCGGTCAGCCTGCCGTTGTGGCTGCCGGTATTGAACGGCATGGATTTTGCGCCCGCGGGGTTGCCGGGCGCGGGCTCGATGGTCGATGGCTGGACTCTGGTGCCGCTGACCAGCGCCTTCGCATTCATTTCGCCCACCAAGCTCGTCATCGTCATGCCTTTGCTGGCCTTGCTGCCTTTGCTCTTGCTGTTCAATGTCCGTCGGCATGCTGTTTGCCGCAAGCATGTCTGGTATGGCGGCATGCGGGAAAATCCGCAGCGGGCGGCCACCACCTCGCTGAGCTTTTCCAATGCCATGCGGACCGTATATCGGTTTGTATACCAGCCTACGCAAGATACATCGCGGGAACACCGAGCCAGCGCCTATTTTGTGCACAAGCTCGATTTTCGTCACGAGGTTTCCAGCATCTTCGATCCATTCGTATTCCAGCCTCTGCGGCAAGCCGTCTGGCGTGCCGCAGGGCGGCTGCGGGCTTTGCAATCGGGCGATCTGAACGTCTATCTTGCGCTTGTGGGCGGACTTCTGATAGCCGTGCTTTTCGTGACTCTATTGCAATGACCCGGCGGATCCTTGATTTCCTGGGTGCTATGAACTTCCTGTGATCTCGGCTCGTAGAAAAACAATGCGAACCTGCGTCAAATGATGTTTATGGCGCTGCAAGAAGCCGCGCAGCTTTTCCTCGATATCGATCAGTTCGATGCAATGAGGATGATGCGGCGGCGTGGTTTCCGTATTTTGAATGGATAGCGTTGTTCCTCTGAGATAGCCGGCGTGCACTTGATGGAGGATGGCCTGCTCGATACCTTCGCGAGAAGCGTGGTGCAGCAGGTGCGCGGCGAGCGAGGGGCGAAAGACGCGATGCAGTCTGCGGGATGGCTGGGCTTTCAGGGATGACTGGAAATACAAACGCAGGGAAACGATATTGTTCACGAAGCACTCCTCTCTTCAGCGCTGTTCATGGAGGATGCCGCGGGTGCGGCGCTTTTGCGGAACTCGGCAAGATCCGCCAGACGCAGTCCCTCGGGAAACAGGGCGTGTTTTCCCAACCCCAGCCGCTGCGAGCGATAGATGCCGGTATGGCCTGAAAACAGGTAGCTGACGACGCATGCCAGAGCCGCGAAGATGCCGATCTGCGGTCCGAACAGCTCTATGGCCATGATGGTGGATGCAATGGGGGTGTTGGCAGCCCCGGCGAACACGGCGACGAAGCCCAACCCGGCCAATACAGGAAAAGGCAGGGGGAGCACATAGGCCAGGGCGTTGCCCAGCGTGGCGCCTATGTAAAACAGAGGAGTGACTTCTCCGCCTTTGAAGCCGGCCCCGAGGGTGAGCGCTGTAAAACCCAGTTTGCCCAGGAAGTCGTAGCTGGGTAACGGTTGCTGGAATGCCTGCACGATGGTCGGGATGCCCAGGCCAAGGAACTTGTCGGATCCGGTGAACACCAATGCAAGTGCCGCTACGATGGCTCCGCCGACCATGGGACGCAAGGGCGGGTATTTGATATGCCGTTTGAACCGGCGGCCGATGCCATGCGTAACATCCGCAAACAACATGCCGACGATACCGAATACAATGCCGGCGGCAAGGGCCGCAAACAAGGTTGCAGGCGATACCGGCGGCACGAATGGCACGGCATACAGCGTGTGATGCACGCCAAGCAGCGCGGGTATCTGGTCGCCGACGATGGCGGCGGCCAGGCATGGAAATATGGCGTCGTATCGCAGCCGGCCGATGGCCAGTACCTCCAGCCCGAAGATCGCGCCGGCAAGAGGGGTTCCGAACACCGATGAAAATCCCGCGCTGATGCCCGCCATCAGAAGAATGCGCCGGTCTTCCTTGCCCAGTTTGAACAAATGCGTGAGGCGGTCGGCCAGCGCGCCGCCCATTTGCACGGCCGTGCCTTCGCGGCCGGCGGAGCCTCCGAACAAGTGCGTGGCGATGGTGCCGAGCAATATAAGAGGCGTCATGCGTTTGGGGACGATGCGTTTGGGGTCGTGGATTTCGTCGATGAGCAGGTTGTTGCCGGCTTCGACCGACTGGCCCAGCCGATGATAAAGCCAGCCGACCATAAAGCCCCCGAAAGGCAATAGCCAGAGCAGCCACGGATACTTCAGACGGGTATCCGTGGCCCAGTCCAGGGAAATCAGCAATATTGCCGAGGCGAGGCCGGCGAGCGCGCCGGCAAGTGTGGAAAGAGCCAACCAGCGGGCAAAGATGGATAGCATTGCCAACTGCTCGAAGGGTTTCTTTTTCTTCATGAGAACCAGGTTTGCAGGGTGAAAACACAAAACCTGGACTGGGTGAGGCGGCCCGGCAATAAAAAATGCCTACAACTTCCCTGTCCAGGAACTTGTAGGCATCATCAGCCGCGCAAGGCGGCGGTTAGCGGAGGCATGCCATCTCCGTAAGCAGACGGATTATATCGTATTTATTTAGCGCAATCAGGAGGCACTGCCGTGCAAAAAGCGGATCGCCATTTTCCCGCATCGGTGCTAGCATATACACGCGGAGATGGCATGCCTCCCAATCCAACCGCCGCCTTGCGCGGCTGATGATGCCTACGGTTTCCTTATCCTGGAGAGCGTTATGCATTATCTATTCTGCGATTCGGCATCCCTGGGAGGCCGCCATGGCTGAAGGCATGCAAATCTCCCGCATACAGGCGCGGGAAATCCTGGACTCGCGCGGCTATCCGACGATTGAAGTATTCCTGGCGCTTGCCGACGGGACGACCGCGATTGCCGGCGTTCCGGCAGGTGCGTCGACCGGGCGGCACGAAGCCGTAGAGCGTCGTGATGGCGACGTCGGCCGTTACCAGGGCAGGGGCGTGCTGAAAGCCGTCGATAACGTAGTGGAAGTCATTGCGCCCGCCTTGATGGGCATGCGGGCGGACGACCAGCGAGGCATCGATTCTGCGCTGCTCATGCTGGATGGAACTTCCACCAAAGAAAATCTGGGTGCCAATGCAATATTGGGGGTTTCTCTGGCCTGCGCTCGTGCGGCGGCTCGATCAGGTGGTGTCGAGCTGTATCAGTATCTGGGCGGGGCGCAGGCTCGCATATTGCCCATGCCCATGTTCAATGTGCTGAACGGAGGCAAGCATGCCCGCAACGGTTCCGATATCCAAGAGTTCAAGCTGATTCCCGTCGGCGCCGAGACGTTTCGGGAGGCGTTGCGGTTCGGTGCGGAAGCTTATCATGCCCTGCACGATATATTGTGCGAGGGCGGGGCATCCGCTTTAGTGGGAGATGAGGGCGGCTTTGCTCCGTCGTTGACAACAAATAGCGCCTACCTCGATCTTCTGATGCAAGCCATAGAGCGTGCCGGATATCGACCGGGAGAACAGATCGCCATTGGCGTGGATGCGGCCGCCACAACGTTCTGCAATGGCGGAACCTATGCATTGCAGAGGGACGGACAATTGCTTTCCACGTGCGAAATGATCGAGTACTGGGTGGATTGGCTAAGGCGCTACCCGATAGTCTCGCTTGAAGACCCTCTTGATGAAGACGACTGGATGGGCTTCCAGAGCATTACTTCCCGTGTGGGGAACAGAGTGCAGATCGTTGGTGATGACCTTTTCGTCACAAATCGGGAGTTTCTGCAGAAAGGAATCGAGATGGGATGCTGCAATTGCATATTGATAAAGCCCAATCAGGTCGGCACAGTCACTGAAACCATGGACGCTGTGCGCGCAGCGCAAGCGGCGAGTTACGCATGCATGGTGTCGCATCGTTCCGGAGAGACCCAGGACACGAGCATCGCGGATCTTGCCGTGGCGTTGAACTGCGGCCAGCTCAAGGCCGGTGCTCCCGCAAGGGGCGAACGGGTGGCCAAGTACAACCGTCTGTTGCAGATTGAAGACAAATTAGGTTCCCGGGGGGTATTTGCCGGGAGGCTGGCTGTTCCGAAACGGGAACATCCTTTTGCTTTCGTTTCTTAGGATATTCAGGATCCATATTGGATGCAGTGTGAGCCCCGACCCGATTACCGTTGACGATGTGGTGTAGGCAGTATTGAAGTGGCTATCGCGCAGAGCGACTACAGTTTTGACTGCGCGGTTCGAGCCTAATTGTCTGGAGGCAGGCATCATGAAAGGCTACCAAGTGACATTCTTTACCGTGCAGGATCGCCGTCACGGCCATAAACAACTGAGCGACTGGCTGCTGGAGCTTGCAAAGTCCATGCAGTTGCGCGGTGCGACGCTGATCGGCGCGCAGACGGGCATTGGCGGCAGGCACCGGTTTCATTCCACGCATTTTTTCGAGCTTACGGACCAGCCGCTCGAAATCACCATGATCGTTTCGGAAGAAGAGTCCGCCAGATTGTTCGAGCGGCTGAATGCGGAACCGAACCTGGAGCTGTTCTACGCGAAGTCGCCTGTCGAGTTCGGCGTCATCGGGCACGCGGAGCCATAGCCGCATGCGCCTCGGCGGTTAGAAAGGCAGCCTTGCGGCTGCCCACGGTTCGAGCGCCGCTTAGTCGCGTGTTTCGTAGACTCCGAGCTTGCGATGCAGCGGGGATTCGTCGGCCAGGAAGAAGAAGGCCGGCTTGTCGACGGATCGGTTGGTGAGCGTAACGGTGCTGAACCCCGGCGCGCAGCAGGTGTCGGCCTCTTCCAGCGTAAAGGTTTCGCCCTGGATGCGAGCTTCGGCGGCGCCTTCGATCAGGTGCATGACCACGGCGGGCGACCGCACGGGCAGCGACAGGACTTGGCGAGGGCGCAGCATCAATGCGTAGAATCCAAGAATATTCTGTGCGTCGCCGCCGGTTTCAGGGTTGATATAGGTAACCTGCACGAATTCCCGATCGGGCCGATCGGCGGCGATGGATTGCAGCGCCGCCTTGGTATCGGCCCATGGGTAGCGCATCATCGGGTAGGCTTTGTCGGAGCGTTGGAAGGCTGGGGTGGGAACGATGCCTCCGCTGCAGTATTGGCGTTCGCCGTTGCCGGGCTGTACGGCCTGCGGGTCGCGGTCCACGTGATAGGACGCTTCCAGGTAATGTACGAGCGGCAGATCCAGCACGTCGAGCCAGACCACGGGTTCGTCACCGTCGTGGCCGTGCTCGTGCCAGGTTCCGGTGGGCGTCAGGATGAGGTCGCCGCGGCTCATGGAACACTTTTCGCCATTGACGGTCGTGTAGGCGCCTTCGCCTTCGACGATCATGCGCAGGGCGTTCGGTGTGTGGCGGTGGGCGGGCGCCCATTCGCCGGGCATCAGCAATTGCATGCCCAGGTACATGGCGCTGCTGGCCTGCATTTTTTCCAGGCCGTGTCCCGGGTTGGCCAGCACCAGCACGCGCCGTTCGGCCTTGTCGATGGGAGTCAGTTCGCCGGCTTGAAGCAATAATGGGCGCAGGGACTTGTAGGCCCAATGGACGGGCCGGGTTTTGATCTGGGGAATGTCGGGTGGCAGCACTGAGCGCAAACTGGGCCAGAGAGGCACCAGATTTTGTTGCGTGAGCGCATCACGATATGCTACGGGTAGATCTTCAAGACGACCGAGTTCCAGCATGACAGACTCTCCTTTACGGAAAAGGTGCGATCGGGCAAAAAGGTGGCGAGTTCGTCATCTGTATTGCCGCCAAGCGCCAAAGATTGGACGACTACCAAGACAGCCAGCGAGGGTTATCCCTCTTTCGTAAGTATACATATAATTTGTATGCTTACGATTAGTATACGTTTATTGATTCGAGAGTGAATAAGGGAAAACCCTAGGATTGTTATGAGTGAAGAATCGACCTTTGAAGACATCAACAGCCTGCCGGGCTATTACATCCGGCATTTGCACCAGATTTCAGTGGCGATATTCCTGCAGCAGACCGAGGAATTCGCCATTACCCCGGTCCAGTTCGCCGTGCTTCGTTTCGTGGCGGCCAACCCGGATATCGATCAGCGCACGGTGGCCAAGGCGGCCGGCCTGGATGCCTCGACCACGACGGGGGTGATAGACAGGCTGGAGGCGCGTGACCTGCTGAAGCGGCATGCCGCCCCGAAAGACCGCCGGGTCAAGCATGTAAGCGCAACGCCCGCGGGGCGCAAATTGTTGAAGGATATGCACGCGGCGGTTCAGCGGGCGCAACGGCTTATGCTGGAGCCTTTGCCCGAGTCCGAGCGCAAAGAGTTCGTGCGCATGCTCAATGTGCTGGTGGTTGCCAACAACGAGCTGAGCCGCGCGCCAAAGAAAAACAAAGAGTAGTGAGGTGGCGTGTGATGGCCGGGATCAGCCCGCCGCTTGCAGCATGGCGCCTTCGTGCTCGACGTGCGAATGCAGAAACTGCGCAAACGCTTGCGCCGCGGGCGACAGGGAGCGGTGGGCGGGCGTGAAGATGGAAATCTTGCGCGTAATGGTCGGGGCCGTCAGGGTGCAGGCATGCAGGTCGAAGGCGGGCAGCGTGGGATGGTTGTTCATGGGCAGGACGCTTATGCCGATGCCGGCCCTGACCAGGCTCAGCACCGTGGTTGCAAACGAGACTTCGTTGACGATGTTCAGGCTCAGGCCATGGGCGGACAGGGCCTTGTCGATCAGCTTGCGGATCGGGCTTTTGGCGGCCAGGGCGATAAAGGGCAGGCCGCGCAGGTCGCCCCAGCTTACGGTTTCACGCTGCGCCAAAGGGTGATCGCGCCGGCACAGGGCGATGAAGCGGTCGTCGAACAGATGGTCTTCGTGCAGGCCTTGCTCGAGTTCGTTCGAGGTGCCGATGCCGAAATCGACGTTGCCTGAGAGCACGGTGCTCATGATGTCTTCTTCGGCCACGTCGTGCAGCGTGAATTGCACTTCGGGGTGGATTTCCTTGAACAATTTGAACGTGGTCGACAACAGGCCCGAGGAAATCACGGTCGAGGCGACGATGCGCACGCGGCCGGTGTGCAGCGACGCCAGATCGTGCATGTCCGAGACGGCGCTTTCCAACGAAGCCAGTATGTTTTCCGCCTTGCGGTAAAAGCCCGTGCCGGCTTCCGTCAAGGCCACCATGCGCGTGTGGCGGTCGAACAATTTAACCTGGACTGCGCTTTCGAGCTCTTTGATCAACGTGCTCAGCGCGGACTGCGTGACATGCATTTTCTGGGCGGCCAGGGTGAATTGGCCTGTTTGGGCAACGAAGATGAAGGCGCGCAATTGCCGCAGCGTAATGTCCATGGTCCTGCTCCGCTAATTGATCAAATTATATTATGAATTAATCTAAATTAATAATTTGTATGATAAGTCGGCTTCCTATTAAATAGCAAAAAAAGGGTGGTTCCGATGCTCGTGCCGGCTGCCGGAGATGCCGGCCGGAACAGCGAAGGGCCGCCGAGTCGGGTTGAGCGTGCCGCGCAGTGACGGCACGCGGAGTTTGCGAGGAGGAAGGCGATGAAGATGGAAAATCCGATGCGGGACTACAGCGCGCATCCGTTGTACAGGACGCTGCATCAGTTCTGGCATCCTGTTGCGTATTCCAGCGAGGTGGGCGAGAAACCCACGCAAGTGGTTTTGCTTGATCAGGCGATCGCCCTGGCCAGGATAGACGGCAAGGTGGTGGCCTTGGCCGACCGATGTGCGCATCGCGGCGCGGCCTTGTCCAAGGGCGTCATCGTCGAGGGCAATTTCGAGTGTCCGTATCATGGCTGGCGCTACGATGTCCAGGGCCGGTGCACGAAAATCCCCGCCCGCAACGAACTGGTCGAGGTAATGAAGCCCGCCATCCAGGCTTTCCAGGTCTGTGAGTCGGCGGGCATGGTGTGGGTGTGCCTGGAGTCGGCGCCGAAATTCAGCGTGCCCGATTTTGCCGAATACGACGACCCGCAGTACCGGCTCATCCAGGGGCCTGTCTACGATTGGGAAACCAGCGCGCCGCGGCGGCTGGAGAATTTCGTCGATTTCTCCCATTTCGCCTTCGTGCACGACGGCAGCATCGGCAGCCGTTCGCGGCCCGAGGTCGATACCGTCGAGCCGTGGCGCGAGGAAGGCGTGCTGCGCTTCGAGCGGCCGCCCATCAAGGAGCCCAGCGTAGGCCAGAAGCGCAAGATGCTGGGCATCGAGGGCGACGAGTGGATCGCCGTGGCGAACTCCTATCGGGTGATGATGCCGCACGCGGTTCATCTGCGCAGGACGTTCGAGAACGGCAAGCGCTACGTGCTGATGATGGCCGCGTCGCCGGTCTCCGCCACGCGAACCCGCAGTTTCTGGTGGATAGCCCGCGATTTCGGCATGGAGCCCGAAAACGACGCTATCCTGCTGGATTTCGAAAGAGTGGTGCTTGAACAGGACAAGCCGGTCATCGAGTCCCAGCAGCCCAAGCTGGCGCCCATGGTCGGCGAGGAAATACGCCTGGAATTGCCCGTGGGCGGAGCCGATGCCGTGACGCTGGCATACCGGCGCTGGTTCATCGAGCTCATTCGCGAGTATCAGGCGCGCGACCAGGGCCAGGGCGCCCAGGCCGTGGCCAAAGTGGCATGAAAGGAGACACGGCATGAGCGGAAATGAACAACGGCCTATGCAGCAAAAACGCATCAAGCTGGGGTGCGCGGGCCGGGGAGTGCAGAATTCGGCGCCCGGCAATCCCGTATCGCTGCAGGAGCTGCCCATCGACACCCAGTTTCGCATGGTCGTCGAATCGGGCGTCTTCGACTTTTTCGACCGGCTGCCTCTGGCCGACAAGGTCGACGACTACATCAAGGCGGTCGAGAAATACGACTTTCCGGTCTGGGGTTCGGCATGGACCTACCGAATCGGCGACGAACCCCTGAAGGTGCTTGAGGGCCATTTGGCCAACTGCGCGGCGACCGGCGTGCGCTATCACAACATGATGGTGCTCACGCATCACGCCCGGGGCCATGTGGTGACGGACGAGGAATTGGTGGATCTGTACCTGCGCTCGTACGAACTGGGCCAGAAATACGGCATACAAATAGGGTTCGAGGCCCATATCCTGATGTGGTCCGAGGACTTCCGCAGGGTCGCGCCCGTCGCCGAGAAGATCAGGAAGCGCGGAGTCCCCTTCAATTTCGTCATGGACTACAGCCACTGCATCTTCAAGATAGGCAATCCGGCCGAACAGGACATCTCGGGCATACGCGAGGACGTGGCGGCGGGACGGCTGGTGCTGGATCCGTTCGAGGACGGCAACCTGGTGGACGAATGGCTGTCGATGAACATGCTCTGGTGGCAGCAGAACAGGCCGGCCGTGCCCAATGGGCCGGTCAATATCTGGGCCAAGGGCGACGACGGCAAGCCGGGCAGGGGCGTGCAGTACCCGTTCGTCCGGCCCCGTCCAGGCGAATGGTATGACGAATGGCATGCCTATTTGCTGGAGCCCACCAAGGAAGTCGTGCGCAAGACGCTGCGGTACCACCTTACGCACGAGGACAGCCCGCTGGAACTGATGACGGTCGACTACATAAACCTGCCCGATTACGGACTCGGCGTGCAGTACAACACGTTTGAAAGCAGCGTTGCCGTGGGCCGCTTCATACGCGAAACCTACAGCCAGATCGAAAAAGAACTGAACGCCCGGGAGGTCGCCGAACCCATTACCTGAACAGGCGGCTTGGCCGCGCACCATCCGATTCCAGCCACAGAGCAAAAAAAGCATATAACCGAGACACAAACGATCCTGCCGGCGCTTTCGCAAGGCGCGGCCGGAGCGCTTCAAAAGGAGGTAGCCATGGGAGTGGAAGCTGCAATCCGCGGCGCAGGCCGCATCGATGCATCACAGGAAGCGCCGCCGCAAACGGCGGCGCCGGTGGACGAGGTACTGCCACCCAACAGACTGTTCTTTTTCGGCCTGCAGCATGTGCTGGTCATGTATGCCGGCGCAATCGCCGTACCTATCCTGATCGGCGGGGCGGCCAAGCTTTCCATGGAGGAAATCGGGCTGCTGATCAGCGCGGATCTGTTCGTCTGCGGCATCGCCTCCATCATCCAGTCGGCGGGCATCTGGAAGTTCGGCATCAGGCTGCCGTTGATGATGGGCTGTACCTTTGCGGCGGTTCCGCCCATGATGGCCATGGCGGCGAACCCGGACACCGGCCTGCTGGGCATGTTCGGGGCCATCATCGCCGCCGGCCTTGTCACAATCCTGCTTGCGCCGCTGGTGGGACGCCTCATCAAGCTCTTTCCGCCGCTGGTCACCGGAACGGTCATCACCGTCACGGGCCTGAATCTCATCCCGGTCGGCGTCAACTGGGTGGCGGGCAGGGGGCCGGCGACCGGCGATCCAGTCAACTTGCTGATCACTTTCATCGTGCTGCTGTCCATCATCGCCATTTCGAAATACGCCAGCGGCTTTTTGCGCAATATCGCGGTGCTCATCGGCATCGCCGTCGGCTTCGTCGTGGCGGCCCTGCTGGGCAAGGTCGACTTCTCGCGGGTCGGGCAGGCCGGGTGGTTCGAGCTCATTACGCCTTTCCACTTCGGCATGCCTCATTTCGAGATCGGCCCCATCATCGCCTTGTCCATCATCATGATCGTCGTCATGGTGGAGACCACCGGCATGATGCTGGCGGTGGCCGAAATGGTCGGGAAAAAGGTCGGCTCCAAGGACATTACCCGGGGATTGCGGGTCGATGGCCTGGGCACGCTGATCGGGGGCGTCTTCAATACCTTTCCCTATGTCACGTATTCGCAGAACGTCGGCCTGGTCGGCGTCACCGGGGTCAAGAGCCGTTGGGTATGCGTAGCGGCGGGGTTGATCATGATCGTCCTGGCGCTTTTCCCCAAGCTGTCCATCCTGTTCGCCCTGATTCCCCAATCGGTGCTGGGCGGGGCGGGCATCGTGATGTTCGGCATGGTCGTGGCGACCGGCATCAAGGTTCTGGCCGAAGTCGACTACAAGAAGGAAAGCAGCCGGCACAACCTGTTCATCCTGGCGGTGAGCGTCGTCATGGGTTTGATACCCATGGTGAATCCGGGCGTCTTCAGCCTGTTGCCCAAGTGGATGTCGCCGTTCACGCACAGCGGCATCGTCCTGGCGGCGGTGACGGCCTTGCTGCTGAATTTGTTCCTGAACGGCTACGACGGCAAGCTGTCGGACGATGCATTGGCCGAAAAGGCATGATCGGGGTTGCGGAAGCCGGCGCCCGGGGTTCGCGCGCCGGCCCGGATCCCGGGAGCATGCTGGTTTTCGGTTCGGGTGTGGTCAGGCACTGGACACCTTCATGAAAACCATCGTATAATCAAGAGCTTTTCCGGCTGCGTTGAGCGTTTGGATACGCTTTAAGGCAGCCGGAAAAATACTTGAAGAAGCAATTGCCAGGTTATGCAAGTGTTTCCAGTGTGTATGGAAACCACCTGCGGTTGCAGCAAATAGAGCTATATATGCCCAAGATGAAAACCAAGCGGGGCGCTGCCAAGCGCTTCCAGGTCCGTGGTAGCGGGTCGATCAAGCGAGGCCAGGCGTTCAAGCGCCACATCCTCACCAAGAAAACCACCAAGAGCAAGCGCCAGTTGCGCGGCTCGGCGGCCGTCCACAAATCGGACGTCGCTTCGGTCAAGGCCATGATGCCTTTTGCTTGATTAACGGAGAACTACCACCATGCCACGCGTAAAACGCGGCGTAACTGCCCGTGCCCGTCACAAAAAAGTTATCAAAGCTGCAAAAGGTTATCGCGGTCGCCGCGGTAATGTATTCCGCATCGCCAAGCAGGCGGTCATGCGCGCCGGGCAATATGCCTACCGCGACCGCCGCAACAAGAAGCGCACTTTCCGCGCCTTGTGGATCACTCGCATCAACGCGGCCTGCCGCGAATTGGGCGTTACGTACAGCGTGTTCATCGCTGGCACGAAAAAAGCCTCGATCGAGCTCGATCGCAAAGTGCTGGCCGACATGGCTGTGAACGATAAAGCCGGCTTTGCGGCAGTCGTTGCCCAAGCGCAAGCGGCTTTGGCTGCGTAATCGGTATTTATCGATTGCGGTAACCGGGGCCGATGGCGGTTCCGGTTTGGTTTTGCTACGAACGGGGCTCTTTGCGGGCCCCGTTTGCATTTGGAAAAGCGATAATCCATGACATCTCCGGTCGATGACCTGATTTCTCAGGCAACAGAATTGTTTGCTCAAGCCACCGAAGCGGCCGCGCTTGAAAACGCCAAGGCCAAGTTTCTGGGCAAGCAGGGGGCCTTGACGGCCATGCTGAAGGGCCTGGCCCAGCTGGATCCAGAAACCAAGCGAACCGAAGGCGCACGCATCAATCAGGTCAAGCAGCAGATCGAAAGCCTGTTGAACAACCGGCGCGCCGAACTGGCGCAGGCCGAGCTCGACAAGCGCCTGGCCTCCGAAACCATCGATGTCTCTCTGCCTGGAAGGGGGCGCCGCGCCGCGGGTATACACCCGGTCATCCAGACCTGGCAACGCGTCGAGGCCATCTTCCGCTCCATCGGGTTCGACGTGGCCGACGGCCCCGAAATCGAAAACGACTGGACCAATTTCACGGCGCTGAACAACCCCGAAAACCACCCCGCGCGTTCCATGCAGGACACCTTTTACGTCGACATGCAGGATGCGCAGGGCCTGCCGCTGTTGCTTCGCACGCATACCAGCCCCATGCAGGTGCGCTATGCGCGCATGAACAAGCCGCCCATCAAGGTCATCGCCCCGGGGCGCACGTACCGCGTCGACAGCGACGCCACGCATTCGCCCATGTTCCATCAGGTGGAAGGGTTGTGGATCGCCGAAGACATCTCCTTCGCCGACCTCAAGGGTGTGTATAGCGATTTTCTCAAGGCGTTCTTTGAAACCGATGATCTGTCGGTGCGCTTTCGTCCGTCGTTTTTCCCCTTTACCGAGCCCTCGGCCGAAATCGACATGATGTTCACGTCGGGGCCGAACCAGGGACGCTGGCTGGAAATCTCGGGTTCCGGACAGGTGCACCCGCAGGTGGTGCGCAATTACGGCCTCGATCCCGAGCGCTACATCGGGTTCGCGTTCGGCTCCGGGCTAGAGCGCCTGACCATGCTGCGTTACGGCGTCAACGACCTGCGCCAGTTCTTCGAGGGCGACTTGCGCTTTCTGCGCCAGTTCAATCGCTAGGGCCTGTCAGCAGGCTCTAATCCATTCATCCGCGCCTTGCCGTCAAACGGATCCGACTTACCATGCAATTTCCAGAATCCTGGCTACGTACTTTTGTCAATCCCGCCATCGATACCGACGAGCTGTCGCATCGCCTGACCATGGCGGGCCTGGAGGTCGAGGAGGCCGTACCGGCCGCCCCGCCTTTCAGCGGCGTCGTGGTCGCCCATATCGTCGAAATCGCTCCTCATCCCAATGCCGACAAGCTGCGGGTGTGCCAGGTGGACGATGGCTCGGGCGCCTTGCTGCAGATCGTCTGCGGCGCGCCCAATGCCGCGGCTGGCCTGAAGGTTCCGCTGGCGCGCATCGGCGCCAGGCTGCCCGGCGACATGAAGATCGGCAAGGCCAAGATGCGCGGCGTCGAGTCTTTCGGCATGCTGTGCTCGGCGCGGGAACTGGGGCTTTCCCAGGATCATGCCGGTTTGCTCGAGCTGGACGCCCAGGCCGAAGCCGGACAGTCGCTGCGCGATGCCCTGGGCCTGGACGATACGGTGTTTACGCTCAAGCTCACGCCCAATCGCGCCGATTGCCTTTCCATCCTGGGCGTGGCGCGCGAAGTGGCGGCCCTTACCGGCGCGCCGCTTACCCCGCCTTCCTTCGAGCCGGTGCCGGTTGCGCTGGGCGACCGCCTGGCCGTCGAGGTGCAGGCCCCCGATTTGTGCGGCCGTTTCGCCGGACGGGTGATACGCGGCGTCAATGCGCGCGCGGCCACGCCCTCCTGGATGAAATCGCGCCTGGAAAGGGCGGGGCAGCGCTCCATCTCGGCCCTGGTCGACATTTCCAACTACGTCATGCTGGAACTGGGGCGCCCCACCCACGTCTTCGACTTGAATCGCATCGATGGCGGCCTGACGGTGCGCTGGGCCCGCGAAGGCGAAACCCTGGAACTGCTCAATGGCCAGACCGTGACGCTGGCGCCGGACGTCGGCGTCGTGGCGGCGGGCGCCGAGCCTGAAAGCATGGCGGGCATCATGGGCGGGGAGGCCAGCGCGGTCACGCTGGATACGACGGACATCTACCTGGAGGCGGCCTTCTGGTGGCCCGAAGCCATCATGGGCCGGACCCGGCGCTATAAATTCAGCACCGAGGCCAGCCACCGCTTCGAGCGCGGCGTGGACTTCGGCTCGATTCCCGATCACCTCGAGCGCATGACCCGCCTCATCATCGACATTTGCGGCGGCCAAGCCGGCCCGGTCGACGACCAGGTCGTCAACCTGCCCGAGCGCGCCCCGGTGGCCATGCGCCTGCAGCGCTGCCATCGCATTCTGGGGGTGCCGGTGGCGCAGGCCGAGGTCGAGCGCATCTTCACCAGCCTGAATCTTCCCTTTACCGTGCAGGACGGGGTGTTCAGCGTGACGCCGCCGTCGTACCGCTTCGACATCTTCATCGAAGAAGATCTCATCGAGGAAGTGGCGCGCGTCTACGGCTTCGAACGCATTCCCGACCTGCCGCCGCTTGCCAGGGCGCAGATGCGGCTGGAGCCCGAGACGTTGCGCGGGCCTCATGCCTTGCGCGCCGTCATGGCGGAGCTCGATTACCAGGAAGTCATCAACTTTTCCTTCGTCGAAGAGTCCTGGGAAAAAGACTACGCCGGCAACGACGATCCCATCCGCCTGCTGAATCCCATTGCCAGCCAATTGGCCGTCATGCGCTCCAGCCTGATCGGCGGCTTGCTGGCCAACGTTCGGCACAACGCCAATCACAAGCAAAGCCGGGTGCGGGTTTTCGAACTGGGCCGGGTGTTTGCGCGCGATGCGCAGGTGGTCGACTCCGACCTGGCCGTCGCCGGCGTCAGCCAGCCGCAGCGCCTTGCCGGCATTGCCTGGGGGCCGGCCCTGGAAGAGCAGTGGGGTGCGCCGACGCGCCCGGTCGACTTTTACGATGTAAAGATGGATGTCGAAACATTGCTGGGCGCGCAGGCCAGGCTCCTGGTGTGCGAACCGGCCGCGCATCCCGCGCTGCATCCGGGCCGCAGCGCGCGCCTGGTGCTGGATGGCCGAGAGATCGGCTGGCTGGGCGAGCTGCATCCGCGCTGGGTCCAGCTGGCCGAGCTGGCCCATGCGCCGGTGGTGTTCGAGGTGGACGTCGCCACCATTTCCACGGCCGCCTTGCCGCGACCGGTCGAGCTGTCGCGCCAGCCGGTCGTGGCGCGCGACCTTGCCGTCTGGGCGGACGTTAAAGTTTCGTATCAGGATTTATTGGACACCCTTGCCCAAACCGTGGCGTCTAATGCTACTCTTAGCGTTGTCAAGGATATCCGGCTGTTCGACGTCTGGCGGGACAAATCCGAGAACGCCGTCGCTGAAAAAAGCATGGCCTTCCATTTCTGGCTGCAAGATCCCGAAGTCACGCTGGATGACGCCCGAGTCGAACAATGCATGAATCTTCTATTAGAAGCGCTGGTCAGCGCTCATGGGGTGCGCTTGCGCGCATAAGGAGTTAAAGCAATGAATTCAGATCCACGTACCCTGACCAAGGCCGAACTGGCCGAGCTGCTGTTCGATCGCGTCGGCTTGAACAAGCGCGAAGCCAAGGACATCGTCGATACCTTTTTCGAAGAGATCCGCGATTCGCTGGCGCGCGGCGTCGAAGTCAAGCTTTCGGGCTTCGGCAACTTCCAGGTGCGCGACAAGCCGCCCCGTCCCGGGCGCAACCCCAAGACCGGCGAAGTCATCCCCATCGAGGCGCGCCGGGTCGTCACCTTCCATGCAAGCCAGAAGCTCAAGGGCGTGGTCGAGCCGTCGGCCCAGGCCGGCGCCGCGCCGGCGGAATAAGCCGCCTCTGGCGGGCGAGCCCGATGCGGCGCGCCCTTCGTCCCGTTTCCGAATCGTTTTTCAATCGGTATAGATAGAATCTGCACATGAGCCAGTCCGATACCCCTGTTGTTTTGCCGCCCATCCCGGCCAAGCGCTACTTCACCATAGGCGAAGTCAGCGATCTGTGCTGCGTCAAGCCTCATGTGCTGCGCTACTGGGAGCAGGAATTCACGCAGCTTAAGCCGGTCAAGCGCCGGGGAAATCGCCGCTATTACCAGCACCACGAAGTGCTGCTGATACGCCGCATACGCGATCTTCTGTACGAACAGGGCTTCACCATCAGCGGCGCGCGCAACCGGTTGGGCGATACGCGCGAAGCGCCTCCGCACGATCAGGATGCCGCCGTGCGCCTGAGCGGGCAGGAATTCCAGGTATTGCGGGCCGATCTTGTTGCGGCGCGCGAAGCGCTGGCCCAGGCTCTGGGCGAAAACGGCGCCCAATCGTCAATCACCGGCCAATAAATAGCCGGCCATAAGCCGCGCGTTGGCGGCGCGATCAACGCATGCAACGGCAGCCCTGTGCAGACGGGGCTGCCGTTGATTCTTGAGGCGTCAGCGCTCAACGGCTCGCCAAGCGACGGATCCGGCCAGGCGATTGCCGGGCCACCATCCCGGCATGGCGCCCCGCCGTTCAGCTCAAGGCGACAAGGCGGCCGATGAACAGAATCGGGCCTTTGGGTTCGTGGGGCGCCGCTGCGCCGCGCGGCTCCAGGGTGATTTCAAAAATCTGCCCGGTGGGTATGTTTCCGGCGGCTTGCGCCGGCAATACCAGCGGCGAGTTGGGACTCAACTCGGCCAGCAACCGAGGGGTTTCCGTGTCGCCGTGCACCCATAGGTATACGGCGGCGTCCTGGGCAATCTCTATTTTGACCTTGGGGGTCAGCATCAGGTCGCCCGATACATCGAACGTCACGATCCAGCCTGGCGTGGATGTTTGGCCCGGCGCCTGCAAAATGGCGGCGCGGGTTGGCGGGGCCGTGGCCGCCGCCGGGGCGGACGCGGCAGCCGGCTTGGCGGTATCGCCGGAGGCGACCGAGGGTGCGGACTGCCCGGCGGACGCATTTTGCGCTTTGGGCTGCAAGGCGGCGGCGATCAGCCCAAGCGCCAGCACCAGCGTTGCGCCGCGCCACAGCCAAAGGCTGGACCAGAAGCTTCGTCCGGGTTTCGGCTGGCCCGGCCGGCGCTCGGAGGCCTGTGCCGTTCGGGCTCTGCCGGCCGGCGGGCCGGATTTTGCGGGTTGCCGTGCCGGGGTTTGCGGTGCGTCCGGTTTTACCGTGGTTTCCGCGGGCGTCGACGCCGCGGGCATGGGGGGCATGGCGCTGGGGCGCAGCGGTACCGTGGTGTCGTGCCCCAATGCGGTCTGTATTTGCAGTAGCAGCTCGGGCGATGGTGTTTCGGCGGGAAGCTCGTCCACCAGGGCCAGGAAGCGGTTTTCCCACTCCAGGGCGCTGGCCACGGCGTCGTAGTCGACGCCGAGCAGGGCGTGGGCCTGCGCGGTTTCCTGCAGGTTCAGCAAGCCAAGCGCGTATTCGGCGGTCAGAAAGGGTTGGGCGGTATTCCTGCTCATGCCTGCTCCGCCTCCTGGATGGCCGCCAAGGCGGTATGCACGTGGGACCTCACTTGTTCTTGCGGCATGTGCATGAGCGCGCCGATTTGCTCGTAGTTCAGGCCGCCGTAATAGGCCATGAGGACGGGCAGGCGCTGGGCCTGCTCGAGGCCGTTCAAGGTGCGCACCAGTGGCGCGGAGTCGGCGGTGTTGGACAGAACCGGCAGCCTGGCCTGCCAGCCGGCCTTGGCGGCGGGCACGATGCGTCCCGACTGGCGCAAACGGTTCATGATGCGATAGCGCATAATGCTGTAAATCCATGCCCGGGCTGTGCCGGCTTGCGGGTCGTAACTGGCCGCGTTTTTCCAGATCAGCACGAAGGTATCGCGCACCACCGCCTCGGCGGCGCTGCCGTCGGCCAGCATTCGCGTCGCCAGAGCCAGCATTTGCGGCGTTTCCCGATGGTATAAATCGCGAAGCGCCGCCTGGTTGCCTCGGGCGCAGGCGGTCAAAGCAGCTTCGTAGTCGAAGTTTGGGGCAAGCATCGAATCTCCATTTTTCTTGGGGGAGCGCGCTTATTGTATTAGGTACTCCATGAACGCCGGCTTTAAAAGCCGCCTTTTTTTGATTGATCGAACGCATGAAATTCCGCCACGCCGGCCCGGCGCCGAAAAACCGCAACGATATCCAGACCCTCAAATCGCTGCTTCCGTATATCTGGCAGTTCAAGGAACGCGTGTTGCTGGCCCTGGGCTGTCTGATCGCGGCCAAGGTCGCGAGCGTCTGGCTGCCGCTGTTTCTCAAGAAAATCGTCGATCAGCTCAGTTTGCAGCAAACTTTGCTCGTGCTGCCGGTGGCCGCCTTGCTGGGGTACGGGCTTGCGCGGTTGTCCAGCAGTGTGTTCGGCGAGCTGCGCGATGCCTTGTTCGCGCGCGTGACCCAGGGTTCCATCCGGCGCATCGCCACAGGCCTTTTCCAGCATCTGTTCGCGTTGTCGATGAGTTTTCATTTGAAGCGGCAGACCGGAGGGCTGAGCCGCGATATCGAGCGCGGCACGAAGGGCATCGGCTTTCTGCTGAATTTCACGGTATTCAATATTTTGCCGACCTTGATCGAGATCGGGATGGTGTCGGCGGTGCTGCTGTGGCGCTACGACTATATGTTCGCCGTCGTGACGCTGGGCACGATTCTCGGCTACGTGCTCTTTACCTTGCTGGTCACCGAGAAGCGCATGGTTTATCGGCGCAGCATGAACGACCTCGACAGCAAGGCCAACAGCAAGGCCATCGACGCCTTGCTGAACTACGAAACGGTCAAGTATTTCGGCAATGAAAAATACGAAATAGACCGCTACGACGGGAATCTGCGGCGCTGGGTGGATTCCGCGGTCAAGAACCAGGTGTCGCTGAACCTGCTCAATATCGGGCAGGGCGCCATCATCACGCTGGGCGTCACGGCCTTGCTGTGGCTGTCGGCGTCGGGAGTGGTCGCGCACACCATGACGGTGGGCGACGTGGTGCTGGTGTCGGCCTATCTGACCCAGCTTTACGCGCCCCTGAACTTCCTGGGTTTCGTCTATCGGGAAATCAAGCATGCGCTGGCCGATATGGAACGCATGTTCGGCCTGCTGCAGGAAAGCGAAGAGGTCGCCGACAAGCCCGGCGCCCCGGCGTTGGAAGCAGACCGGGCCGAGATCCGCTTCGAGCACGTCGAGTTCGGCTACGAAGCGAACCGGCAGATATTGTTCGATGTGAGCTTTACGATTCCCGCCGGCCGGACACTGGCCGTGGTGGGGGCATCGGGAGCCGGCAAGTCCACCTTGTCGCGCCTGTTGTTCCGGTTCTACGACGTCGACAAGGGCGCCATACTCATCAACGGCATCGACGTGCGCGACGTCAGCCAGGAAAGCCTGCGCAGGCACATCGGCATCGTCCCGCAGGACACCGTGCTTTTCAACGACAGTATTCTGTACAATATCGCCTACGGAAATCCAGCGGCCTCGCAGGCGGACATCGTGCAGGCCGCCAAAGCCGCCCGCATCCATGATTTTGTCATGAGCCTGCCCGGCGGTTACGAAACACCGGTCGGCGAGCGCGGCCTGAAGCTTTCGGGCGGTGAAAAGCAGCGCGTGGCCATCGCCCGCACACTGCTTAAAAACCCGCCCATCCTGATTTTCGACGAGGCCACCAGCGCGCTGGATACCCGCACCGAACGGGCTATCCAGGACGAGCTGACGCAAATTGCGCGCAATCGCACAACGCTGATCATCGCGCACCGGCTGTCGACCATCATCGATGCCGACGAGATCGTCGTGCTGGATCACGGCCGCGTGGTGGAGCAGGGCTCGCATCGCGAACTGCTGCTGTTGGGCGGTCGCTACGCCCAGATGTGGATGATGCAGCAGGCCGGCCAGGACGAACCGGAATGACGCGGGCTTCCGAAGGCCGTTTGACACATACAGTACTAAAACGGTACTATATGGTTAATTCGCTGAATACCTGAAACATCCGGTTCGGCGGCTTTCAATTCCACACCCAATACTTACCGGTCACACAATCCGCCATGTTGCGCGTCAGCAAAATCATCGACTACGGCACGCTGGTTCTTACCCATATGGCCAGCCATCCGCAGCGCTATTTCAGCGCGTCCGATTTGGCCGAGACCCTGGGAATCGGCCAACCTACCGTCAGCAAGGTGCTCAAGGCACTGGGGCGCCGCGATCTCGTGCACAGCATGCGCGGCGCGCGCGGCGGTTATGCGCTCAGCCGGCCCGCAACGCAAATCACCATTGCCCAGGTCGTCGATGCGCTGGACGAGCAGCCCTTCGGGCTGACCGAGTGCAGCGCCACGCCCGGCGTCTGTGGCTACGAATCCGATTGCCGAATCCGCTCCAATTGGTTGCGCATCAACAATATCGTACGACGCACTCTTGAAGACATAAGCATCGCCGACATGGCGCAGTCCGCACATATGCATTTTGAACTAGAGGTTTTACCGCATGAAAACAGCGACCGAAAAGATCGACTCGTTCCTTGACCGGGAGTACGAAGCCGGTTTCGTCACCGACGTCGAATCCGACACCATACCGAAAGGCCTGTCGGAAGACACCATCCGGCTATTGTCGGCCAAGAAGGGCGAGCCCGAATTCATGCTCGAGTGGCGGCTGTCGGCGTATCGGCAATGGCTGACTATGACACCGCCCGAATGGGCCAAGGTGGGGTTCCCGCCCGTGGATTTCCAGGACATCATCTACTATTCGGCGCCCAAGTCCAAGAAGGACGGCCCCAAGTCGCTGGACGAAGTCGATCCCGAACTGTTGCGCACCTATGAAAAACTGGGCGTGCCGTTGCACGAACGGGCCCGTTTGGCCGGGGTGGCGGTCGATGCCGTGTTCGATTCGGTTTCGGTGGCCACCACGTTCCGCAAGCAGTTGTCCGATGTCGGCGTGATCTTCTGTTCTTTCTCGGAAGCCGTCAAAGAGTACCCCGAGCTGGTTCGCAAATACCTGGGCTCGGTCGTGCCGCAGGGCGACAATTTCTATGCGGCGCTCAACTCGGCGGTGTTCTCGGACGGCTCCTTCGTCTACATTCCCAAGGGCGTGCGATGTCCCATGGAACTGTCCACGTATTTCCGCATCAATGCGCAAGATACCGGACAGTTCGAACGCACGCTCATCATCGCCGACGAAGGCGCCAGCGTCAGCTACCTGGAAGGCTGTACGGCGCCCATGCGCGACGAAAACCAGCTGCATGCGGCGGTGGTCGAGCTGGTTGCCATGGACGATGCCAAGATCAAATATTCCACCGTGCAAAACTGGTATCCCGGCGACAAGAACGGCGTTGGCGGCATCTACAACTTCGTGACCAAGCGCGGCGATTGCCGCGGCCCGCGTTCGCGCATTTCCTGGACCCAGGTGGAAACCGGCTCGGCCATTACCTGGAAATACCCCAGCGTCATCCTGCGCGGCGACGACTCGGTGGGCGAGTTCTATTCCGTGGCGCTCAGCAATCATCGCCAGCAGGCCGACACCGGCACCAAAATGATACATATGGGCCGCAATACCAGCAGCACCATCATCTCGAAAGGCATCTCGGCGGGGTTCGGCAGCAATACCTTCCGCGGCCTGGTGCGCATGACGCCCAAGGCCGAGAATGCGCGCAATTACACGCAATGCGACTCCCTGCTCATCGGCAAGAAGTGCGCCGCCCATACTTTTCCCACCATCGAGGTGCAGAACCCGACCGGCCAGGTCGAGCACGAAGCCACCACATCCCGCATCGGCGAAGACCAATTGTTCTATGCCATGCAGCGCGGCTTGTCGGCCGAGGATGCAGTGTCCATGATCGTCAATGGTTTCTGCAAAGAAGTTTTCAAAGAATTGCCCATGGAGTTTGCGGTCGAAGCACAGAATCTGCTCGGCGTAAGTCTCGAAGGCAGCGTAGGTTAATAAAGAGGTTATTCATGCTTGAAATTCGCGATTTACACGCTTCCATCAATAACAAACCCATTCTGCGCGGCCTGACACTGTCGATCAAGCCGGGCGAGGTGCATGCCATCATGGGGCCCAACGGCGCGGGCAAAAGCACGCTGTCGCAGGTATTGGCCGGCCGCGACAACTACCACGTGGAAAGCGGATCCGTCACCTGGCAAGGGCAGGACTTGCTGGCCATGTCGGTCGAAGAGCGCGCGCGTTCGGGCCTGTTCCTGGCTTTCCAGTATCCCATCGAAATCCCGGGTGTTTCCAATGCCTATTTCCTCAAGGCGGCGGTCAATGCGGTGCGCCGCCACCAGGGCCTGCCCGAGCTGGACGCCATGGATTTCCTGACCCGCGTCAAAAGCGAAATGAAAACGGTGGGCATGAAGGAAGAGTTCTTGTACCGTTCGGTCAACGAGGGTTTTTCCGGCGGCGAGAAAAAGCGCAACGAAGTCCTGCAAATGGCTTTGCTGGAACCGCGCCTGGCCATTCTGGACGAAACCGATTCGGGCCTGGACATCGACGCTCTGCGTGTCGTGGCCGATGGCGTGAACCGCCTGCGCTCGCCCGAGCGCTCCCTCATCGTCATCACGCACTATCAACGTCTGCTGGACTACATCGTGCCCGATTACGTGCATGTGCTTTCGGGCGGCCGCATCGTCCGTTCCGGCGGCAGCGAGCTGGCGCTCGAGCTCGAAGAGCGGGGCTACGGTTGGCTGGGCGAGGGCGCCAAGCCGGGCAAGGGGGCCGCCGCATGAGCGCCCTGGAATCTCTCTCCGCCGGCTTCAAGGCGGGTTCGGGCGCTTTGGCCGGCGCCAGTGCGCCTTGGCTGGCCGCCTTGCGGCAGCGCGCCTTCGACCGCTTCCAGCAAGAAGGCTGGCCCGTCGCCAAACAGGAGAACTGGCATCACACCTCTTTGGCCACTCTGGATCAACAAAGCTTTGCGCTGCAAAGCGAGGCTCGCGTAGCCGCCGAAAAAATCCAGGCGCTGCGCGACGGCGAAGCCGGGCACTGGCTGGTGTTCGTCGACGGCCGCTACACACCGCAATTGTCCGAGGTGGGGGCTTTGCCCGCGGGCGTGCAAATCCAGGCGGTATCCCAGGTGCTGCGCGACCATCCCGAGCAGCTTGAAGCGTATTTCGGCAGCGAAGCCGATGGCGCCAGCACGGCGGCGCTCAACCTGGCCCTGGCGGACGACGGAATTTGCATCCGTGTGGCGCGCGGCGAACACGTCGAACTGCCCATCCATGCGGTATTCGTTTCCGCCTCCATGCAGGCCGCCAGCTTTTCGCGCAATATCGTCGTACTGGAAGGCGGCGCGCAAGCTACGCTGATCGAGCACTACGTGGGCGAAAACGCAGGGGTTTCATTAAGCAGCACCGTCCTGCGGGCGGTTCTGGCCGCCGATGCGCGCCTGGTGCATCTCAAGCTGCAGCAGGAAGACGAGCAGGCCTTCCATCTGGGCGAAAGCGATATCGCGCAGGAGCGGGGTTCGAACTACATCTCGCATTCCATGTCGTTCGGC
The DNA here is from genome assembly GCA_937871985.1 of uncultured Burkholderiaceae bacterium. The sequence continues at coordinate 52,920 of CALMPB010000467.1, forward strand.
GCCCGCCTGGCCCGCAACGATATTGTCACGCACTTCAACGGCGAACACTGCGAAACGCTGCTCAACGGCTTGTATTATGTCGACGGCAAGCGCCATGTCGACCACCATACCTGGATCGATCACGCCAAGCCCTACGGCACCAGCCGCGAATACTACCGGGGTATTCTGGCCGATACCGCCCGCGGCGTGTTCGCCGGGCGCATCCTGGTTGCTCCGGGCTCCGACGGCACCGATGCCGTCCAGCGCACCGACAGCCTGCTGTTGTCGCGGATGGCTCGCGCCGACGCCCGTCCCGAACTCGAAATCTACGCCGATGACGTCAAGTGCGCGCATGGCGCCACCGTCGGGCAAATCGACGAAACCAGCCTGTTCTACCTGCGTTCGCGCGGCCTCGACGCCGAGCATGCGCGCAGCATTCTCATCTACGCCTTTGCGGCCCAGGCCATCGAGCGCATCGCCGACGAATCGCTGCGCCGCCGGGTGACGCGCGCGGTCAGGGGCTTGCTGCCCGGCAAAGAGCTCCTGGGAGGCATGGCATGAACGCGCCCGCCGTTTCGTTTTCCGAGTCGCTCGATCTGGGCCGCATCGCGGATTTTCCCATTCTGTCCAACCCCATCCGCGGCAAGCGCCTGGTGTATCTGGACAACGGCGCAACCACCCAGAAGCCGCAGTCCGTCATCGACTCCGACAGCAGCTTCTACCTGAACTCCAACGCCAACATCCATCGCGGCGTGCATTGGCTGTCGCAGCACGCCACCGACCTGTACGAGCAAGGCCGCGACCTGGTGCGCCGCCTGCTCAATGCCGCCGACAGCAACGAAATCGTGTTCACCCGAGGCACGACCGAAGCCATCAACCTGGTGGCCTATAGCTGGGGCCGCGCCAATCTGCGCGCCGGCGATCATGTCGTCGTCAGTGCGCTGGAGCATCACTCCAACATCGTTCCCTGGCAATTGGTGTGCGAACAAACCGGCGCCGAACTCAAGGTCATCCCCATCAACGACGCGGGTGAACTCGATATGGCGGCCTACCGGCAGTTGCTTGGGCCGCAGGTGCGCATGGTGGCGGTAACCCATATTTCCAACGCGCTGGGTACGGTCAATCCGGTTGCCGAGATCACCCGGCTCGCGCACGAGGCGGGCGCCCTGGTGCTGGTGGACGGCGCGCAAGCCGTGGCGCATCAGGTGGTCGACGTGCAGCAGATAGGCTGCGATTTCTATGCGTTTTCGGGACACAAGCTGTACGGCCCCACCGGCATAGGCGCTTTGTACGGGCGCTACGATTTGCTGCAGGCCATGCCGCCATGGCAGGGCGGCGGCGACATGATACGCACAGTCAGCTTCGAGCGCAGCACGTATGCCGACGCTCCGCAGCGCTTCGAGGCGGGCACGCCCAACATCGCCGGGGCCATCGGCCTGGGCGCGGCAATCCAGTACGTGCTCGATATCGGGCTGGACACCATTGCCGCGCACGAGCATGCCTTGCTGGATTACGGCACCGCTGCCCTGCAAGGTGTACGGGGCTTGAAAATCATAGGCAATGCCGCCGACAAGGCGGGCATCCTGTCGTTCGTCATCGAAGGCATTCATCCTCACGACCTGGGCACCATTCTCGATATGGACGGGGTGGCGATACGCGCCGGCCATCATTGCGCCATGCCTGTCATGACCCGTTTCGGCATTCCCGGCACGGCGAGGGCTTCGCTTGCCCTTTACAATACCCGCGACGATATCGACGCGCTGGTTCGATCCATAGGCGCGGCGCAAAAAATGTTTGGAGTGGAGCGGTAATAAGCATGGCCGATATGCAGCAAGATCTACGCGAGCTTTACCAGGAAGTCATCTTCGATCACAACCGCCATCCGCGCAATTTTCATGCCATGGAGCATGCCAGTCACGCGGCCGACGGCCACAATCCGTTGTGCGGCGACCAGCTTACCGTATACGTGAAGGTGGAGGACGGCGTGGTGAGCGATGCCAGTTTTGTCGGCCACGGCTGCGCGATTTCCACGGCTTCGGCATCGTTGATGACCGAAGCGGTGAAGGGCAAGCCGGTGGCCGAGGTCGAGGCCTTGTTCAAGGACATGCACGCCATGTTGACGCAGGCGCACCCGGAAGGGCGCGATTTCGGCAAGCTGGAAGTCCTGGCCGGCGTTCGCGAGTTTCCCGCACGGGTAAAGTGTGCCACGCTGGCCTGGCATACCTTGCATAACGCGCTGGCCGGCATGCGCGATACGGCGCAAACAGAATAAAGGATGTCATCATGTATCACGGGCGACACGAAGTCGAGGTCAGCCGGGACTGTCCGGCGGTCAGCGTGCCTTACGGCGCGCCGGTTACCATCGAAAAAGGCTGCATGGCCCAGATCACCCAGAAGCTGGGCGGCAGTTACACCGTTTACGTGGATGGCAATCTATACCGGGTAGAGGGCGTGGATGCCGACGCGCTGGGGTTTGAACCGACCGAGGCGGCCGAAACCGTCGTGCCGGAAGGCGAGCTGACCGTGGAGTCGGTGCGCGACATGGCCTGGAGCCTGCTGGCCACCTGCTACGACCCTGAAATCCCGGTCGACATCGTCAACCTGGGGCTGGTCTATCGCTGCGAGGTGGACGTGGTTGGCGAGGATCAGTTCAAGATCGACGTGGACATGACCCTGACGGCGCCCGGCTGCGGCATGGGCACCATGATCGCCGACGAGGCCAAGGTCAAGCTGCAGTCCATACATGGCGTGGTCAACGTCAATGTGAATCTGGTCTGGGATCCTCCCTGGGGCCGCGAAATGATGAGCGAGCACGCGCGCCTCGAAATGGGCATGATGTAGCCGGTCGGCGGAAAAAGCCCCCACGCTGCGCCGCCATGCGGCTTGCTGCCCCCCAAAGGGGGCGTTTTTGCCTTGGGGCGGCCCGGCGGTGAAAAATGACCCCCACGCTGCGCCGCTATGCGGCTTGCTGCCCCCAAAGGGGGTGTTTTTGCCTTGGGGCGGCCCGGCGGCAAAAAAGGACCCCCACGCTGCGCCGCTATGCGGCTTGCTGCCCCCCAAAGGGGGTGTTTTTGCCTTGGGGCGGCCCGGCGGCAAAAAAAAGCCTGACGTGAATCAGGCCTCTTGGGCGAAGTCGGGGTTCCCTCCGATGGAGGTCCAGCCTAGCTTGGCCCCCCGCGATACGGCGGCGTACACGGCCGCGTTCCGGTTGTGCACATTGAGCCGCTGATACAGGGTTTCGGTATGGGCCTTGGCGGTGGCGACCGAGATATTCAGGTGGCGGCCGACCATTTTCATGGGGTAGCCGCGGGCCAGCAATATAAGCACTTCGTATTGGCGCGGCGTGAGGCCCAGCATTTCGGATTCTTCGCAGGTTTTCCGTATGCATCGCTGCGCGGGGCCGGAGTTGATCCATTGAGGGGGGTCGTGGGGGATTGCAAGGTGCGGATCGGCTTGCTGGGCCGCCCAGTGATGCGACGGCGGGAAGCAGGTTCCTCCGGCGAGAACCAGGCGGGTGGACGCCTGCAGGACTTCAGGGGCGGCGTTTTTGGGAATGTGACCGGCAACCAGCGGGGGGAGAGGCCGCGTCAATAAAGCGGTATGGGGATTTTCCGAGAGCAGTATTATGGATTTTGGCGCGTAGGTACGCTGTGTGGCGTTGATGAGATTGTCGACGTCTTCGGAGACGCAAACCGACAGCAGGACGAGGTCGCTTTGTCGGTTTTCGGTGGAACCCTGCGAGAGGCTGGAGTAATCGCAACCTTCGAGACTCAAGTTGGGCTCTACGTTGGACAATAATTGCACGATACCCATTCTGAGTATGGCGTGCGGCTCGACTACAATAATCGTTGTCATACATCCCTCCCCCTAGCAAACTCGATGTTTGGCATGACTTGTAGCACGGAAGGAGGCGCCAACCTGGCATGATGGTTGCACATGCCATACTAGGCGGGCTGCTGGGGTGCCGTATGACGGTTGCGAACGCTGTTGTTTTGGCGCTGCTTTGCCGACTACTTGTCAAAATCCGGTTTTAGTTGCGAGTTTATCTAGTTTGTTGGTACTTGCAGATTTCTCGTATTGGTAATCAGACCTGTGTTGGCATTTGACCGCGATCAACAGCTAGGGCATTCTATCATTACGAGACTGTTTATGTACAAGCGTTTTATTCCAAAAAATATCAAAAAATATCAAAAACATACCTTTGAATCAGAAGTTTACAATACAGGTTCCCTGACGAAGTCCTGAATAAAACCTGAGGCAACAGTCCTCATCCCCATCGTCCCCGGCCCGATCAGTCGCTCGATTGCCACGCTTTGGGGGCTGGGCATTCAAAATGGTAGTCCCGCCCGGCGGCATGGCCTTCGGATATTACTATCTCAATATGGCAATAATCTTGCTTGCCTCGCGTTACCGACATGCGCACCAGCGGTGTCGCGACATTGGCCTGAACCCTGACGGCTCCGCTCTGGGCCATGTCGGAACGTCCATGAGCCCCTTCCCGCACCGTGCGCACGCTGTATTGCAAAGTTTTGTTTCCTGTGGCTTGCACGTAGGGCACGATGATCTCCGGGTTGGTTCGGGCAGCGGTTTCAAGCCACACCTGAATATCGGCATCCGCATTCATGCTGTGTCTCCATCCTTATGCTTGCCGGTTTCCGGCAAGCATCCCTTCTCCGGGGGGCAGTGCAAGGCGAAGAAAACCCCGGGCTCGCACTGCCTCCTTCGAACAATGATCCGCACTAGTTGCGTTGCGTTACCGACGCAGTGTTGTAGTTGCCGATCTGGGTGACCTGGCTGTTCAGGTTGTGGCCGGTCTGCGTAATGGTGGCCACGTTGCCCACGCCGGATTGCGACATCTTGGCCCACAGCGCCTTGCCATCCTGGCTGATATAGCCGTCGTTGTTGTAGCCGGTCTGGTACATTTCCGCCGTGATCCAGGTCGACGGGCCGTACCAGCCGCCGCCGTTGGAGCCGTTTTGCAGGATGACGCCGGTGTTGTCGACGCCGCTCTGGTTCAGAGTACCGTTGTCGTTGTTGCCGGTCTGCTTGATGGTGGCGTCGTTACCCCATCCCCAGCCGGTCTGGCTGATGGATGCCACCAGGTTGTCGCCGGGGGTCGAGAACCAGCCATATCCGCTCCCGCTTTGCGAAATGTAGGTCTTGCCGCCGCTGGCCGTCTGGTAGACGTTGGCGCTGGAGTTGTTGACATCGTTCTGGTCGATCGTGTTGTCGTTGCTGTTCGCCCAGTTGGTAAGCACCGTGGCGCTGGTGTTGTTGGTGTCTTCCTGATGAACGACGTTCGTGTTGTAGCTGCCGTAGGTGGTGATCGTTGCGTCGGTATTGCTGCTGTAGAACTGCTCGATGGTCGAGTCGTTCCCGGAACCATTCTGGTAAATGGTGGCGTTGTCGGCTGCCATGGCGATTCCGGTTCCGAATGCCAGGACAATGCCCAATGCTGTTGCTGTCAGTCTGTTGCTCATGTTGCTCTCCTCATGTTTAGGCCTGGAACTGCCTGCAAGTCCGGCGGCCTATGAAACGGACTTGCAGAAAATCGGCATGCCGCCGTCACGGCACGGGCTTGACTTCTGTGTCGGGCTCCTGGGGTTGGCTTGCGCTGCTCGCCGCGGCATCGGGCGATGTGGCGCTTGCACTCGCCGTGGCTTCTGCATCACTGACGGGAGTGGTCGTGGCGTAGGTATCTTCCTGGTTCAGATAGCTCTGGATGATGGGGTTCTTCCAGTCGGCGTCGTTGCGCAGTTTCCAGTTCCCGTCGCGGATGCCCTGTACGGTCAGATGGATCACGGCGGCCTCGATGGCTTCCTTGACGCACAGCTGCACGGGTTCGTTGCGGGTCACGCCTCCTTCGATTTCAAGCAGATCCTTGAAATTGACGAACTTGTAGACGCTGGGCTGAACCTCGTAGGAAAAAATGGTCTTCGTCGTCGACACGGTCTGCAGGACTTTCCCTGTGCGGATGTCGACGCTCCGCAGGCCGATCGTCACCTGATCCACCCGGTATTCCGTCGATAGTCCGACACCGAGGAATTTGGCCCCCAGGCCTCCGGTCTTGACATTGCTTTCGTAGGCCAGGATGCCGCCGTCTATCATGATCGACGCGGGAAGAAGCGCGGGGATCTTGATGGTGGGCGCATTTTTATCTTGCGATCCGTCCAGTGCGCGAACGATGCGGCGTTCGGTCAGGAGCTCCTGCAGGCTTTCCCTCTCGACCGGGATATACCAGCCCGAGTCCTTGAGCGCCTTGATCAGCATGGTCGCGGCGCCCTGGGTAACCGAAGTCGAGAACGAGCTGTCCGGCGAAGGCTTGTACTGGCCGGTCTGATCCCTGAACCCATAGACCGCCACGGTTACCGGTCCCTTGGGAGGGGGCAGCCTGAGCAGGTCGTGCGACGAGGGCGTCGGCGGAGTCAGTTGGGCCGGCGAAGCGACTTCGGCGGGCTTGTAGGGAACGGCGCAAGCGGCGAGCGCCGCGCAGGCCAACGCTGTCAGCATCAGCCTGGCGCAGCGCCGCGGCTTCCCCTCGGATTTTCTTATGGAGATTGTTTTCATGGCTGCTGCACCTGGAATATGGTTGTGCCACCCGTGGTCTTGTCGAGTGTGGTGACGGTGACCGTGCCATCGACAGGGGTGCCGATGGTGATGGTGTAGCTGCCCGTGTCGAAAGTGCCCGGCACGAAATTGCCGTTGGCGTCCACCAGCTTGGTGGTCGCCGCCGAGGCAAGGCGATTCAGAATGTTGTTCTCGAGCGCGCTTTGAAAGTTCTGCAGCGGAGACGTGCCGCTGTCGATGCCCGAACCGCTGTTGGCATCGGGGTCGGTGTGGCGGTTGGTGGCCTGGGCCTCGTTGAGCAGCACGGGGCCGTTGAGCGGGCTGCCTCCGAACGACGGATTGACCGGCGTGTACACCATCTCCGTGGCGGCGGCGGATCCGCCCGTCGCCAAAGCGGCAACCAGAAGGGATATGCGCAAGCTTGTCCCGGTTGCCTTGAATGTGGTCGATTTTTTCATTTAAAACTCCTCTGCACCCAGATCTTTGGAATGAAACATCAATCGCTGCAACTCGCTGTTTTCAATATTCTTGAAGGTGATTTGGGCCGCCTGTTCGCTGACGCTCTTGGCCGCCTGGCGCGCTGGCGACAAGAATGTGCGAAACATGCGGTTGTTCCGGAATTGCACCCATACCTCGCTTCCCCAGCGCGCGGTTGGGCGTTCGTATATTGAAATCGTGTATTTGTGGTTGGGATCTATTTCGTTCCATGCGTTGGCGAAGTACTGATAGAAGTCGTTGCCAAGCACAGTGACGGTGTGATTGATGACCATGCCGCCCAGCGGATCCGTCAACAGCCTTTTTGCGCTGGCGTCGGGGTCGGGCAGTTTGGCCGCCTGTTCCGAATGCTGGTTGCTGGCGCCATTGGTCGCACTGGTTGCATTGGCGCCGCCGGCAAAGGCGCATGCCAGGAGAAGGCCTAGAGCGGCGTGCTTGATATGCGCATGCATTCGGACTCTCCTCATGGTGCTGGCCGCACATCGACCGGAGCCATCGACTGAAGCGCGACGAGGTTGTCGGAGCTTGTGTGCGATGGATTGGTATCGATCAGTGTCGGCCGGTTCTTAACGTCAACAAATGTTATGAATCGTTAAGTCCATGATAGGGATGTGTTGCGACTGGAAACATGCGTCATATAACGTAAGCCAGGACGGATCAACAGCCTAGTACGTCTTGCTCGGTTCGGCGGATGCGGGCGCGACGGTTCTAGTACTTTTTTCCAGGAGCCAAAGATCGGGGCTCGGCCGTTTGGAGGATATGCCGTCTGTTTGCCTGGCCCATCCGCCACAGGCCGCGCGAGACGTTCGGATCGGGGCTTTTCGCGCCGTGCATTGGCGCAGGCCCTAAAGCCAAGTGGCCGGACGAGGCCGGCCACGGTTTGCATGATGGAGGCGCTTGCGGCGGTTGTCAGGCAAGCCGCGTCGCATCGAAGATATCGGAGTTGCTGACCGGCGGTATGCGCAGCTTGTCGGTGTGCAGGGCGGCGATTTCGCCGTCGTCGGTGTGATGGATGACGGTGATTCTGCTGTCGTGGACATCATGCAATTGAGTGCTGCTTAGCGCGAAATCCGCGGCGGTGATTGCGTCGTCGGGCGCGTTGCGCGCCTGTACTTTTCGCGCCTGCGGGAACAGCCGCTTGTGGTAGGTGCCCCATAGCACGACGAGTAGGGCGTTGAAGGCGGCAATGGTCAGGTAAATAAGCAGTGTTTCCAAGGTTGGCGCGACGAGCGACAAGGAGGGCGCATCGCCCTGCAGCGTCGATGCCATGGAGATGGACAGGATGCTGCTGCATGCCAGGTATACGAACCCCGCCCAGCCTATGGCGGTCATGCCGGCGTCGATGGCGCTGGTAGTGCGGGAACATGGTGTGCGGATGATTCTGATCATGATGACTCCTTTTTTATGCCTCGGTCGGGACTCGTCCACCTGGCGCGGCGGCGGCGCGTCCTTAGCATTACTTTGGGGAAACTTACCAGGGTTGTGAATAAGCTGATGAGCCAGTAGACGAATGGATACCAGACTATCCAATAGAGGGAGTGCGAAAGATCCGGCTCGTACTTGCGATCGATGAGAACGCTTACGCCGAATTGCAGCATGCACATCAGCGCAAGCACCATGCCTGTAAAGGAGGGCAGCAGCAAGGAAGGGATGTGCAGCGTATCGGGCATCGGCACGACCAGGCCGATCAACCACAGCAGCGCGACAAGGGCCAGCCCGAACGCCCAGATGGTCGACATGACGAATTCAATGATGAGCGGCCACATCCGGCGCAGCTCCCACGAGCCCAGGCAATCCAGGTTCTTGAGCAGGACTTCGGCCCCGCCCTGGGCCCAGCGCCGGCGCTGGCGCCACAATCCGTTCAAGGTTTCGGGCATCAGCACGCCGCACAGCGCGCGCGGCTCGAAAAACACGGACCATCGATCGCGTTGCAGCTTCCAGGTGATGTCGATGTCTTCGGTGATCATGTCCAGGCTCCAGTAGCCGACACGCTCCAGCGCTTCGCGCCGGAATGCCGTGACCACGCCCGAGACGCTGTATATCTGGCCATAGACTCTTTGCGCCCGCTTGGTCAGGCCGATGATGGAGGAGAACTCTCCCACCTGTATGCGTCCGATCAAGGTGGAGCGCGTGCGTATGCGCGGGTTCCCGGTCACGGCGCCGACGCGCGGGTGCTCGATCAATGGCGCGACCAGATAGCTGACCGCATTCGGCTCGAGCATGGCGTCGCCGTCGATGCATACGAGGTAGTCGCTGCGCGACGCCATGGCGCCCATGCGCAGCGCCATGGCCTTGCCCTGGTTGCGCGCAAGATGGATGACGCGCAGACGCGGATGATAGGCCGTCAGCCGGTCGAGCAGGTCGGGGGTGCCGTCGGTGGATCCGTCGTTGATGGCGATGACCTCGATATGCGGATAGTCTTGCTGCAGCACGGCCAATATGGTTTCTTCGGCATGTTCTTCTTCATCGTGGCAGGGAATCAGAATGCTGACCAGGGGCGAACCTTTCAACCAGGGACCGGGCTGGGTCGGCGACCACTTCCAGTGCCTTTCCCAGACGAACCAGAAGTACAGGCCGCCCGCTATCCATATGCCCGACATGAACAGGGGGTAGAAGAACACGAAGTTCAGCAGAACGTCGCTGGTCAAGGTAGCCAGCAGGCCGATAGGCGCTCCCAGAACCAGGCACAGGATCAGAAAGGCGATGATTCGATCTATCATGGAAATGGGTACCAGGCTGTTGATATGGCCGGCCGAATGATGTCGAGCCGGGGCTGATTCTGCGCGAAATCGTCTGGGTAGTAGCCGAAGCTTGGCGCTCCTCTTCGCAGCAGGCGATTCATCCAGTGGGCGACGAGCCTGGACGGTATCGCCCGCGATGCGTCATGGCCGCCGCGGCTTTGCCGGTTCCAATCCTGCGTTTGCACTTCGAACACCGTCCTGGTCAAGGCGTGGGGTTTGGCCGCGACGGCATCGACCAGTTTGTCGAGCCATGCATCGGCCTGATCGGAAGGCACTCCTTCCATGAGCGGCATGGCCATGAGCGCGGTCCAGTTGTAGTTGGCGAGAAAGTCGTCCAGGTTCTGGGCGAACCAGGCTTCGCTTTGGGGATTGAGCACCGGCGGCGCATAGAGGTTGCGCGCCGTCATGATCTGAGGCCCGCGGATGGCGCGCACATGTTCCGTCAAGGTATTGGTGAAGGCCGTGAGATATTGGCTTTTGAAGCGCGTCCAGCGTTGCATGAGTCCGGGGTCGGCCCTCAGGGCATCGATGTCGCCTGGCAGGCCGGCCTGGCGATATGCGGCCATGGCGGAGGGGCCGGCGTCCTCGAAGTCCGAGAGCATGGCGTCGTCGTGATAAAGAATGCCGCTGAAATTGGCGTGCCGGGACAGGTCTTCGTAAAGATCGATGATCTGCTTGCGGGCTTCGGGATCGAAGGGCGACAGGCGCTGGTACTGCCTGGGGTCGACGCTTGCCTGCTTGCGCTCAGGATCCCAGCGTTCGACCCGGGCTATGGAAGGGGCGAGATCGAAGCTCAGCACGGGCATCCAGGCGTATACCTTGACGGAAGAGCGGGTGATCAATTGCCATGCGACGCGGTTGAACAGATCCGCCCGCATGGGCAAGTGGCGATTGGGAAAATAAACCGACTTGACCAGGCCGTCCCCGTCCGGATCGGCGAATGCCTGCAGGAAAACCGTGGTGATCTGCATGTCGGCGATGCGCTGTACCAGCTGGCCGATGTTGCGCTCCTGCTGGGCGGGGTCGGGGTCGTAGACGTAGTCCAGGTCGACGTGCGCGACGCGCATGATGCGCGGATTCTCCACGTCCATGATGTTGCTGACGAACTCCGAAAGCCGCGGATCCTCCGAGACGAGCAGCCGGGGCGTGCTCATCAGGCTGTCGGTATTGCCCAGCGCCGTTTCCTGCAGGGTCAGCGCTATTTTGTAGCCGTGCTTTTCCAGTATCCGCAGAGCCTGGCCATTGGCTTCGCCGTAGGGCCAGGCCCAGACCCGCGGGCTTTTCCCGGTGATTTGGCGGATGCGGCGGGTAATGCGGTCCACGTCGGCGTCGATGCGTTTTTCGAATGCTTCCGTGCTTTCATAGGTTTCGGTTTTTGGATCGTAGGCATAGGTAGCGGCGGCGGGTTCCAGGTTTCCCTGCGGATTGCCTTGCACGCCCTTGTGCTCGTTGTAGGTATGCGCGCCGATTTCCACCAGCGGCGATCTGGACAGCTCCCGAAGCTGCTCGGGGGTCAGGAATTTTTTGCGTGGAGCCAGCGTGTCGCCGAACCTGACTTCCTGATTCGGTGGGGTGTCCAGCCAGGCGCCGACGGGCGAAACCACGGCGGGCCAATGGTAGGCCTTGAGCATGGGAAAAACGCGGGTGTAGAAGCTGCTGTACCCGTCGTCGAAGGTGAGCAGCACGGCTTTTGGCGGCAGCGGTGCGCCGCCGCTGCGGGCCGCCAATATCTGATCCACCGACACAGGGTGGTAGCCGTTTTCGCGCAGCCAGGAGAATTGCTCTTCGAGATGGTCGGTGCGCACGGCAAGAAAAGTCTGGTCCGGGTCCCGGTCTTCGACGTCGTGATAGGCCAGCACGAGGAAGCCGCCCGCCGGCCAGGCTTGTTCGTTCGCCGGCACGGGACGCAGGCCGGGCGCGACGAAAGGAGGGATGTCGCGCGCGCATCCGTTAAGCAGGAACAACGCGAATAGTACTGTTGCCAGGAACCGCAAGCGAAGGAGAAGGATGAGCATGGCGGTTCCTCAAAAGCGCAGGTTCAGGGTGGCCATGACGTTCAGATCCCGTTCCCGCGCGCCGTCGTACGGGCGGTTGACGCCGGTGATGGAAATGCCGACATCCACGGTCTTGTTGAATCGGTAGCGCAAGCCGTAGCCCAATATGCCTACCGCTCCCGTGCCATAGCCTTGCTGCGAGTAGGTGCCCGCGCCCAGGGTGAAGATCTGCTCGAGGCTGGTGTCGTAATGCTGGTAGAGGGTGTGGGTGATGTTCAGGGTGGGGACTACGGTCAAATCCGAACGAGGATTGAAGTAGGGAGCGTCTTCGAGCGAGTTGTGGGAAGCGCCCAGGTCGAGCTGCAGGTCGACGACGACCTTCGGCGAGCTGTACAGGCGCTCGCGTCCGCTGATTTGAACCTCCATGCGGTTGTTGCCGTCGCTGAACCGGCTGGGCGATACCGATACGGACCATTCCCTTCGCTCGTTGGGCTGCCAGTGGGCGAAAGCGGTAAGCGTATTGGCGTAGATGCCGTGAGCCAAAGCCCGCAGGGGCGTTGCCCTGGAGCGGAACGCCGCCGTGGCGCCGAACTGCCACTGATCGTTCAGGTCATAGGCGATGGATGCGCTCGCTCCGGTCTTGACGCCGTATCCGTAGTTGTTTGCCGAGGCCTCGACCTCGGCGGTCAGGTCGCGTCCGCGCCATTCGGCCCCTCCGCGCGCCCAGCGGTAGGTGCTGTGTCCCTCTTCGAAGTCTCCCCAGGCGTAGCCGCCGCCCGCGAATCCGCGCCAGTTCCGGTCCAGGGGAGGGGAGTACAGGACACTGTCGAAACCAAAGTCTCCTTTGCCGGAAACCGGGCTGTTGGAGCTGCTGTCCAGATAGCTGGTGACCCGCAGCTCCGACTTTTGATGAACTTCCCAATCGCGCGCCAGCCGCTGGGCGGCCAGGCTTTCGGGATAGTTGTCGACGACGTAGTTTTTCAGGATTTCCGCTTGCCGCCATTCCCTCAGGGCAAGAGCAGTTTCACCTTGAGCAGCAATCAGATCCTTGCTGTCGGGCTGCAGCGTTTCGGCCATTTTCAATTCGGTTTCAGCCAGGCGCGGCTGGTGTCTGTCCCGATGGATTTGCGCGAGCGCAATGCGCTGTCCCAGATCGCGCGGCGCCGCCGCCACCATGGCCGAAAGCTGCTGCTCGGCGGCTCCGGGATCATTGGCGTATTCTTTCCCCGCCGCCGCGGTTTGAGCAAGCGCGAGGTGAGCGTCGTTCGGCGATCTGTTGGGAACGCCCTTTATGTTTATCCAGACCGCCTGGTCGGCTTGGGCTTTGTCGATCAGTGTCTGGGCGGCGTTGAAGTTGCCGCCTTCCACCAGCGCATAATACAAGCCTATCTGGTCGTTGGCTTTTTCAATAGGCGTGGGCGATTCGGTGCGGCTGGCGAGAAAGCGCTGATAAAGCTCCTGCGCCTTGTCGGGCTGTTGCGTGTAAAGATAGGCCGAGGCGACTTCGTTCAGGATGTAGTCCGGAGGAGTTACGCCATCGGCCAGGAGCCGCTCGTATTCGGTGACCACATCCTGCATGCGCAAGCGGGCATGCAGGGCCTGGATGCGGTCTATCCGCGCCCGTATCACGTCGCGCTTTGCCGGCTCGCCCAGAGGCTCCCACGCGGCCAGCTCCTCGTCATAACGGGCAATGGCGGCGTCGGCGGTGCGGAACCGCTCTTCGCGCGAACGGGTTGGCATGGACGCGAGGTTGCTCAGCTCGGCGGTATAGTCGCCCTGCAGCTCGCGCATCAGCGCGGGGCTTGCCGCCTTGGGATGGCTTTGTGCCGTTTGCAGGGCGGCGAGGGCCAGCCCGCCTTGCTGCAAGGCCAGAATGTATTCCCGCACGACCGAGTCATTGCCGGGGGCCAGCCGGAATGCGGCGTCCGCGTGCTGGAGCGCCGCGTAGGGCTCGCGCCGGGCCCGGTATACATAGCTGAGCGTGCTTTGAGCCCCGGCGCTGGCGGGCATGCCGGCGGCCAGCGTCCGCGCGCGGTTCTCGGCCTGATCCAGGTTGCCGGAGTCGGCCAGGGTCATGGCTTCCTCCAGGGCAAAGGCCGGGTCGCCGGGAAAGCGGCTCTGGCCGATCCGATACAGCGCCAGTGCATCCGCCCAGTCTTTCGAGTCGCGGTAGGCGCGGGCGACAGCGGAAAGGACGGGGGCCGGCAGCATCCCGGGTTCCAGCGCGGATTTCTTGTAGAGGCTGAGAACCTCGTCGGACTGTCCGGCCCACGACGCGATGGTAATATGGTCGTAGAGCGTACGTTTATCGGCCTGGCCCAGCCGTTCGCGCTCCTGCAGCATGTGCAGGGCGGGCTGGTAGTCGCCCTTGCGGGCTCGCAGGATCAGCGCGTCGTAGTCCTGAGTCTGCGCCGCAAGCGCCGGGGCGCCGCTTAGCAGCAGCATCAAAGGCAGGCAGAATGAGCGTGTCAGATCGTTCATGCTGCGGCTCGTTCACGCAAGCTCGGCGTTGTGTGTAAACGGATTCATCTTCCCCTCCCTGGGTTTTGCTTTGATCCGTGCTTTACATCTGGGCGGTTGAATCTCGTCCTGGAGTTTCCGGGCGGATTTCGGCGTTAATGTCTGGATACAGATGTCATGCTTTGAATCTTAAGCATCCGGCTTAAGGGCTGATATGCGCTGAACGGTGTACTCCCTGGCCGACGTATGCGTTAGGAGTCCGGGCGTAGGACATAAGGGGTAGGCTTGACGTCTTAGGCGGAAAGCGGCAAGCCGGGCGTCCGGCCCGGGACTAAGATGGTGACTGTAGCGATCTGCCGCATAAAATATTTCATAAACCGGTAATGCCTGGCAGCAAGTAGTTAAATATAATCACGGTATGCTGTTGATCTGAGACATGCTTTCTTGAAAGGGGGTTGCGTGGTTTCGTATAGCGGTTCAAATAGTGCGCCCGCATCCGCCGGCGCAGGCGACGATTCGGGCAGCACCGACACGGCCCGGCTTTCCTGTCTTGAACGCATACTCGAAACCCGCCGGCTCGATGCGGTTTTCCAGCCCATCATCAGCCTGGGCAAAGGCCATATCCTCGGCTACGAAGGGCTGATCCGCGGCCCGCTCGACGGGCCGCTGCATTCTCCCGTCGAGCTGTTCAAGGTGGCGCGCGCCAATAACCTGGCCCTCGAGGTCGAGCGTCTTTGCTGCCGCGTCATCCTCGAACGCTATGCCGAACTGAATCTGCCCGGAAAGCTGTTTCTCAACGTCAGCCCCATGGCGCTCGAGCTCAGCAACTTCAGCGCCGCGACCATCCTGGGCTTTCTTGACGAGATCGGGATCGAGGCCGGCCGGATCGTCTTCGAGCTCACCGAACATCCTCATACCGGACACGATTACGACGCGCTTCGGGAAGTCGTTGCGCGCTACCGGCGCATGGGCTTCCAGATCGCCATCGACGATGTCGGCGAGGGCTTTTCAAGCCTGCGCCGTTGGTCCGAGCTTCTGCCCGAATACATCAAGATCGACATGCATTTCATCCAGGGCGTGGACAACAGCCCGGTCAAGCAGCAGTTCATACGATCCCTGAACGACATCGCCCATAAGGCGGGCACCGTGATCGTGGCCGAGGGCGTCGAAACCGAAAACGAACTACGCTTTTTGGCCGAGAACGGCATAGCTTGCGGCCAGGGTTTCTACATTGCGCATCCCAATGCGAATCCCATGACGGCTTTATCCGAAGATTTCAAGAAGCTGCTGGCAAACGGCTGGTCGGTAAAGCACCACATGAAAATGCCTCCCGCGCGCGGCGGCCGCAGCGCCAAGACATTGCTGCGCTCGGTGCCCGTTGTCGAGCCCACCTTTACCAATAACCAGGTCTGCGATGTATTCGCCGAATATACCGATCTGCACACCGTGCCGGTCGTGGCGTCGGGCAAGCCGCTGGGCATCATCACGCGCACCGCGCTGATCGAACGGTTCGCTCGCCCTTACCAGCGCGAACTCTATGGCAAGAAGCCATGCTCCATGTTCATGAACGACAAGCCGCTCGTGGCCGACAAAGACACCAGCCTGCAGCAGCTCAGCCATATTCTGGTTCAGGCCGATCAGCATCGTCTGATCAGCGATTTCATCATCACGGACGAAGGCCGCTATCTTGGAATCGGCACTAGCCACGATCTCCTGCGCGAGCTGACCGACATGCAAATCGACGCGGCCCGGTATGCCAATCCGCTGACCCAACTGCCAGGCAATGTGCCCATCAACCAGCATCTGGACTATCTGCTGCAATCGGGGCTTTATTTCTGCGCTTGCTATGTCGATCTGGACAGCTTCAAGCCCTTCAACGATGTTTTCGGCTATAAAAAGGGCGACGACATCATACAAATGACAGGCCGTATCCTGAGCAGCCTCGCCGATGCCGACAGCGATTTCGTGGGCCATATCGGCGGGGACGACTTCCTGGTCATGTTCCAGAGCAAAGATTGGGAGCAGCGCTGCAACGCGATACTGCGAGAATTCACCGTGGGCATGGCGCAGTATTTCGACGCGGCCCGGGGCAGCGACCTGGGCGGATACTACGCCAAGGACCGGCGCGGCAACCGGCAGTTCTATGCATTGCCGTCGTTGTCGATCGGCGTGATCGAAGTCGATCCCCTGCATTTCGATTCCGTGCACCAGATATCGGTGGCGGCGGCCCAGGCCAAGACCCAGGCCAAGAAAACCCTGGGCAACAGCATGTTCGTCGAACGGCGCAAGCACCGGCCCTGGGCCTCGGTTGAACCCTATTCGCCCAGCCCGTTCCACGGGCCGGATATGTCCGCATAAGAAAAAAGAAAAAGGGCTTACAGCCTTGTGCTGTAAGCCCTTTGTTTTATTGGTCGGGACGGCGGGATTCGAACTCGCGACCCCTTGCACCCCATGCAAGTGCGCTACCAGGCTGCGCTACGCCCCGAAAACCAGAGATACCCCTGGCTTGCCGAACTTCAGGGTTGGGGTAGAGGCCTTGTCGGCCGCTTTGAAAAAACACCTGGTTTTGCCAGGTGTTTAACGATACCCGTGATTCGGTAAAGAACGAGATTCTAGCATAAATTTTTATTCCGGTGCGAGGGGCGGGTGCAAAAATTCAATGGCCACCAGGCAGCCCCGAAGGTTTCTGCCGCCCGCACTCCTAGCCGACCTGGATTTCGGTTTCCGCATAGCGAATGCGGCTGCGCGTTTGCGTGGCCAGGCTGTAGATCAGCGTCAGCGGGCCGAGCCGGCCTGCGAACATGAGGATCAGCAGCAGTATCCGGCTCGGCATGGAAAGCGTGGTGATCAGTTCCGTGGAGGTGCCGGTGGTGCTGATCGCCGTGACCACTTCGAACACGATGTCGATGAATGGAGCCTGCTCGAAGATGCTCATCAACAGAATCGAGGCGAAAGTCAGGCCCAGGGTTATCAGCAGCAGCGCCAGGGACTTCTGCACGGTATCGGAAGACACCGAACGGTTCATCAGCACGACTTCCTGGCGCTGAAAAATATAAGAGCGCGCGGCGGCAAGCAAGACGATGAACGTGCCGATCTTGATTCCGCTGGCCGTGCTGAGCGAACCGCCGCCGATGAACATGAGCATGATCAACACCAGCTTGCTGCTGTCGCTGAGCAGGTCGACGTCGATGCTGCTGAAGCCGGCCGTCCGTGCGGCAACGCTTTGCAGCCATGCTGCCAGGGCCTGGGACGACAAGGGCAGAGTGCCCAGGGTGCCCTCGTTGCTGAACTCGAGGGCCCAGATCAGGATGAAGCCCGCCAGGTTCAGGGCCAGGGTGCCCCATATTATCAACTTGGTGTAGGGGCTGAGTTTGGACCAGCGCCGTGCGCCGCTGGCATCGCTCAGCACGGTGAACCCGATGCCGCCCAGAATGATGAGCAGCGTAGTGGTGAGTATGGTGACGGGATCGCTGATATACAGCGACATCTGCGTGGCCTGTAGCGAGAACCCCGAATTGTTGAACGCCATGACGGTGTGGAACAGCGCACGGAACAAGGCTGTGGTGAACGAGGACTCCGGCCACCAGCGCAGCAGGAAGACAGCCGCTCCCGCCAGCTCGATGAGGGCCGTGATCTTGAACACGGCAAACGCCGTTTTGTGGATCTTGGCCACGCTGGTCTGGTTGAAGGCTTCCAGCGCCAGGGCCTGCTGCTTCAGGCTGATTTTCTTGCCCATGGTCAGGGCGGCCAGAATGGCGAAGGTCACGAATCCCAATCCTCCTGTCTGCACCAGCAGGGCGAGGACGATCTTGCCGAACAACGTGAATGTGGGGCCGATATCCACCAGACTCAATCCGGTGACCGTTACCGCGGACGTGGCGGTGAAAAGGGCGTCGAAAACGCTTATGGGCCGATGGGTGGCCACGGGCAGCGACAGCAATACGGTGCCCAGCGCAATGAGCGCCAGAAAGCCGGCCGTCAGAACCAGCGGGGGGCTGGCGTTGAATCGGCCCGTTTTCCGGAAACGTTTGTAGGACCGGTAGGGGCGGCTGGGATCCCAGTGGCGCATGTATAGCAGGCCCTAGGCCAGCCTGGGCGCAAGAGCCTTCAGCGCGGCAAGCTGGCCCAGCAGAACCACGACGTCCTTGGTGTTCAGCGCGAATTCCGGGCCGGGGTGAACCGTGATCTCGGACTTGCGTTTGACCAGCAGGATGTGCACCGTGTTCGCCGAGCTTTGCAGGAAGCTGCCGACGGAGACTTCGTGCAGTTGCTCACCCACGTCGATTTCGACGATGAACTCGCCATTGCCCATGGAAATGTAATCGTTGACCATGGGATAGCTGAGCAATTGCGCGACCCGGATGCCCATTTCTTCCTCGGGGTGAACGATGCGGGTAACGCCCAGTTTGCTCAGGATGAGGTGCTGCGAGTGCGATGTGGCCTTGACCCAGATGTTCTTGACGCCGAGCCCCTTCAGGTGAACCACGCACAGCAGGCTGGCCTGCAGATCCGACCCAATGGCGACCAGCACGACATCGTAATTGCCCAGATCCAGTTCTTCCAGGGCGTGTTTATCGGTGACGTCGGCAATGACCGCGTGGGTCAGCTCGTCGACGTATTTGTCGACGGTCTTGCCGTCGGTATCGACGCCAAGCACGGAATGCCCCAGTTTCATGAGCTCGATCGAAGCGGCCGAGCCGAACCGTCCTAGACCGATAACGGCGAATTGTCCCATGGGGCTTCCTTGTTCCCTGTCGTTTGTTGTTCTGATATATGTTTTTTAGCATGAAGGCCGTGCATGAAACTATACCGCGAGCCTTGCCTCGTCGTGTAATCCAGACGGATCGGCAAATAATTCCCAGAATTGTGCATATATCCGGCGCAGATGTGTTAATTTTAGAAATACTAGGGTAAACCTTAATATAGAGGTGGCTTTTTCACATGGTGAATTTGTTTGAACCGGTCAAGTTGGGCGCGGTACAGCTGAAAAATCGTATTGTCATGGCCCCGCTGACACGCACCCGGGCGTATCCGGGGCGCATTCCCAATGAGTTGATGCGCAATTATTATTGCCAGCGCGCCGACGCCGGACTCATTATTTCAGAAGCGACATCCATCTCTCCGCAAGGCGTAGGCTATCCCAACACGCCCGGAATCTGGTGCAAGGCCCAGATCGAAGGCTGGAAGAAAATCACGGACACGGTTCACGCCAAAGGCGGCAAAATATTCCTGCAGCTATGGCATGTCGGCCGCGTTTCCGACCCCGAATACCTGAATGGCGGCATGCCCGTCGCGCCCAGCGCCATCCCTTGCGGCGGGCATGTCAGCTTGATCCGGCCGGTGCGCAATTTCGTCACGCCGCGCGCCTTGCACACCGAGGAAATCCCCGGCATTGTGGCCGATTACGCCCAGGCGGCGCGCAACGCCCAGGAAGCGGGCTTCGATGGTGTCGAGGTGCACGGCGCCAATGGATATTTGCTGGATCAATTTCTGCACGACGGCTCGAATAAACGCAACGACAAGTACGGCGGCTCGGTCGAAAACCGGGCGCGCCTTTTGCTGGAAGTCGTCGATGCCTGCATTGGCATCTGGTGCGCCCACCGTGTGGGCGTGCATTTGTCGCCGCGCGGCGGGACGCATTCCATGTCTGATTCGAATCCGGCGCTTATTTTCAATTACGTGGCCGAGCAACTGGGCCAGCGCAAGATCGCCTTCATCTTCACGCGCGAATCCCTTGGCGAAGACAGTCAGATGGCGGAACTGAAAAAGCGCTTTGGCGGCCCGCTCATTGCCAACGAAGGCTATGATTTGGCCGGTGCGGAGCGTATATTAAGCCAGGGGCACGCCGATGCGGTGGCATTCGGCAGGGCGTTCATCGCCAATCCCGACCTCGTAACGCGCCTGCGTAAAGGCGCGGCCCTGAACGAACCCGATTCCAGCACCTTCTACGGAGACGGGGCCAAGGGCTACACCGACTACCCAACGCTGGCGGCAGGCCAGCCCGAGGTAACCACGTAACCGACGCTTTGGCAAAAGGGGGCCGGCCAATGAGAAGTCCGCACGTAAACTGGCGAAATCTGGCTGCAATAGGCGGTTTGTCAGTGCTTTTGGCCGGCTGCGCGCTGGGCATCCAGCCTGGCGATAAATCGCCCAGTGTTTCCTATACTGTGCCGCGCAATTATCAAACCGTTTATCTGCGGGCTCAGAACCAGGCGGCGGAATGCCTGCGCGGGAAAAGCAAATACGACGTGGTGGGCAAGGTCGACCCGGCCATGCAAAGCGGCACGGTCGAAGTCCGTGAGCCTTTGAGCGGGGCTGTCGTGGCCCGCACGACGCTCAAGGCTGTGGATGCCCAGCATACCAAGGTCACGCATACGGTATGGGGGCGCGAGCTCTGGGATGCAAGGGCCTTGGACGCCATGCGCGAGTCCGTGCTGATGGACAGCTCGGTCTGCATTGCCTATAAATAAAATCGCCGATACGGATAATTGGTTGTGCGCCGCTGGAGCGGGGCTCAATCGGCTTTGGGGTGCCTGGGCCGGACTATCTTGAAGGTGGCGACGGCGGTGGCAAGCAGCTTGCCATGCTCGTCCAGGGCGCGGCCTTCGCAAAAGGCCAGGCTGCGGCCCATGCGCAGGCATTTCGTTTCGAAGATCACGGTTCCGTTCGCCGGCGCGATAAAGTGGGTCGTCATGTCGATGGTCGCCATGCCGGTCGATGGGTCGTGGGCCCGGGCCGCGGCGCTGAGCGTGAAGTCCAGCGCGCTCATGAGCGTTCCGCCATGGATTTCGCCCCGGCTATTGCTGATTTCCTTGCGGTAAGGCAGACGCGTGCGGGTAAGCTCCGGTGAGAACTGCTCGGGAACCAGCCCGATATAGCTCATGAACGGAATCTCTATGCCGAAATATCCGTTGGCGATATCGGGAGAGGGCGGCGGCGTATTGTCGGGCAGGAGCATTGTGGATGGCGATGAACCGTTTCGGAGGTCTGCGTGCCTGGCAGGGCGGGCAGGCCGTCCGGATCGAAGAACGAGCGGGGTTGTTCTGGAGCGTATTAAACCAGCCGGGCCTTGACCTGGGCCGATACGGCTGCCATGTCGGCGCGGCCGGCCAGGGCGGCCTTGAGCAGGGCCATGACCTTGCCCATGGCCGGCGCTCCGGTTACGCCCTGCGCCGTGACCTCGGCGATGGCCGCCTGGATGGCGGCGGCGATTTCCTCGGCGTCGGCTTGCCGGGGCAGGAACTCTTGCAGAACCAGCAATTCGTTCTGCTCCTGCTGGGCGGTTTCAGCCCGGCCTGCCTGTTCGAAGGCGGCAATCGATTCGCGGCGCTGCTTGACCTGTTTTTCGATGATGGCGACGATTTCGGCATCGTCCAGGTCGCGGCGTTCGTCGACTTCTTTTTGCTTGATGGCGGCTTGGAGAAAGCGCAATGTGCCCAGCCGGGCGCTGTCCTTGGCCCGCATGGCGGTTTTGACGGCGTCGGTTAGCCGGGGCTTGAGCAAGTTGCTCATGATGAGTTCCTGAGGTGATGGATGGCGCGGCAAACCGCCGCGCGGGAAAGATCGCGCTATTTTAACGCAGCCGCTCGCCGGCCTCGAGGGCCTTGGGGCTGGCGGATGGGAGGAAAGATGCAAAGGGAGATGGCAGGCGCTGGATGTGTGGCCTTGCCGTTGGGCTCAATGGAAATCGCGGCTGCGGGTTGATAGATCTTCCAGCATGGGGCTCAGGTCGACCAGGCGGCTTGCCACCAGGTGGCAGACGTTGTTCTGGCGCTGCCAAACCCCGTACACGCCCAAAAGCCGGCTCTGCCGCAATTCCTGGCGCTGGCGTTCGGCAAGCTCGGGACGGACGATGACATTGATCAGGCCGGTTTCGTCTTCGAGGCTGACGAACACAATGCCTTTTGCCGTTTGCGGGCGCTGGCGCGTGGTCACGATGCCGCAAGCCCTGGCCAGGCGCAGGTGCGGATAATCGCTGTACAGGACGCCGGCGCAGACGAAGCGGCGCGCTTGCAGCGCTGTTCGCAGCAGCGCCAGCGGGTGCCGCCGCAGCGACAGGCCCATGGCCTGGTAGTCCGCCCTGATGTGTTCTTGTTCCGAAGGGGCTTGCAGCCTGGGCTGGACGGCGTCGGCAATGGCGGCCTCGCGCAGCAGCCCCTTGAGCGGCATATTGGCGGCCTGCCAAAGAGCCTGGCGGCGGTGGCCGCTTAACGCGTGCAAAGCATTGGCGCTGGCCAGCGCATCCATGTCGTGCCGGCTCAGCGAGGCACGCAAGGCCAGGTCGTGCGTGCCGGCGAATGGCTGGACGCGGCGTGCGGCTTCGATGCGCAACGCGGCTTCCTGCGACAGGCCGCCTATAAGCTGCAGGCCCAGGCGCACGGCCGGATGAGCGGAGCTTGTGAAGGAACCATTCTGCTCATGAGCAATTTCGGTCTGGGTTTCAGGCAGAGGTTCGAGGGATGTCTCCCAGCCGCTGATCGTAATGTCGGCGGGCAGGACAATGACGCCGTGGCGGCGCGCGTCCTGCACCAATTGACTGGCAGCGTAAAACCCCATGGGCTGGGAATTGAGCAGGGCGGCCAGGAAGGCCTGCGGCTCGTGGCGCTTGAACCAGGCGCTGAAATAGGCCAGTTGGGCAAAGCTGGCCGAGTGGCTTTCCGGAAAGCCGTATTCGCCAAAGCCTTCCAGTTGCCGGTAGATGGCCTGGATGAAGTCGTCGGGGTAGTTGCCGGCCTGCATGCCGGCGATGAGCTTGGGGCGCAGGGTGTCGACGGTGCCCTTGCGTTTCCAGGCCGCCATGGAGCGGCGCAGCTCGTCGGCTTCGCCGGGGCTGAATCCCGCGGCGATGATGGCGATCTGCATGACCTGTTCCTGGAAGATGGGAATTCCCAAGGTTCTTTTCAGAACCTGCTCGATCTCTGCCGACGGGTAGTCCACCGGCTCCAGCTTCTGGCGGCGGCGCAGATAGGGGTGCACCATGTCGCCGTGGATGGGGCCCGGCCTGACGATGGCGATCTGGATGACCAGATCGTAGAAGGATTGCGGCTGCAAGCGCGGCAGCATGCTCATTTGCGCGCGTGATTCGATCTGGAATACGCCCATGGTGTCGGCCTGGCGGATCATCTCGAACGTGGCCTCATCGTTTTCGGGGATGTCCTGCAAGGCAAAGGGGTGCATCCGGCGCATGCCGGCCATGTCCAGCATGCGGTGCAGGGCCGAAAGCATGCCCAGGGCCAGCACGTCGACCTTCATCAGGCCCATGGCGTCCAGGTCGTCCTTGTCCCATTGCACCACGCTGCGCTCGGGCATGGCGGCGTTCTCGATGGGAACCAGGCGCGACAGCTTGCCGCGTGAAATCACGAATCCGCCTGGATGCTGGGACAGATGGCGGGGAAAACCCATCAGGGTTCGCGCGAGCCTGGCCCAGGCTTGCGTGACGCGAGCGCCGGGATCCAGGCCCTGGGCGGCCAGTTTTTCCAGGAAGGACTGCCGGCCGTCCCATTGGTGGAAGGCGTCGGTGACGCGGGCGATGAGTTCGGGATCCAGCCCCAGCGCCTTGCCGGTGTCGCGCAGCGCGCTGCGTATGCGGTAGGTGACGACGACGGCGGTCAAGGCGGCGCGCTGCCGGCCGTACTTGCGGTAGATGTACTGGATGATTTCTTCGCGCCGCTGGTGTTCGAAGTCGACATCGATGTCGGGAGGCTCGTTTCTTTCGGTGCTGATGAAGCGCGCGAACAGCGAATTGCCGTTCTCGGGGTTGACCTCGGTAATGCCCAGGCAATAGCACACGGCGGAATTCGCCGCCGAGCCCCGGCCCTGGCACAGGATTCCCCGCTGCCGGGCGAATTGCACGATGTCGTAGACAGTGAGGAAGTACGGCTCGTAGCTCAGGCCCGCGATGATGCCCAGTTCGGATTCAAGCTGGGCCTTTACCTGGGTGGGAACGCCCCGTGGATAGCGCCTTCGGGCTCCTTCCAGGGTTTCCTGGCGCAAATAGGCCGAGGCGGTCAGGCCGGCGGGCACGATTTCGGTGGGATATTGATACGCGATTTCGTCCAGGTCGAAACGGCATAGCTGGCTGATGCGCAGCGTTTCCTGAAGTATGTGCGCAGGGTGGATTTGCATCAGCCGCGCCCGGCTGCGCAAATGGTGCTCGGCATTGCCGTTGAGCGCATAGCCGCATTGCTGCACGGTTTCATGGCGGCGGATGGCTGTCATGACGTCGTGCAGCGGCTGGCGCGAACGTTTGTGCATCTGCACCTGGCCGGCCGCCGCCACCGGCAGTCCTCGTGCCCGCGCCGCCTGGCTCAGCGTTGCCGCGTGCAAGGCGTCGTCGTGGCGATAGTGCTGGGCGCAACCCACCCAAAGCCGGCCTGAAAACACGGGTGTCAGCAAGTCTATCTGGCGCAGCATTTCTTCTGAGCCAAGGCCATACTCGGGAATGTAGATGACCAGGCAATCGGGCAGGCCGCTCAGGTGCCGGTACCCGGGATCCGGCTGAAGGATGTCCTGAGTGCAAAGCGAGTAGGTGTTTTTCGGATTGGCGCGGACGCGGGCCATGGTGATGAATTCGGCCAGGTTGCCGTATCCTTCGGCGTTGCGGGCCAACGCGATGATCTGCATGGGAGCCTCGGCTCCGCAGTCCAGGAAAAAGCGGCTGCCGACAATGAGTCTGAAGTCGGGGAATCCCGCGTCGCGCAGTTTTTTCGCGGCGACATGCGCGCGCACGATGCCGGCCAAAGAACAATCGTCGGCGAGAGCCAGGGCCTGGTAGCCCAGCTCGGCCGCCCGCTGCACCAGTTCGCCGGGATGCGACGCGCCGGTCAGGAACGAAAAGTTCGATACGCAATCGAGCTCGGCATAGCCGGCCAGAACGGAGCTTGGGGCGGATGGGTTCATGAGAAGGAGATGAAAGCGCCTATCCGAACAGGCCGTGCAGAAACCAGCCCGCTTCAAGGGATTCGCGCTGGCGGTATACCCAGTAGCGCGCCGACTGGGCGCCTTCGGCAACGAAATAATCGCGGCGGTCGCCGCCGCCGTCGCTCCACCACCCGCTTTCGATGCGCTCGGGCCCTTTTACCAGCCGCAGGACCGTACCCTTGTACACAGGCCTGTTGCGAAGGGTTTCCAGGGGGTAGGGTTGAGGCAGCAGCCAGAACGGCCGGGCTTGCGGCCCCTGGGATTCGAGAGTGCTTTGCGCCGGGCCGGCCCGGCGCAAGCTCGATATGGCCGTCCGCCAGGTATTGGCAAGCTCGGGGCGGTGGTCGGCCACGGGCCGGGGCTCGAGCACCTGGTCGGCTCCGAGCCTTGCGCGCAGTACGTCGAACAGGCGGGCTTCGTCTTCCTGCCATTGGGCGGGCTCGGGAAACAGGCCGGCCAGGGGCGCGGGACGCGGCTGGATGGCGGGAATCGAAAGCTCCATGGCGACGACGTGGGCGGGCAATGCGAACTGTTGCAGTTGCTCGGCCAGCACAGGCAGAAAATCGTCGGGCCGCCAGCCGGCCCGGGACAGCAGCAACAGCAGGCGGCTGGGCGGCCGCGCATGGCGGCCCTTTTCGTGATGCAGCAGAAAAACCAGGGTATCGGCGGCGCATTGCCCGGCCTCCAGCCAGGCGCAGAGCTGTTCGACCAGCTTTCGGGCAACCGCCTGAACCGCGTGCACGTGCTCGAGGTATTCCTGCAGATCGCAGCGCTGCGAAAAAAGCTCGGGGGCCTTGAACCAGGCGCAGGGTTCGACGGTGAACCCGTAGGCGGCGTCCAGTTCGCGGATGATGTCCGGGTGGCAGCGCAGCCGCACACCGCCGCGAGGCAGGTCGCGCAAGTGCTTCAAGGTATGGCAGCCCAGGTTTTCGAGCCACTCGAGATGGGCCTGGTCGGCGGACAGCATGCCGACCGGAAGCGGGTCGAGCCGGCGGCGTAGGGTTTCGATTTTCAGGCTGCGGCGCAGCGCGCTTTGGTTTTGGCAGGCCAGGATGCGCGCGCCCTGGGCCGTGGAAGCCAAGCTCAAGCGGGGGTGCGGCGTTTGATGCCGGCGCAGTGACGCGCGGATGAGGCGGCATAGGTTGCGCGGCCCCTTGAAGAGCTTCAGGCTGTCGGCGACTTCCAGCGACAGCGTGTGCCGCGCATGGGAGGGGCCCAGAGCAAGATTGGGCGTGTATTGCAGGAGCTCCAGGGCGATGTGTTGCAAGCGCTGCTCTTCGAGCGCCATATTGCGAACCTGCAGGGCGGCGCCTGGCGCCAGGCCCAGAACGGTGCTGCGGCGCATGCCCGGACGCAGCCCCAGCGCCTGCGCCATGGGCGTGGCGGCATGCACCCGGCCTTGCTGCAGCACCGCCGCGACGGGGGTGCTAGTGGGCCACAGCGGAAAGAGCGTGTCGAGGCTGTGGGTGGGCAGATGAATGCCGATCCAGAGAGGCATGGAACAGACTCCGTGAAATCGATGCGGCGGGGCGCAGCGCAACGAAAACCGGTTGCGCGCAAGTAGGGCCCTGGCGTTTGACGATGGAGATTTTCAGCCCTTGTTCGAAAGGCTGCAGGCCCAGGCGCAAGGGAGACGGGCTGTGCTGGCGCAAGGCCGTTGCAGGCCGCAGCAGCATGAACAAGGTGTCGCTGCGCCGCGCGGCCATGTGCAGGCGGCGCAGACCCGACGGATGCACGTTGGCCGCCCAGCAAAGCAGGGCGGCGCAAGCGTTGTGCTTGAGGATTTGCTCGCATGCCCAGAGAGAGTCGGAGGCCGTCGGGCAGCGCACCCATAGCAGTCGCTGCGGTTCCAGCCGCCAGTTGCTCCAGCACTGGGCAAGCGGCATGTAAGGAGGATGAACCAGGGCGATTCGCCGCTGCGGCTCCAACTGGGAAAAAGCGGGCCCAAGAAACTGGATTTCGCCTATGCCGGCCTGGCTGGGCGCGATTTCGATGAGGGCGCCCAGAGGCCAGCCCTGGCCGGGCAGCTCGTGGTCGAGCTGCGCGAACCCCGTTGAAACGGTGCGGCAGGAAGGCTGCGCCAGTTGCGACCCGCGCCAGAGGGCGGGATGGATGTGTTCGGGATGCGATAAGGCCATGGGCGAAGCGATGTTCAGGCGAAGCGCCGGCATGCCGTGAAGCCGGCCGGCTCAAATAAAATACTGTATTAATATACAGTATTAAAGACGGCTTGGCCAAACTGCGAAACGCGGCGTGCCGGCGTTTGCCGAAGAGCCGGCCGAATGCCTGTTTGCGGCTGGTATAGTGTGAACATATTGTCAATTTCCCTGCCGCCATGACTGCATCCACCATTCCCGGCCCCATTGTCTTCGCCCCCTCATCCGGGCAGCCCAGGCAGTTGTTCGTCCTGTTGCATGGGGGCGCCGCCAGCCCGGAACAGCTTGAAACCCTTACCCAGGCCGTCAAGCTGGCTTTTCCGCAGGCCTTGGTGGTTCTGCCCTATGGCACGGTTGCCGGCAAAGAAGGCCTTTACGACTGGTTCGAGCAGGAAGGCTTGAACGAAAGCAACTATGTCGAGCGCGTGCAAAACGCGCTGCCCGCGCTTATTGCCTATATCCAAAAAATCCAGGCCAAATACGGCCTGACGGGCGAACATACGGCGCTGGCCGGTTTTGACCAAGGGGCCACGATTGCGCTCGAGGCCAGCCTCCTGCAGCCCAATCTGGCGGGCAGGGTGCTGGCATTTTCAGGCAGCTATGCAAGGCTGCCCGGCCTGGCGCCGGCGGCCACCACGCTGCATTTGCTGCACGGAGCCGACGATCCGCTCGTGCCGGTGGCCGATATCCGCGGCATCCACAGCCATATCGCCGATTTGCAAGGGGATGCCACGCTGGACATCGCTTCCAGGGTTGGCCATGAACTGCACGATGCGCTGGTTCGCCAGGCCATTACCCGGCTGCAGACCTGCGTGCCGTTGCGCAGTTGGCAAGAAGCCCTCAGCAACCTGAAAAAAGAGGTCGGCGGTGCGGGCGGCGAAGAGCCTGATTTCGATTTTTCGCTCGGCGACGACAAACCCGGCCCCACGCTGCATTAGGGCATCATGCCCGGCACATGGCGGGCCGGCGGGCTATGAGGGCTCGATGACGAAAGGCCAGTCGTGCCGCTGGGTGGGCCGCCCGTCCGGCGCATAGCTGGTTTCGCTGAAAATGGCGCGCCCGCTGCGATGGATCGCGATGATCGTCGAACAGCGGGTGCCGTAGTCGGGGCTGATGATGAAAGGACTGCTCAACAGGCGCTCGCGTTCCAGCGAAAGGCCTGTGGCGGGCAGGTCGGCGTCGGCGGCCTGGGTACCGTCTTTCAGGATATCGAAAACCGGGGCCAGCGAATGCTGCAATGCCTCCGATGGGTAGCTGTTCAAGGCCTGGCGCAGCCGTTCGGCCTTGGGCCAGGGCGTATCCAGCAAATGATTGGAAATCACGTAGCGGCCGCTTCCCAGCTCGCGCGTTTGACCCGGGAGAGGGCAATTGCCCAGGTAAAACGCCGACGACAGGTCGCCGACGATAAGATTGAAGCCGTTATAGGCCTGGGCCGATGCGGCCGTGCGATGGGCGTAATCCCGGGGGCTTTCCCGGCCTTCGAGGTAGTGGCTGCTTAATTCGCCCCGTGAAGGGGCCTGGGCCTTGAAAGAGGAGAGATCCCGGTAATTGGTCAGGAAGGCATAGCGCCCCTGGCGGGTGATTCCCAGCCAGGTACCGTGGGCCACGCAGTCGATGCCGGCGATGATATCGGGGCGCTGCGGCCACGGAGCGGCGAACTTGGCCTGCCTGGCGTGGAACTCATCGCGGTTGGCGGCAATGAAAAGAGGCCAGTCGGGATGGGCGTCGATGGCCAGGTAGGCAATGCACATGAAAGCCCGGCGTTAAAGCATGGCAAGCGTCGTGCTGCGTTCGACATACGCGCGCATGCGGACGGCGTCGCCGATGCGTGAATAACGGCCGGTGGAGTTGAGCAGCACCATGGCGACGTCGCGGCCATCGATGCGGGTCACCATGACCAGGCATTCTCCGGCTTCGTTGATGAAGCCGGTTTTCGAAATCTTGATGTCCCAGCCGGGATTCTTGACCAGTTGATTGCTGTTGTTATAGGTGAGCCGGCGGCCGTTGTTCAGGGTGATGTCCTCGGTGTCGTCGGTAGTGTAGCGATGGATCAGCGCCTGCTTGCTGGCGGCGCGCAGCAGCTTGACCAGGTCGCGCGCCGTGGATACGTTTTCGGAGGAAAGTCCCGTGGGTTCGATGAAGTGGGTGTGGCGCATGCCCAGCGAGCGGGCTTTGTCGTTCATGGCGCGCACGAAGGCGGGCATTCCGCCCGGGTAGTAGCGCGCCAGCGCATGCGCGGCGCGGTTTTCGGACGACATCAGGGCCAGGTGCAGCATTTCGGAGCGGCTCAAGCGCGTGCCGACCGCCAGCCTGGAACGCGAATGGCGCAGGTGATCGACGTCGTCTTCGCTGATGGTAATGGGGTCGTTCATGGACAGCCCCGATTCGGTGACGATCAGGGCGGTCATTAATTTGGAGATGGAGGCGATGGGCCGGACTTCGTCGCTGTTTTTATCGTACAGAATGGTGGAGGTTTTCAGGTCGAGAACGAACGCCGCTTCGGAGCGCAATTGGGCGGAGGCGTTGCCGAGCCCCGATTTGGGGCGGTGCATGATAATGTCGTCGAGCTGGCGCTCGCGCAGCCCGACCTGGATCTTGCTTGGCTGACCGCTGGGACGCAGACTGCGGCGCGTGACGATTTTGCTTTTTTGAACGCTTTTCTTCGCGGTGGTTTTTTTATGCTTGGCCGTCGAGGCTTTTTTGGCGGAATGCACTGACTGTTGCGTGGACGTGCGGGCATTGGCGACCGAACACAGGCCAAAAGCAAGGATGATTAAATATGCGAATACCCAAAAAGGGGTTTTATTTTGAATAGCTTGCATAGGCCGCGTGGGTAAAGGGATATTTTTGGGGATATTTTTGGGTCAGGCAAATCATATCAGAAAATTAAAATAACACCAATATATTAGTGAGTTACATTATCTTTTTAAAGGGATTTTTAAGGCTCGGCGCAAAAAACGTTGTGTCGGCCTGGATGCAGCGGTATTTTAGTGCCTCTCATCAGCGCTTCCATCTCAACAATCTTGCGGGATTTTCCATCCATGACCCGATTTGCGTGCTTTATCGTCCGTGCTGCCGCCGCCGTTCTGTTTTCCCTGCTTTGCCTGCTGCGTCCGGCCTTGGCCGAACCGTTCGATTCGACCCCGCGCGTGGCGGTGATCTCGGCCTTCGGGCCCGAGCTGGATCTGCTGCTTGGCAAGCTGGAGCAGCCCCGCAAATATTCCGCCAATGGCGTCGAATTTACCACCGGGGTGCTGCAAGGCAAGCCGGTGGTGCTGTTTCTTAGTGGCATAAGCATGGTCAATGTGTCGATGAACACGCAGCTGGCTCTCGATAGATTCAAGATTACCCATATCCTTTTCAGCGGCATTGCCGGCGGGGTGAATCCCGATCTGCACATCGGCGATGTCACGGTGGCCGAGCGTTGGGGGCAATACCTCGAATTGTTGATGGCCCGCGAAACCGCCCCTGGCGTGTACGGGAGCAAGGGCGATGGCGAGAATGCCGACTTGCCGCATTTCGGCATGATGTACACGCGGCCGGTCAAAGTAAAATCGGCCAGCCAGCCGCAAATACACAAGAAATTCTGGTTCGACGTCGATCCGGCCATGTTCGCCGTGGCCAAGTCCCTGCGCGGGGTCGAGCTTACCGCCTGCTCCGCGGCCGATCACTGCCTGGAGCGCCAGCCGCAGCTGGTGGTGGGCGGCAATGGGGTTTCGGGAGCGGCCTTCGTCGATAATGCCAAGTTCCGCCGCTATGTCTTCAAGGCTTTTCATGCCAATGTGCTGGATATGGAAAGCGCGGCATGCGCCATGGTCGCTTACAGCAATGGGGTGCCCTTCATCGCCTTCCGTTCGCTCAGCGACCTGGCCGGCGGAGGCGAGGGAGCCAACGAAATGCACACCTTCATGAGCATCGCCGCCGACAATTCCGCCAAAGTCCTGCTGGCTTTCCTGCAGGCCTGGCAGGCGAAGGGGCAGCCATGACCAACTCCGTGAGTTCATCCGGGCGGTCCGGCGGCGAACCGACGCATCACACCGGCGCAGAGCGAACCGGCCGCCAGCCGGTGCAGGATCTGGTGCGGCGATTCAATTTGCTGCCCCATCCCGAAGGCGGCTACTACCGGGAAACCTATCGTTCCACAGAGGCAGTGCAACGCCTGGAGCCCGAGACGGCGCGCAGCGCGTCGACGGCCATTTACTATCTGCTCGACGGCGGAGCGTATTCGGCCTGGCATCGCATCGCTTCCGACGAACTATGGCATTTCTATGCGGGAGATCCGTTGCTGGTGCACATTCTGGAAGATGGAGGACGAATCGTGACGCATCGGCTGGGCAATGCGCTGCAGCTTGCCGATGGCGTTTTTCAGGCTCTCGTCCCCAAGGGACGCTGGTTTGCCGCCGAGCCTACGCAGCCGGACGGTTTTTCCTTTGTCGGATGCACGGTGGCGCCGGGCTTCGAGTTCAGCGAATTCGAGCTGGCCCGCGCCGAAGATCTGCAGCCCTGGGCCGGGCGCAATCCGGCCTTGGTGCAGCGTTTGTTGAAACAAGCAGGAGTGACTAAATGAGTACAGGCGAATCCAGAGTCGCCCTGGTAACCGGGGCGGGAACCGGCATTGGGCGAGCCGCGGCGCTGGCCTTGCTGCGGGACGGCTATCGCGTGGTGCTGGCCGGCCGCAGGCCCGAGCCCCTTGCCGGCGTCATCGAGGAGTCCGGCTTCGGCCAGCACGCCCTGGCGGTACCGGCCGATGTGCGCGACCCAGACTCGGTCGAGCAGTTGTTCGAGGCGTGCGTGCGCAAATTCGGCAGGCTGGACGTCTTGTTCAATAATGCGGGAGTCAGCGCGCCGGCGACTCCCGTGGAAGACCTCGAGCTCGATCAATGGCAAAACGTGGTGGACGTGAACCTGACCGGCATGTTTCTTTGCATCCGCCAGGCCTTTCGCGTCATGAAGAATCAATGGCCCCGGGGCGGGCGCATCATCAACAACGGATCGATTTCCGCTTATGCGCCTCGGCCCGGTTCCATTGCCTACACGGCTACCAAGCATGCGGTCACGGGCCTGACCAAGGCGGCATCGCTGGATGGCCGGGAGCACAATATCGCGGTCGGCCAGATCGACATCGGCAATGCGGAAACCGACATGGCTTCGCGCATGGCGAAAGGGATTCGACAGGCCAACGGCGAGATCGCGCCCGAGCCTCTCATGGACGTGGCCATCGTGGGGCAGTCCGTCTTGTACATGGCCAATCTGCCGCTCGAAGCCAACGTGCTGTTCCATACCGTCATGGCCACCAAAATGCCTTTCGTGGGGCGCGGCTGAATCATGAGCACGTTGAACAAGCCCATTCCGTCCATCTGGGATGCCTGGCTGCGCTACGCCAAAAACAATCCTCCTGTAACGCTGGGCCTTGGAGCTTCCGCGCTGATCGTCGTCTGGTTCGTCATCACCAGCCTGTATCAGGCGTTTGCGGGCGATGGCCATATTTATATCGGGTACGCCTGGCGCGGCGGGCTGGCGGCTTTCGGCGCGACGGCGCTTGGCGCCGTCAGCATCGTGGTGCTGCGCGGCATTACCGATCGTACGCAGGACACCATGCTGGGTTTCGCGGCGGGCATGATGCTGTCGGCCAGTTCCTTTTCCTTGATTTTGCCGGGCCTGGATGCGGGAACGAAGCTGTTCGGCAACGCGCCGCTGGGCGCCTTGACCGTGGTCATCGGCCTGGCCCTGGGCGTGCTGCTCATGCTGGGGCTGGACTACTTTACTCCTCACGAACACGAAAATGCGGGGGCTTGCGGGCCGAACAACGAACGCATCGGCAGGATATGGCTGTTCGTGCTGGCCATCATCCTGCACAACTTTCCCGAGGGCATGGCGATCGGCGTCGGTTTTTCCCATGGCGACATGAGCGTCGGCCTGCCGCTTACCACCGCCATCGCCATCCAGGATATTCCCGAAGGGCTGGCGGTTGCCATGGCATTGCGCGCGGTGGGGTTGTCCATGCGGCCGGCGATTCTGATCGCGGTGGCTTCGGGCCTCATGGAGCCGCTGGGCGCGCTCGTCGGCGTCGGCATGTCCAGCGGATTCCCCGGTGCGTACCCCGTCAGCCTGGGGCTGGCGGCGGGTGCCATGATTTTCGTGGTGTCGCACGAAGTCATCCCCGAGACACATCGCAACGGGCATCAAACCGCGGCGACCATAGGGTTGATGGCGGGTTTCGCCACCATGATGTTCCTGGATACCGCGCTATAGCCTCTTGCGTTGGGAGCGAGGTCAGCGCACCGGCAGGAAATTGAAAAACAGCAGGCCCTGCACGTAGTTGATGCCGACCCGGCGCAGATTCTCGTCGAGCAGATTGGCAACCAGATCCAGCCGGCCTATTATCTGCCCGAACTCGCGCTCGAAGCTGAGATTGGCCTGGCCGCCGCTGATTTCATTGGCCAGCAATAAAGGCTGTCCCGCCGCATTGCGCCGGGTGCTCAGCAGCCAGTCGGCGATTTCCACGTTCCGGGCGGCGTTGTAGATGTGCTGGGCGCTAAGCTGGTCGGACACGTAAAAGCGCGTCTTGCCGTTATGGGCCTGGATGATCATGTCGGCCAGACCGAAAATGAAGGCGGCGACCCGGTCGCCCTGGTAGGCGGGGTCCAGGGAGACCGAAAGAATCTGGATGTCTCCCAGGCCCCGAACCTGCCGGGGCGCCTGCCCGTTCTGGATGGCATTGCGGCCTGTTTTCACCGCGGTTTCCAGGTCGGGAAAGCCCGCCTTGCGCCATTCCGCAGGATTGCGCCGGTAGAGTTTTTCAAGCAGCCGGTTCAGGCTGTCGAGGTTGTCCCGCATGGCGATGGTGACCGTGCGGTTGAAATCGGTCTGGGCGAACTGGTCGAACGACATCTCCTCGTTGTGAGGGGTTTTCGACGACGGGACATTGGCCGCGCACCCGCTCAAGCCCGCTCCCAGGGCCACGATGATGCCTGTTGCAATGATGCCTTTCATTCCACCTCGAGTGTTTGCGCCCGCCGGCGGTTATTCGATGTTCTGGGTTTGTTCGCGCAATTGTTCGATGAGCAGCTTGAGGTCGATGGCGGCTCGTGTAACGCTGAGGCTGCCGGCTTTGGATCCCAGGGTATTGGCTTCGCGGTTCATTTCCTGGAACAGGAAATCCAGCCGCTTGCCCAGGCTGCCCGGCTTGTCTTTGGCCGTTTGGGTTTTGCCCTTGGCGGCCGCGCCGCCGGTGGTCAACAACAGGCGCAGCTCGCCAAGGTGCGAACGCAGGCGGGCGAGTTCTTCGGCCACGTCGATGCGCAAGGAAAACAGCGAGGTTTCCTGGGCGATGCGCGCCGATAGTTCAGCGCCGCTGATCTGGGCGAAGCCGCCCGGACAGGCGGCCTGCAAGGCGTCGTGCAGCTTGGCGGCCAGCTTTTGCTGGTGTTCGGAAAGCAGTTGGGGCAGGACGAGCTCTACCTCGTCGACGATGCCGGCAATGCCGTCGGCGCATTCGAGCATGATTTGCGCAAGGCGTTCGCCTTCGCGTTCGCGGTTGGCCTGGAAGTCGGCCAGGGCCTGTTCCATGGCTTGCGCGCACATGGCTGTCCAGGTTTCGGGATTGACCGCCAGGTCGTCGGAGCCCGAACCTTTGAGCAGGTCGCCAAGCTGCGGAGCCGCGACGTCGGGAATGAGCTTGCGGGCGAGGCCGAGCTGTTCGGCGACGGCCGCCACATAGGCGGGATCCAGGGTTTTGACGTTGTCGGCCTTGGCCCGCGAGTAATTGACGCGGATGTCGACCTTGCCTCGGGCCAGGGCCTGGCCGAGTTTTTCGCGGATCATGCCTTCAAGCATGCGCAAATCGTCGGGGAGCCGGAAGTTGATGTCCAGAAACCGGCTGTTGACGCTGCGGAATTCGAGGCTCAGCGTTCCCTCGGGAGACTCGGCGCAGGCGGCGCCGAATGCGGTCATGCTACGAATCATGGAAAAGTGTGTCCTGCGCAATGTGTCTACAATTTCTCTATTATTGCCCATATTGACGTCCGCGTGCCCTTGGCGTTTTGCCCGATGGGGCGCGCATCCATTGATCCCGTGTCGCCCGGGCGGCTTCACGACCACCAAGGAGCAGTTCTTGCCGACCCCCAGCACTCAGCGCCCATCGGGACGCACAGCCACCCAATTGCGGCCGCTTTCCATCGAAACCGGCTATACCCGCCACGCCGAAGGCTCGGTGCTCATCAAGGCCGGCGACACGCACGTGTTGTGCAATGCCAGCGTGCTGGACAAGGTTCCTCCATTCCTGAAGGGCAAAGGGCAGGGGTGGGTGACGGCCGAGTACGGTATGCTGCCGCGCTCCACGCATACCCGCTCCGACCGCGAGGCGGCGCGCGGCAAGCAAAGCGGCCGCACCCAGGAAATCCAGCGCCTGATCGGACGCAGCCTCAGGGCGGTATTCGACCTTCAAGCCCTGGGTGAACGTACTTTGCATCTGGACTGCGACGTTCTGCAGGCCGATGGCGGGACGCGCTGCGCCAGCATTACCGGCGCCTGGGTGGCAGCGGCCCTGGCCATGCGCAAGCTGGCGGAGCAAGGCCAGCTTGCAGTCAGCCCCATCAAGGACAACGTTGCGGCGGTTTCGGTCGGCATGGTCGGCGGCCAGGCCGTGCTGGATCTGGATTATCCCGAAGACTCGGACTGCGACTCGGACATGAATATCGTCATGACGGGATCGGGCGGCTTCGTCGAAGTGCAGGGCACGGCCGAAGGCGATACCTTCGATCGCGGCTCTTTGAATACCTTGCTGGATCTGGCCCATGCCGGAATCGGCCAGTTGATCCAGGCGCAGAACCAGGCCTTGCGCAGCGTCGGTTAAACTGGAACCTGGCGCTGTTGCCCATTCTCCTTACTTTCCGTCCCAGTCCCATGAATACCAGCAAAGTCGTCCTGGCCTCGAACAACCAGGGCAAGCTAAAAGAGTTTTCCGCCATTTTGTCTTCGGTGGGAATGAATATGGTGCCGCAAGGGGAGTTGGGGGTTTCCGAGGCGGAAGAGCCTTATGCCACCTTCGTGGAAAACGCGTTGACCAAGGCGCGTCATGCAAGCGCCGCCACCGGGCTGCCGGCCCTGGCGGACGACTCGGGCTTGTGCGTCGATGCGCTGGGCGGCGCGCCCGGCGTCTATTCGGCGCGCTACGCGGCCATGAACAATGGCGGAGAAAAATCGGATTCCGCCAATAACCTCCTGCTGGTCAGCAGACTGGCTGGAATCGCCGACCGGCGGGCCAGCTACATTGCCGTGCTGGTTTATGTGCGCAGCGTCGACGATCCCCGCCCCATCATCGCCGAAGGAATCTGGAAAGGGGAAATCGTCGATGCGCCGCGCGGCGCGCACGGTTTCGGCTACGACCCGCATTTCCATCTGCCCGAACTGGGGCAAACCGTCGCCGAGCTGGAACCCTCCGTCAAAAACAGCATCAGCCACCGGGCCCAGGCCCTGAAAAAACTGCTGCAGGCCTTGCGCGAGCAAAGCGGTGCCTGAATGGTGCGCCCCGTTTTCTCCATAGTTCCGGAAGAAAAAATCCAGCGCAAAAGCGGCGCGGCCGGCGCCGGATTATCCGTGCTGACCAGCCTGCCGCCTTTATCGTTGTACGTGCACGTACCCTGGTGCGTGCGCAAATGCCCCTACTGCGATTTCAACTCGCACGAGGCGGGCGGCACGGTGCCTGAAGAGCAGTATCTGGCGGGCTTGCGCGCCGACCTGGAGCAGGCCCTGCCGTCGATATGGGGGCGGCAGGTCGTTTCCATCTTCATCGGCGGCGGCACCCCCAGCCTGCTGTCCGCCGCCGCCATCGACCAAATGCTGGCCATGTTCCGCGCCTACCTGAATCTTTGGCCGCAGGCCGAAATCACCATGGAAGCCAATCCCGGAACGGTGGAGGCCGCGCGCTTCCGGGAATACGCGCGCAGCGGCGTCAACCGTTTTTCGCTTGGCATACAAAGCTTCAACGATGACGCGCTGCAGGCCCTGGGCCGCATCCACGACGCCAGGCAGGCCTGTGCCGCCATCGAAACCGCGCAGAACTGCGTCGAGCGGGTCAACCTGGACATCATGTTCGCCTTGCCCGGCCAGACCATGGAGGAATGCGCCGCCGACCTGCGCCAGGCCATGTCCTTCCAGACCGAGCACTTGTCGCTGTATCACCTGACCCTGGAGCCCAATACCGTATTCGCCAAGTTTCCGCCCGCGGTGCCGGACGACGACACGAGCGCGGCCATGCAGGACGAAGTCGCGGAACTGGCGGCGCAGGGCGGCTGGGAGCGCTACGAGGTTTCCGCCTACGCCAGGAAGGGCGGGCGCTGCCGCCACAATCTCAATTATTGGGAGTTTGGCGATTATCTGGGCATCGGCCCCGGGGCGCACGGCAAATTGTCGTTCCACGACAGAATCGTCCGCCAGGCCAGGCTGAAGAACCCCACGAGCTGGATGGAAAAAGCGCTGCACATGAACGGCGGCCACCTGGCGGAAGACCGGCAAGTCCTGCCGGACGAACTGCCTTTCGAATTCATGCTCAATGCGCTGCGCCTGCAGCAGGGCGTGGCCTCCAGCAGTTTCACCGAGCGCACCGGGCTCTCGCTGGCGGCCATCATGCCCGCCATCGATGCGGCCGTGTCCAAGGGATTGCTGCTGGCGGATCCAGCGCGGCTGCAGGCCAGCCCGCTGGGATGGCGGTTTTTGAACGATTTGCTGGCGGAATTTCTGCCTTGATTACCTTTTTTGCTGCTCTCGCACCACGTTTTGCCCCATAATGGGGCGTTGCACCGATTTCGAGCAGCCGTTTTGCCTTTGTATCACCGTGTCGCGCCGATATCCCGCATTTCAAGTTGGCACGGTTATTGCTTTAGTGTCATTCAAGCAGCAATACCAATGTTCGATATTTCATTGTTCAGGAGTTTTTATGTCCACCCCCGAAGACGTTGTTAAGCTAATTGCAGACCGCGAAGTCGCATTCGTCGACTTCCGCTTTACCGATACCCTGGGCCGCGAACACCACATGACGGTGCCGGGCCATACGGTGGACGAAGACAAGCTCGAGTCCGGGCAGGCTTTCGACGGGTCGTCGATTGCCGGCTGGAAGGGCATCGAGGCGTCGGACATGGTGCTGATCCCCGATCCCGCCTCCGCGCGCCTGGATCCGTTCCGCGAGGAAACCACGCTGATCCTCACCTGCGACGTCGTCGAGCCGTCCGACCTCAAGGGCTACGACCGCGATCCGCGCTCCCTGGCGAAACGCGCCGAGGCCTATCTGAAATCCAGCGGGCTGGGCGACACCGCCTACTTCGGCCCCGAACCCGAGTTCTTCGTTTTCGACGGCATTACCTGGAACGACGACGCGTCGGGCTGCTTCGTCAAGATCAAATCCGAAGAAGCCTCGTGGTCGCGCGGCCTCGAGCTGGATGGCGGCAATCTGGGCCACCGTCCCGGCGTCAAGGGCGGCTACGTGCCCGTGCCTCCGGTCGACTCCTTCCAGGACATGCGTTCTGAAATGTGCCTGTTGCTCGAACAGCAGGGCGTGCCGGTCGAAGTGCACCACCATGAAGTCGCCGGTCCAGGCCAACTGGAAATCGGCACCCAGTTCAGCACCTTGGTCAAGCGCGCCGACTGGAACCAGATCCTGAAGTACACCATCCATAACGTGGCCCACGTCTACGGCAAGACGGCAACCTTCATGCCCAAGCCCGTCGTCGGCGACAACGGTTCGGGCATGCACGTGCACCAGTCCATCTGGAAGGACGGGCAAAACCTGTTTGCCGGCAACGGCTACGCCGGCCTGTCCGAGTTCGCGCTGTATTACATCGGCGGCATCATCAAGCACGCCCGCGCCTTGAATGCCATCACCAATCCGGGCACCAACTCGTACAAGCGCCTGGTGCCTCACTACGAAGCGCCGGTCAAGCTGGCGTATTCGGCCCGCAACCGTTCGGCGTCGATCCGCATTCCCTACGTCGGCAGTCCCAAAGGCCGCCGCATCGAAGCGCGTTTCCCCGATCCTCTGGCCAATCCTTATCTGGCTTTCTCGGCCTTGATGATGGCCGGCCTGGACGGTGTGCAGAACAAGATCCACCCCGGCGATCCCGCCGACAAGAACCTGTACGACCTGCCGCCCGAAGAAGACGCGAAGATCCCGACCGTGTGCGCCTCGCTGGAAGAAGCCGTGGCCGCCCTGGATTCGGATCGCGAATTCCTGACGCGCGGCGGCGTGTTCAGCAACGATATGCTGGATGCCTATATCGAGCTCAAGATGGCCGAGATCACGCGCCTGCGCATGACCACCCATCCCGTCGAGTTCGATATGTACTACAGCCTATAACCTTTGTTATGCCAGGCAGGCCGTAACCTCATGCTGAATATCGAAAGTTACGACCTGCTCGCCACCGCGGTCATCCTGCTCGACGAGCAGGGCAGGGTTCAGTACGCCAACATCAGCGCGGAAGAGCTGTTCGGGCTGTCGCGCAAGCAGTTGCTGGGAGCGTTCGGGAGCGCCTTGTTCGGCGCCGACGCCATGCTCGAGCCGCGCTTTCTGGATGCCGTCCACGGCAAGTACGGCGTGCTGCGCCGGGACATCACGATCCGGCAGGCCGAGGCCGCCGTGCCGGCAAGCCTGGTTCTGGTTCCCCTGGAGGGCCAGCCCTGGAGCGCCCTGCTGGAGATCCGTGGCCTGGATCAGCACGATCAACTGGATCGCACTTTGCAATTGAGCAAAGAGCTCAAGGTTCAGCGCGAGTCGTTGCGCAATCTGGCGCACGAGGTCAAGAATCCTTTGGGCGGCATACGCGGCGCGGCACAGCTGCTTGAAGCCGAGCTGCCGCCCGACCATGCTTTACGCGAGTACACCAGCGTCGTCATCGCCGAGGCGGATCGCCTGAGGGGGTTGATCGACCGGCTGATTGCGCCGCAGGAAGAAAGGCTGAGCAGGCTGCCGTTCAATATCCATGAAATCTGCGAGCGGGTCTATACCTTGCTGCGCGCCGAGTTTTCCGCGCAGATCGATATCTCACGGGATTACGATGCCTCGGTGCCCGACCTTGCGGGAGACCCTGCGCGTTTGGTGCAGGCGCTGCTGAATATTGCCCGCAACGCCGCCCAGGCTCTGGTCGAGAGCAATTCGGTGTCCGCGCCCAAGCTGATATTGCGCACGCGCATAGGGCGGCAACTGGTATTGGCAACCCGTCCTGTCCGCATGGGAGTCGTGGTGTCGGTCATCGATAACGGTCCGGGCGTGCCGCAGGACCTGCGCGACAAGATATTTCATCCGCTGGTTACGGGGCGCGCCAACGGCACAGGCCTGGGCCTGAGCCTGGCGCAAGAGTTCGTGCAGCAGCATGGCGGGGTCGTGGAATTCGATTCGCGGGAAGGCCATACCGAATTCCGCATGATCCTGCCTTTGGAGTCAGTATGAAACCGGTATGGATAGTCGACGACGATCAAAGCATACGCTGGGTGCTGGAAAAAGCCCTGGCCAGAATACCCTTGCCGACGCAAAGCTTCGCATCGGCCGGAGCCATGCTCGAGGCGCTGGAGTTTTCAATGCCCTCTGTGCTGGTCACCGATATCCGCATGCCGGGCAAGGACGGCTTGACGCTGTTGCAGGAAATCAAGAGGCGCCATCCCGATCTTCCCGTCATCGTCATGACCGCCTTTACCGATTTGAACAGCACCGTCGCGGCCTTTCAGAAGGGCGCCTTCGACTACCTGGCCAAGCCCTTCGACATCAACGACGCGGTGGCGCTGATCCAAAGGGCGTCGGCCAGCGAGCCGGCGGTCGATACGCAGGCGCCGGTCGCCGCCGACCCTTCCGCCGGACGCATCATGCTCAAATCGTCGTCCGTGGCCATGCAGGAGGTGTTTCGCGCCATCGGCCGGCTGGCGGTGTCTCCCGCCACCGTCCTGATCACAGGCGAATCGGGAACCGGCAAGGAATTGATCGCGCGGGCCTTGCATACGCACAGCCCTCGTGCGAACGGCCCGTTCATCGCCCTGAATGCCGCGGCGATACCGCGCGACCTGCTCGAGGCCGAGCTGTTCGGACACGAGCGGGGCGCCTTTACGGGCGCCACGCACATGCGGCGCGGCCGCTTCGAAGAGGCCGACGGCGGAACCCTGTTCCTGGACGAAATCGGCGACATGCCGTTCGAATTGCAGACCCGGCTGCTGAGGGTGCTGGCCGAAGGCAGTTTCTACCGGGTGGGCGGCTCGCAGGCGGTATCCGTCAATGTGCGCATCGTCGCCGCGACCCATCAGCCGCTGGAGCAGCGGGTGGCCGAGGGCCTGTTCCGCGAGGATTTGTTTCATAGGCTGAATGTCATACGGCTGCGCCTGCCGCCGCTGCGCGAGCGCAAGGAAGACATTCCTGCGCTGGTCGAGCTGTTTTTGCAGAACAGCGCCCGTAGCCTGGGGGTTCCCGTGCGCCACCTTACGCCGGAAGCCATGCAGGCCTTGCTTGCCTTCGACTATCCGGGCAACATCCGGCAACTGGAGAACTTTTGCCATTGGTTGACGGTGATGTCGTCCGGCCAGCAAGTCGGCTACAAGGATCTTCCGCCCGAAATCATGGCGGCCAGGGTCAATAGTTCGAAGGAGCCCGCGGCGCATTCTGGTTTCGCGCCGGGAGCGGCTGCGGTTCAAGCCGATTCAATCCGGGCCGCGGCTCCTTCGGCGAGCGGCGCTGGCTCCTGGACGGATCTGCTGGCCAGCGAAACGCAAAGCAAGCTGAACCGCAATGAGCCAGCCATCATGGCCACGCTGCTGCGCGAATTCGAAGCGGTGCTGATCAACACCGCGCTTGCGCATTGCCGCAACCGGCGGGCCGAGGCCGCACAGCGCCTGGGCATAGGCCGCAATACGCTGACGCGAAAATGCCAGGAGTTGGGCATCGACAAAGGCGGCGCCGAGTAAGCCCGCATCGGGCCGTCAATCCGCATCCGCGCGCAAACAAGCTTGCACGCGCTGCGCCATCAACGCTTCCCGGCGTATGAAGCCGCTGACGAACTCGTCGGCCGGCCGTTGCTGCAAGCCATGGGGCGTATCCCATTGAACCAGCCTTCCTTGATGCATGATGCCGATGCGGTCTGCAATGGCGAATGCCTCGGCCTGATTGTGGGTGACCAGCAGCGCCGTATGGCCTGTTTGCTTGAGGATGTCGCGCACCTCGAAGGCCAGGCGCTCGCGCATGTCGACGTCCAGATTCGAAAAGGGCTCGTCCAGCAGCAATAGCTCGGGTTTGGGCGCCAGGGCGCGCGCCAGCGCGACGCGCTGCTGCTGGCCGCCCGACAGCTCGTGCGGATAGCTTTGCGCCGAGCCGGCCAGGCCGACCAGTTCAAGTAGTTCGCCCACGCGCGCGCTCCGCGGCTTCTTGTCAAGGCGGCGCAAGCCGAACGCCACGTTTTTCTCGACGGTCAGGTGCGGGAAAAGCGCGTAGTCCTGGAACATCATTCCCACGCGGCGGCGCTCGGGCTCCACTTGGATTTCCCTTGACGATAGTATGTTCCCGCCAAGGCGGATATAGCCCGCGCGCAAGGGTTCGAAGCCGGCGATGGCGCGCAGTATCGTGGTCTTGCCGCAACCCGATGCGCCAAGCAGGCAGCCTATATGGCCTTTTTCCAAACCGAACGACAGGTTCTCCACGACCTGTCTGAGGCCCGCGGGCGTATCGTAGGCGAGCGAAACATGGTCGAGATCGAGCAGGATGGACATGGATCAGTACCGGGGTGCGAGTTGATGGCGAGCCAGCAGAACGACCGGGACAATCCCGGCCAGGACGATGGCCAGGGCGGCAACGGCGCCTTCTTCGTAGGTGCCTCGCGCCGCTTCCGCGTAAAGCCAGGTGGCCAGGGTTTCGAAATTGACGGGCCTCAACAGCAAGGTGGCCGGCAGCTCTTTCATGGCGTCCACAAACACCAACAGCGCCGCGGCGCCCAGGGCGGGGCGCAGCAAAGGCAGATGCACCCGCCGCAGGGTTCCGGTGGGCGTTTCGCCCAGAAGCCGCGCCGCGTGCTCGAGCGAGGGCGGGATGCGCGCCAGGCCGGATTCGATTCCGCCCACGGAGATGGCCAGGAAGCGAATGACGTAAGCGCCCGCCAGGACACCGCTCGAACCCATGAGGATCAGGCCGGGCGATGCGTGGGTGAAAAGCCCGGCCAGCCAGGAAAGCAGGCCGTCGGCGAGGCTGACGGGGGCAAGCAGGCCGATGGCAAGAACCGTGCCGGGCAGCGCATAGCCCATGGTGGACAGCCGCGCCGCCGCGCTCGTGAACGGGCTCCGGCCTGTTTGCGAGCGGCGGGCCGCCCAGGCGACGACCAGGCCGCAAGCCATGGTGGCGGCCGTGGCGACAAGGGCGATGCGCACCGTGTTGTAGCCGCTATCGAGCAACTGCGGGGAAACGCCGCCGGCATAGTGCAGATGCTTGCGTGTTTCGTTGAGCAGATACAACGCCGGCGCGGCGAAGCCGACCACGACGGGCAGCCAGCCCAGCGTCATGGCCGCCGCCGCCCGGGCGCCGCGCAGCCGTAGGGGCTGCATGGGACGCATGCGCTGGGTGTTGGCGTAACGCTGGCGTTTGCGCGCGCGCCGCTCCAGCAGGATGAGCGCCGCGACCAAGGCCAGCATGGCAAGCGCTATTTGCGAGGCGCCGGCCAGATCCGAGCGCGTCACCCACGTGGTGTAGATGGAGACGGTCAGCGTCTGCACCCCCAGAAACTCGGACGCCCCGATGTCGTTGAGCGTTTCCAGCAGAACCAGGCTGACGCCCACGGCGATGGCCGGCCTGGCCATGGGCAGCGCCACGTGAAGGAAAGCGCCGCGATGGGTCAGCCCCAGCATGCGTCCCGCTTCGATCAGGCTTGCCGCCTGGGTGGAAAACATGATCCGGGTAGTCAAGTAGACGTAGGGGTATAAAACAAAACCCAATAAAAAGATGGCCCCGGGCAGGCTGCGCAAGTCGGGAAGGCGGAAGTCGCGCGGGCTGTCGTAGTCCAGCACTGCG
Source organism: uncultured Burkholderiaceae bacterium (assembly GCA_937871985.1). The sequence goes on from CALMPB010000467.1 coordinate 97,252, forward strand.
CGGATCGAGGTTTGCACGGGGCCTATGGGATGCAGGATGTCGAGGTAGGCGAATGCCACGATATAAGTGGGCACGGCCAAAGGAAGGAGCAAGGCCCAGGACAGGCTGCGGCTGGAGGGAAACGAATAGGCCGTTATCAGCCAGGCGGCCCCGGCGCCCAGCAGCGCGGCCAGCGCGCCGACGCCGGCCATCAGCAGCACCGTACTGCCCACGGCGGCGGGCAATACGTATTGCAGCAGATGCGACCAATGATCCAGCGAGCCCTGTGCGGCCAGCCAACAGAGCGCGATGACCGGCGAGGCGACGCATGCGGCGATGAGCAGGGCGCCGAAGCGCCAGCCGCCATCGCCGCTAGTTGTCGAAGCCAACCTTGTCCACCAGTTGGCTGGCCTCTTTGCGATGCTTGGCGATTTCGGCCAAGGGCAGGGGGTCGACCACCAGCGGGCCGAAGCCGGCGACGACGGGATCCAGCTTCACGCCGGACCTGACCGGATACTCGTAGTTGGCGTTGGCATACAGGCTTTGGGCTTTCTCCGAGACCAGGTACTCCAGCAGGCTGACCGCTTCTACTTTGTTCGGCGCGTGCCTGGCCACCGACGCTCCGGAAATATTGACGTGGGTTCCCTGGCCGCGCGCATGTTCGAAAACGGGGCGGACGACGTCGATGGCGTCGCCCCATTTGCGGGCGTCGGTGCCGGGCTTGGCGTTTTTCATGTGGCCGACGTAATAGGCGTTGGCGATGCCGACGTCGCAGATGCCGCCCAGAATGTCGCGCGCCACATCGCGGTCGCCGCCTGCCGCCTTGCGACCCAGGTTGGCCTTGACGCCGCGCAGCCAGGTTTCGGTCTGGGCGGCGCCGTTATGGGCGATCATGGCGGCGACCAGCGCTGTGTTGTAGGGGTGCTGGCCCGACCGGATGCATACTTTGCCCTTCCATTTGGGGTCGGCCAGGGACTCGTAGGTCAGGCCTTTGGCGTCGACGCCCTTGGCCACGTAGGCAACGCGGTCGCGCAGCGACAGGGCGAACCACTGGTGGTCGACGCCGCGCAGATTGGCGGGGATGACGCTTTCCAGCACCTTGGAGTCGACGGGCTGGGTAACGCCGCCCTGGACGAGATCGACGAGATTGCCGATATCGACCGTCATGAGGACGTCGGCGGGGGACTTCTCGCCTTCCGCCTTGACGCGCTCGAGCAGGCCGTCCTTGACGAAGACGGTATTGACCTTGATGCCGCTGTCGCTGGTGAATTGGTCCAGAATGGGCTGTATGAGCTTCGGCTCGCGGGTGGTGTACAGATTGACCTCGGCGGCGGCCGCCAGGGCGGACGAAAAAGCCAGGCCGGCCAGTATGAATGAACCAAGCAGGGGCGTAAGCGTTCGGACTGAGCGCATGGGGAACCTTTTGTGGAAAGTGAAGGGCAGGGCCGGAATGGGACTGCGGGGAGCGGCTGCTTCGAAATAAAAGCTATATATCTAAATAAAAACAATTCTTATGTAGATATACAATAACCATATCAGACAATTTTGACGAAAACAACTTTACAAGGCAAAAAAGAGCGTGTACGCTGTATATCACTGAGCTTTGATTTGTACCTACAGTAGGGTTTTTGTTCGAGTCAAAGTGAATTTCAGCGTAGAAGCAACGCGATTTGCCAAGAATATGTTTTAGTTTTATTTGATATGTTCGCACAAACTGTTGTTTTATGGGCAATATGCCAAATACGCTAAAATTGTTTCTTTGTAGATCCGACGGTTTATTCGGGCCTGGTGCAATTAGCACGTTTGCACTCTTTTTTGACTCAACCCGGCTTTTGATTCCAGACTCTCCGCAGTCCGTTCAAACCCTGGGTTTTATATAGACATACAGCCATGGCAGCCTTCAATTCCGAGCAAGTTCTTAGTGTCCGCCACTGGAACGACACCCTGTTTTCCTTCACGACCACGCGCGACGCCGCGCTGCGTTTTCACAACGGCCACTTCGTCATGCTGGGTCTAGAGGTGGAAGGAAAGCCCCTTATGCGCGCCTACAGCATCGCCAGCGCCAACTACGAAGAAAACCTCGAGTTCCTGAGCATCAAGGTTCCCAATGGGCCGCTTACTTCGCGTTTGCAGCATCTCAAAGTGGGCGACTCCGTGCTGGTCAGCAGAAAGCCGGTGGGCACTTTGGTCGTCGACGACCTCAAACCCGGCAAGCACCTTTATCTATTCGCCACGGGCACCGGCCTGGCGCCTTTCATGAGCATCATCAAGGATCCGGACGTTTACGAGCGTTTCGAAAAAGTGGTTCTTATGCACGGCGTGCGGCATGTCAGCGAACTGGCCTATGCCGATTACATCCAGAACGAGCTGCCCGCCAACGAGTATTTCGGCGAAATGCTCAAGGACAAGCTTATTTACTACCCCACCGTAACGCGCGAGCCGTTCCGCAACCAGGGGCGCATCACCACTGTCGTCGAAAACGGCAAACTGTTCGAAGACATCGGCCTGCCGCCCCTCAACCCTGAAACCGACCGGGCCATGCTGTGCGGCAGCCCCGCCATGCTGACCGACATCTGCAATATGCTCGATGCTCGGGGCTTTGTGGTTTCGGCCGGCGTCGGCGAACCCGGCGACTACGTGATCGAGCGCGCGTTCGTCGAAAAATAAACCGTTCCCCATCGATTCGGCCCTCGCAAGGCCCGGGTTTGCTCTGGCGGAGATTCCTTCCGGACGGCGCAAATCCCGGCTTCGGGGGCTTTTAATTTTTGCTATAGATGTTTAAACTCTGATAGAAGTTATTATTTAATTATTTCAGAGAGTTATTCATGGCCAAGCAGATTGTTCACACGGATGCGGCGCCCGCCGCGGTCGGCCCCTATTCGCAGGCGGTCGTTGCGAATTCGGGAAAAACGGTTTATTTGTCGGGCCAGATCGGGCTTGAGCCAGGGACGGGCGAACTGGTTTCCGAGAACTTCGAAGGGCAGGTGCGGCAATCGTTCGCGAACATGCAGGCTGTCATCGAGGCGGCCGGCGGCACCCTGGACAGCATCGTCAAGCTCACGCTGTTCCTGACCGATCTCAGCAAGTTCGCCAGCGCCAACGCCATCATGGCCGACATCATCCCCCAGCCTTATCCGGCGCGTTCCACCATCGGCGTAGCCAGCCTGCCCAAGGGCGCGCAGTTCGAAGTCGAGGCGGTCATCGTCATTTAAGTACCAATAGCCCGGCACCCGCCACTTATCCATGGCAAACACGCAGCGCAAGCGCCAGGCCGCGGACACCGCCGCGACCGGCGGCGGCTCGGCAAGCTCGTTGCTGGAACGCAAACTGCAGCGGCTGGGCCTGACGGATCCCCAGAGCTGCATCGTGCACCTGCCCATACGCTACGAAGACGAAACCCGGATCGTGCCCATTGCCTCCCTCCGCCCCGGACAGCCGGCGCAAGTCGAGGTCGAGGTTCTGCGCAGCGAAGTTCTGTTCCGTCCGCGGCGGCAGCTGTCCGCCTTGGTGGCCGACGGCAGCGGCGATCTGGTCTTGCGCTGGCTCAATTTTTATTCCAGCCAGGAAAAGCAATTGGCCGCCGGCAAGTGCCTGAGGGTCAGGGGCGAGGTTCGCAACGGCTTTCAAGGGCTTGAAATGGTGCATCCGAAGGTGAGTGCCGCGGGGGGGGATTTGCCCGTCGCTCTGACGCCGGTCTATCCCACCACCGACGGCCTTTCCCAGCCATCGATCAGGCGGGTCATCGACAAGGCCCTCGAAACCGCCAATCTCGACGACACCCTGGATGCCGCAATCCGCGAGCGCTACGGCCTGATTCCATTCGACGAAGCCATACGGGTGCTGCATCATCCGCCGGCCGACGTGTCGTACGACGATCTCATCGAACGCGGGCATCCCGCCTGGCGGCGCATCAAGTTCGACGAGCTCCTGGCCCAGCAGCTTTCACTGGCGCTGGCGCGAGCCGCCCGCCTCGAACAGCGGGCCGATCCTCTGGCAAAGACCGGCGGCCTGGTTCGATCCTTGCTCGATGCCTTGCCGTTCCAGCTTACGGCGGCGCAAAAGCGCGTCACGGCCGAGATCTCGCACGACCTGAAGCGCTCATTTCCCATGCACCGCTTATTGCAGGGCGACGTGGGCAGCGGCAAGACCGTCGTGGCGGCCTTGGCAGCGGCCCAGGCGATCGCCTCCGGAGCGCAGGTTGCCATCATGGCGCCAACCGAAATCCTGGCCGAGCAGCATTTCATGAAACTGGTCGACTGGCTTGCCCCCCTGGGAGTGCGGATAGCGTGGCTGACCGGCAGTCTGAGCATCAAGAAGCGCCGCGAAGCCACGGCAAGCATCGCCAGCGGCGAAGCGCAGCTGGTCATCGGCACCCAGGCGCTCATTCAGGACAAAGTGGATTTTGCGCGGCTGGGTCTGATCGTGCTCGACGAGCAGCATCGGTTCGGCGTCGGCCAGCGGCTGCAGTTGAGCCGCAAGGGCGAGGGCTCCGTCGGCCAGGCCGAGCTGATTCCCCACCAGTTGAACATGAGCGCGACACCCATACCGCGCACGCTGGCCATGACGTTTTTCGCCGACCTGGATGTGTCGGCCATCGACGAACTGCCGCCGGGGCGCAGCCCGGTCGTGACCAAGCTTGTCTCGGATGCGCGCAGAACCGAAGTCGTCGGCCACGTGCTCACCGAAATCCACGCAGGCAGGCAGGCTTACTGGGTGTGTCCGCTGGTCGAAGAAAGCGAGGCGCTGCAATTGCAGACGGCCGTCGACACCCACGCCTGGCTGGCCGAGGCGCTGCCCGGCTTGCGCGTCGGCCTGGTTCATGGTCGCTTGAAGCCCGATGAAAAGGCGGCCGTCATGGGCGACTTCCGGGCGGGACGGCTAGACGTGCTGGTCGCGACCACCGTCATCGAAGTCGGGGTCGATGTGCCCAACGCCACGCTGATGGTCATCGAGCACGCCGAGCGCTTCGGCCTGGCGCAATTGCATCAATTGCGCGGCAGGGTGGGGCGGGGCAGCGAACAATCGGTGTGCGTGCTGATGTACCAGGGGCCGCTTTCGCAAATTGCCCGTCAGCGCTTGCGGGCCATGTATGAAACAACCGATGGTTTTGAAATCGCCAGGCGCGACCTGGAGCTGCGCGGGCCCGGTGAATTCCTTGGCGTCCGGCAGTCGGGGGTTGCCCTGCTCAGGTTCGCGGATCTGGAAACGGATGCCTTGTTGCTGGAACAGGCCCAAACCCTGGCGGCCGAACTGCTGGGCGGCGGCTCCGATATTGCGCAACGGCATCTGGCGCGCTGGATGCGCGGCAAGCAGGACTTTCTTCGCACCTGACCGGTTTGCCCGCGCCTCCCGGCCTGCAAGGCGGGGAAACGCAGACAAGCGTTCATTGTATTTTTATGACTGGAATAGCATGACCCTGACCGAGCTTAAATACATCGTGGCTGTAGCCCGTGAACGCCACTTCGGGCGCGCCGCCGACGCTTGCTTCGTGAGCCAGCCAACCTTGTCGGTCGCCATCCGCAAGCTCGAGGACGAGCTGGGCGTGGTCCTGTTCGAGCGCGGAGGCGCCGAAGTGGGCGTGACCCCCATCGGCCTGCGGGTCGTCGACCAGGCGCAGCGGGTGCTCGAAGAAGCCACCAACCTCAAGGAAATCGCCCGCCAGGGGCACGATCCGCTGGCCGGACCGTTGCGCGTGGGGGTCATCTATACCATCGGGCCTTACCTTCTGCCCAGGCTGGTGCCGGCGCAAATCGAAATCACTCCCCAGATGCCGTTGATCCTGCAGGAAAACTACACGACACGCTTGCTGGAGCTGTTGCGCCAGGGGGAAATCGATTGCGCCATCGTCGCCTTGCCGATTCCCGATTCGGGGCTGATGGTTCAGCCCCTGTACGACGAACCTTTCGTGGTCGCCGTGCCCAAGAGCCATCCGTGGGCCAAGCTCAAGGAAATCCGTTCTTCCGACCTGAAGAACGAAACCATGCTGCTGCTGGGCACGGGACATTGCTTTCGCGACCAGGTGCTGGAGGTCTGCCCCGAGCTGTCGCGCTTCTCGGCCTCGAGCGAGGGCATACAGCGCACCTTCGAGGGCTCTTCGCTTGAAACCATCCGGCACATGGTGGCGGCAGGCATAGGCATTACCGTACTGCCGGCCAGTTCGCTTTCCGTGCATAACGCGCAAAGCGATCTGCTGGCTTATGTTCCGTTCGTCAAGCCGATTCCCGACCGGCGTGTCGTGCTGGCATGGCGTAAAAGCTATCCGCGTCCCACCGCCATCGAAGCGCTGATTTCCGCGATTCGCCAAAGCCGGCTGCCGGGTGTGGAATATATCGGCGGCGAACACGCGAAGCATCCGCAACCGGTTTGACGCAAGCCTGCAAGCATGTACCGGCGGGGCCCTCGCGCGCAGCGCGGATCGGGCTTGGCCGGGCTGCGCCCATGGTATGCTAGTTACGGTCTTCTCCGACTCGTCCACCCTCCTTTTTCGTTCATATCAGCAGGAGCAAACATGGCTAAGGCATCCGTAAAAACAGGCAAGGGCATCATGATCGATATCGGCATTTCCGAAAAAGATCGCGCGGCGATAGCGACCGAATTATCGAAGATGCTGGCTGATTCCTATACCCTGTATCTCACCACCCACAACTTCCACTGGAACGTCACCGGGCCGCTGTTCAGCACCTTGCATCAAATGTTCATGACGCAATACACCGAGGAATGGCAGGCTCTGGATGCCATTGCCGAGCGCATACGCGCCCTGGGCCATTACGCGCCGGGCACCTACAGCGAATATGCCAGGCTGGCCTCCATCAAGGAACCCGCGTCGGTGCCCGATGCCGAAGAAATGATCCGCATCCTGGTCAAAAACAACGAGGCCGTCGCCAAGACCGCCCGCGCGGCGCTTAAAAAAGCGGATGCGGCCGACGACCAGCCTACGGTCGATCTGCTTACCGCGCGCCTGGACATCCACGAAAAGAACGCCTGGATGCTGCGCAGCCTGTTGCAATAGGCGGGTCCTGTGCTCAGGGTTTTCGGCCGGATTCCGGCACTGGTGGCAGGCTGCCTGCTGGCGGCTGGCGCCACGGCCGCCGAGCCTTTGAAGATTGCCGTGGCCGGCCCCCTGACCGGGCCGGTTACGCAATACGGCACCATGGTTCGGCAGGGCGTCGCCACCGCCATCGAGCAAATCAACCAGGCCGGCGGAGTGCTGGGCCGCCAGCTCGAAGAGGTCGATTACGACGACAGTTGTGAATCCAAGCAGGGCCCCGTGGTTGCCAACCGCATCGTCAATGACGGCGTCGGGTACGTGGTGGGGCATGTTTGCTCGGGGCCGGCCATCGCCGCGGCCAGCATCTACAACACCGAAGGCGTCGTCATGATCACGCCGTCGGCAACGGCGCCGGCCGTTACGCAGGACAAACACTACGATTTCATCTTTCGCACCATAGGGCGCGACGATCAGCAGGGCCCGGCCGCCGCCGAGTTCATCGCCACGGCCGTCAAGCCGAAGAAAGTCGCCATCCTGCACGACAAGCAATCCTACGGATTCGGCATAGCCAGCGCCGTGCGCAAGGGTCTGGAAGAAGCCGGCGTGCCCGTCGTGCTGTTCGAGGGCATCAATGCCGGGGACAGCGACTACTCGGCCATCATCACCCGCATCAAAAGCGCTCAGGCCGATTTCGTGTATTTCGGCGGCTACCACCCGGAAATGGGCCTGCTGTTGCGCCAGGGCGCCGAGCAGGGCGTCAAGGCCCAGTTCATGGGCCCCGAAGGCGTGGGCAATCCCGACATCAATGCCATCGCCGGGCCTGCCGTCGAAGGCATGCTGCTGACCTTGCCCGTCGACCCGTCCGCCGATCCCGCCAACACCGCCATCGTCAAGGCGTTCCGCGACAAAAACCGCGATCCGGGCGGCGCCTTCCAGTTGCCGGCCTATGCCGCGGTGCAGGTCATCGTCGACAGCATCAAGGCCGTCGGCCAGGACGACCCCGCCAAGGTCGCCGCCTGGCTGCACGCGCATTCGTTCAGCACCCCGCTGGGCGAGATATCCTGGGACAAGCAGGGCGATCTCAAACACTTTCGGTTCAACGTCTATCGCTGGCACAGCGACGGCACGAAAACACCCTATAAGTAGCATTCCACCCAACGGAAACCGGGCTGCCGGGGAGGGGCCGCCGCAACCTCGGCGGCTGTGGCCGGCAATAAAAAACCGTACAATATTGCTCCTATGAACCACGAACTCAATCTTGCCTTCATCGGCGGTGGCAATATGGCCGGCGCCCTGGCTTCCGGCCTTATCGGCAAACGCTGCGGCGCTTCCGACGTGCACGTTGTCGACATCAACGAATCCACCCTGGAGCAATGGCGCGAAAAGGGCACGAGCGTAGCCCTGCGGCCCGATGCCGCGCTGTCCGGTCGCCGCGTCTGGGTGTTCGCGGTCAAGCCGCAGGTCATGCGCGAAACCGTGGCCAGTTGCAAGCCCTTCCTGCAGCCCGACACGCTGATCGTCAGCATCGCCGCCGGCATTTCCAGCCAGACCATTTCGGAATGGCTGGGCGAACCCGGCCGGCCATGGACCCGCCTGGTACGCTGCATGCCCAATACGCCCGCCCTGATCGGCGCCGGCGCAACCGGCATGCTGGCCCTGCCGGGCGTCTCCGACGACGACAAAGCCGTTGCGCAACAACTGTTTCGCTCGGTGGGCGAGGTAACCTGGGTCGACAGCGACGAATCGCTCGACGCGGTAACCGCCTTGTCGGGCAGCGGCCCGGCCTATGTCTTTCTGTTCATCGAGGCCCTTATCGAAGGCGGCCAAAAGCTGGGATTATCAGCCGAACAGGCCCGCCTGCTTGCGCTGGGAACGCTCAACGGCGCCACCCAGCTCGCGGCGCTGTCGCCCGAATCCCCGGCCACGCTGCGTGATCGCGTGACCTCCAAAGGGGGCACCACGGCCGCCGCCCTCGATGTGTTCAAGCAGCAAAATTTCACCGCCATCGTGCAGCAGGCCATGCAGGCTGCCTACGACCGCGCCGCCGATCTTTCCCGCGAGTTCGCTCAATGACTTCTTCCTCCAGAACCTTTCTGCCCATGACCGGCATGCAGTTTCTCGCCGCGGTCGGCGCCATGTGCGCCGTGGTGGTCGGATCCAATATTCTCGTCCAGTTTCCCATCAACCAATGGCTGACCTGGGGCGCCATTTCCTACCCCATCGCCTTTCTGGTGTCCGACCTGCTGAACCGCCGCTTCGGCCCGTCCGCGGCGCGGCGCGTCGTCGTTGTCGGCTTCATCGCTGCCGTCGTTTTTTCCGTCTGGGCGGCCACGCCGCGCATCGCCCTGGCTTCGGGCATGGCGTTCCTGTTCGCGCAACTGCTGGACATCACTGTCTTCAATCGTCTTCGCGAACAACGCTGGTGGCGCGCGCCGCTGCTGGCCGGCGTAGCCGGCGCCACGCTCGATACATGCATCTTCTTCAGCGTGGCATTTGCGGGCACGGGCATTGATTGGGTGTCGCTGCTGACCGGCGACCTGGCCGTCAAGCTGGTGGTCAATGCCACCATGCTGGTTCCTTTCAGGGTGCTCATGTGGAACCTGGGCCGGCCCGCCTTGCTTGGCTCCGGCATGGCGGACAATCTGCACCAGAGCACTCAATAGCCGCCCGGCGGGCGTTTTTGTGCGGTGGAACTGCTTCCCCAGTTTACTCAGCAAGTTTTCAACGGCCTCTCCCTGGGGGCCATCTACGCCTTGATCGCCATCGGCTACACCATGGTGTACGGCATCATCGGCATGATCAATTTCGCCCACGGCGAAATCTACATGATAGGCGCCTACTCCGGCCTGGTGGCCTTGTCCGCCATAGGCCTGAACAGCGGCCTGCCGCTGGCGCTGACCATCCTGGCCATGCTGCTGGTGGCTGGCATAGTGACTGCCTCTTATGGCTACGCCATTGAAAAAATCGCCTATGCACCGGTGCGGGGAGGGCACAGGCTGGCGCCGCTGATAACCGCCATAGGAATGTCCATATTCCTGCAAAACTGGGTGGCGCTGGGGCAAGGCGCGCGCGACATCGCCGTTCCCGCGCTGCTGCCCGGCTCGCTGCAGTTCACGCTGGCTGACAGCTCGTTCTTGGTCACCTTCTCGTACTCGAGGCTTCTGATCATCGCCGTCACGATCATCGTCATGATCGCCCTGTCGTTGTACATAGGCCGTTCCCGCCTGGGCAGGGCTTCGCGCGCCTGCTCGCAGGATCTGCAGATGGCCAGCCTGCTGGGCATCGACACGGGGCGCGTCATATCGTTCACATTCATGCTCGGCGCCGTACTGGCCGCCGCGGGCGGCGTGCTCATTGCACTTTCCATCGGCAAGCTCAATCCCTTCATCGGATTCACGGTCGGCCTCAAGGCCTTCACCGCCGCGGTGCTGGGCGGCATAGGCAGCATTCCGGGCGCCATGCTGGGCGGCGTTCTGCTGGGCCTGGCCGAAACCCTGGCCGCCGCGTATTTGTCTTCCGAATACAAGGACATTGTCGCGTTTGCGCTGTTGATCCTGGTGCTGCTGTTCCGCCCCACGGGGCTGCTGGGCAGGCCGGAAGTGGAGAAGGTATGAAGAACGCCATGATCGCGGCGCTTCTGGCCGGCATCATCATCGCGCCCATCCATGGATTGCACATCGTGCGCTCCGCCGGCCGGCTTCAGTTGAACGCCGACTGGCCCATGGTGCTGGGCGGCATGGGCGCCGTGTTTCTGTTCCAGCTCTTGCGGCCCGCGCTGGCGTCCTGGCTTGCCCGCCACAGGCCGGCGCAATCCGTCTGGCCGGCACTGCCGCAAGGCGCACGCAAGCCGTTGCCATGGGTTTTGCTGCTGGCTGCCGTCGCCTTGCCGTTTGTCGCGGATCGGGCGCAAATCGATGTCGCCACGCTGGCGCTGATCTACATCGTGCTGGGCCTGGGCCTGAACATCGTGGTGGGCTTTGCGGGCTTGCTGGACCTGGGTTACGTGGGTTTTTACGCCGTCGGCGCCTATTCGTATGCCTTGCTGTACCACTGGGCGGGCTGGGGCTTCTGGCAGGCTTTGCCGGTAGCGGGCCTGGCCGCCGCCTTGTTCGGCTTCCTGCTGGGCTTTCCCGTTTTGCGCCTGCGGGGCGATTACCTCGCCATCGTCACCCTGGGTTTTGGCGAGATCATCCGCATGGTGCTCACCAATATGCAATCCATCACCAACGGCCCGGACGGCATATCGGGAATTCCCAAACCCACCGTGTTCGGCCACCCCATGACGCGCCGCGCCCTGGGCGGCCATGAAACCTTCCATCAATGGCTCGGCTGGGACTTCAACACGCAGCACGTCATGGTCTACATGTATTTGCTGGCCCTGGTATTTGCGCTTTGCACGCTTTTCGTGACGACGCGCCTGGTTCGCATGCCCATAGGCCGTGCCTGGGAAGCATTACGGGAAGATGAAATCGCCTGCCGCTCGCTGGGGCTGAACCCCGTGCGCATCAAACTGTCGGCCTTTACGCTGGGCGCCCTGTTCGCCGGAGTCGGAGGCGCGCTGTTCGCAGCAAAGCAGGGTCTGGTCAGCCCCGAATCCTTTACTTTTACCGAATCGGCCCTGGTGCTGGCCATCGTCGTGCTGGGAGGGATGGGCTCGCAGGCCGGCGTCATACTGGCCGCCATCCTGCTCACCGTCATACCGGAATTGGCCCGCGAGCTGGTCGAATACCGCATGCTGATTTTCGGCCTGGTCATGGTGTTGATGATGATGTGGCGCCCGCAGGGTCTGCTGCCGGCAAAGCGGCCTGGATCGGCGTCGGGGCCATGAACGCGGCGCTGCTGGAGGTCCGCGGGTTGAACATGAGTTTCGGCGGGTTGCGTGCCGTCGAAGACATCGCCCTGGACGTCGCTTCCGACGAAGTCTTCGCCATTATCGGCCCCAACGGCGCGGGCAAGACCACGGTTTTCAATTGCATCAGCGGCTTCTACAAACCCAGTTCGGGCTGCATACGGCTTGATGGCAAGGACGTGAGCGGCCTGTCCAGCCATAGAATGGCGCGCAAAGGCGTGGTGCGCACATTCCAAAGCCCGCGCCTGTTCAAGAAGCTGACCGTGCTGGAAAACCTTCTGGTGGCCCAGCACCAGCATTTGCAAACCGCATTATTGCCCGGTTTTTTTACCATGCCGTCATATCGCCGGGCGGAAAGGGCGGCGCTGGACGTCGCCGGCCAGTGGCTGGACTTCATGGGGCTGGGCGCCTATGCGCAGCGGCCCTCGGGCCAGTTGCCGTACGGCCATCAGCGCAAGCTGGAAATAGCGCGCTGCATGGCCGCGCGGCCGCGCCTATTACTGCTGGACGAGCCGGCAGCCGGGCTCAACCCCAGCGAAAAGCGGGATCTGCAGCAACTTATTCTGCAATTGCGGGCGCAGTTCGGCGTCGCGGTGCTTTTCATCGAACACGACATGAGCATGGTCATGGGCATTTCCGACAGAGTCCTGGTCATGGAACATGGCCAGGCCATAGCCTGCGGCTTGCCGGACGAAATACGCGCGAACCCCCGCGTGATCAAGGCCTATCTGGGGGACGAATAGATGCTGCGGCTGGAACACGTTCATACTCATTACGGCGCCATCAAGGCGCTGGATGACGTCAGCCTCGAGGTCGGACGGGGCGAAATCGTGGCGCTCATCGGCGCCAACGGCGCGGGTAAAAGCACGTTGCTCATGACGGTTTGCGCAACGCCCAAGGCGAGCCAGGGCAGGGTGTGGCTCGAGGACGAAGACATCACCGCCTTACCCACCTGCGAAATCATGCGCCGGGGCATTGCCGTGGCGCCCGAAGGAAGGCGGGTGTTTTCGCAACTGACGGTGATCGAGAACCTGAGCATGGGCGGCTTCTTTCTGAACAAGCGGCAGCTCGAACAGGGTCTGGAGCGCGTGCAGCAGCTTTTTCCCCGCTTGCTGGAACGATCCGGTCAACGAGCGGGCACGCTGTCCGGCGGCGAACAACAAATGCTGGCGATAGGCCGCGCGCTCATGAGCCAGCCCCGCCTGCTGCTGCTCGACGAGCCCACGCTGGGCCTGGCGCCGCTGGTCATCAACCAGATATTCGACGCCATCCGCCTTATCCGCGAAGCGGGCGTAACCGTGCTCCTGGTCGAGCAGAACGCCGCCAAGGCGTTGCGGGCGGCGGATCGCGGCTATGTGCTCGAAACCGGCAAGCTGGTTCTGGCGGAGAGCTCCGCCAATTTGCTGGCCGACGAAAACGTCAAAAAAGCCTATCTTGGCGGATAGGCTTTTTCGGTTGCGAAAATACTTGCAACAGGGCTTGTCTTCGGGGCGAGTCCGAGCCCCGAGGCCGGAAATGCTTTTATTTATGCCAGGCCTTGCTTCTTGAGCGCGGTCTGCACGCCCGAGTCGGCATCCAGGCGTGCAAAGAATGCCGAAAGATTGGGCTTGTCGGAGAAATCCACCTGCTTGGCCTTGGCCCAGCGCAAGATGGTGTACAGATAGGGGTCGGCAATGGAACGATTGCCGGCCTGGTATTGCTTGCCTTCCAGGTTTTTATCGGCGACGCCGAAAAGAAACTGCACGCGGTCGACCGATTTTTGCGTGAGTATGTTTTGCACGGCGGGGTCTTCGCTGTATGAGGCGGCGCCGAAAATCATCGAGAAAGTGCGGTGCAGGTCGGAATTGCAGAACGACAGCCAGCGGCGCACTTCGGCGCGCTGCTCGGGCGTTTTGCCATGCAGGCCGGCTTCGGGGTGTTTTTCGTTGAGGTATTCGACGATGGCGGGGTTCTGGGTAAGGGTAAGCGAGCCGTCGACCAGAACCGGAACGGATCCGACCGGATTCAGGGCCAGGAATTCCGGGTTGCGCAGGGCCGTGCGCTCGACCAATTGCAGCTCGTAGGGGGTGCCTATCCATTCCAGCACGATTTGCGAGGCCAGTGGGCAGGCGCCGGTCATGTAATAAAGTTTCATTCCTCTTCCTTCTTCGATGAGATTGTCCAGATTGAACAGCAAAGCTCCAATTCTATCCCTTGGCGCTCTGTTAACATAATCCTGATGCGGGCCGCCGGTCAAACACCACCGGCCCGCCAGGCCCTCGCGCTGATGGCGCAACCCGACTCAACAGGCTCGATCGTCAATATGGATGCACCGGATTTTTCTTTACGCGGCAAACTGGCCCTGATCACGGGCTCCGCGCAGGGACTGGGCTTTTCCATTGCGCAGGCCTACGCGGCCAGCGGAGCCCGCGTCATCATCAACGGGCGCAATGCGCAGCGCGTCAACGACGCTGTCGAGCGCCTGGCCCGCCAAGGGTTTACCGCTTATCCGCTGGTCATGGACATCGGACGCCTGCGCGAACTGCAGGGTCGCTATGAAAAAATCCAGGCCGATTGGGGGACGCCCGACATCCTGGTCAACAACGTCGGCGTGCGCATCCGCAAATCCCTGGCCCAGGCCAGCCTCGACGAGGTGCTCGAGCTCATCAATATCGACCTGGTGGCGGGCGTGCAATTATCGAAGCTTGCGGCGCAAGCCATGGTCGGCCAGGGCACGGCGGGGCGCATCATTACCCTGACATCCATTGCCGGGCAACTGGCGCGCCCCGGCGACGCCATCTATCCGGTCGCCAAGCAGGGACTGACGGGCCTGGTACGGGCCCTGGCAGTCGAGTTCGGCGCGCACGGCATCACCAGCAACGGCATAGCCCCCGGAACCTTCGTCACCGAGACCAACCGGGATCTGGCCGCCGACCCGGTTCGCGGCCCGGCGGTGGCGGCCCGCAACCCGCTTGGACGCTGGGGCCAGCCTCACGAAATCGCCGGAGCCGCCGTTTTCCTGGCCTCTCCAGCCGCCTCGTACGTCAACGGGCACATCCTGGTCGTCGACGGCGGTTTTTCCATTACGTTCTGAGCCTTTACATGACTACTCCCGTCCGCCTGGCCATCAATGGTTACGGCCGCATCGGCCGCTGCTTTCTGCGGGCCCTTTACGAGTCTTCCCTCAAGGATGAGTTCCGCATCGTCGCCATCAACGAACCGGCCGACCTGGCCAGCATGGCATACCTGACGCGTTTCGATTCCACGCATGGCGTCTTCCACGGCTCGGTGGAGCAGGGGACGGACTGCCTGATCGTGAACGGTGAAACCGTGCGGGTCACGCATGCATCGGAACCCGAGGACGTGGACTGGCGCGGCCTGGACATCGACATGCTGGTCGAGTGTTCCGGACGCTACGGATCACGCGGCGAATTGACCCGGTTTTTAAAGGCGGGCTGCCCGAGGGTGCTGCTTTCGCATCCCGGCAACAGCGCCGCCGACATCGATTTCACCATGGTCTACGGCATCAATCACCGCAGCCTTTCGGGCGAGGAGCAACTGGTGTCCAATGCCTCGTGCACGACCAACGCCATTGTGCCGGTGCTGAAACTGCTGGACGAATCGTTCGGCATCGAGCAGGCCAGCCTTACCACGCTGCACTCCGTCATGAACGATCAGCCCCTCATCGACGGCTACCACAGCTCGGACCTTCGCCGCACGAGATCGGCCATGCAGTCCATCGTTCCGGTTTCCACCGGCCTGGCCCGGGGCGTCGAACGCCTGCTGCCTCAATTGGCCGGCCGGGTACAGGCCAAGGCCATCCGGGTTCCGACGCTCAATGTCTCGGCCATCGACCTGATGGTCAATCTGGGCCGCGACGTGACGACGGCGGGCCTGAACGCGCTGATGATGGAGGCGGCCAACGCCAGTCCGGGCCTGGCCGGCTATTCCGACAATCCCCATGCCTCGGTGGATTTCAACCACAACCCTTGTTCCTTCATCATCGATGGCAGCCAGACCCGGGTCAACGGCAGCCGCTTTGCCAATCTGTTCGTGTGGTTCGATAATGAGTGGGGTTTTGTCAACCGCATGCTGGACGCCGCCGCAACCTGGTCGGCGAAGCTCCCGGCGGACGCGCAAACACGCGTCCGGTAATCCTGCCGCCAGGCGGGTTAATCCTTCGGCAGGGTACGGCCTGGCGTATAGTTGACGGTAAATTCAGGCATCGGCTTCTTAAATCGGCACAAGGAAATTGTCATGGCATCCACACGTACAGAAACGGATTCAATGGGCCCCATCGAAGTTCCCGCGGAGCGGTATTGGGGCGCGCAGACTCAGCGTTCGATCCAGAATTTTCCGATAGGGGTAGCCCGCTTCAAGTGGCAGCGGCCCATCATCCGCTCCCTGGGCATCCTGAAAAAAGCCGCGGCCGAAGCCAACGCCGAGCTGGGCGAGCTGCCCCAGGATCTGGCGCGCCTCATCATCCAGGCGGCGGGCGAGGTCGAGCACGGCAAATTCGACGCCGAATTCCCCCTGGTGGTGTTCCAGACCGGATCGGGCACGCAGTCGAACATGAACGCCAACGAAGTCATCTCCAACCGCGCCATCGAACTGGCCGGCGGCACGCGCGGCAGCAAGACCCCCGTGCATCCCAACGACCATGTCAACCGCGGCCAGTCCTCCAACGACACATTTCCCACCGCCATGCACATCGCCGTGGCGCAAGAGGTCAACAACCATCTTCTGCCTGCCGTGGGCAAGCTGCGCGACACCTTGGCCGGCAAGGCCGAGGCATACAAAAATGTGGTCAAGACCGGCCGAACCCATTTGCAGGACGCCACCCCCATCACCCTGGGCCAGGAAATCAGCGCCTGGGTCGCCCAGCTCGACTTCTCGCTGGGCTGCGTGCGCGAGGCGCTTCCCGGCATCTACGATCTCGCCATCGGCGGAACGGCGGTGGGAACCGGCCTGAACGCCCATCCACGCTTCGGCGAGGTTGCCGCGGGGCATATGGCGCGCATAACCGGGCTGCCGTTCCGGTCGGCGCCCAACAAGTTCTTCGCCCTGTCGGCTCACGATGCGCTGGTCAATATGTCGGCGGCCCTGAGAACCCTGGCGGGCGGCCTCATGAAAATGGCCAACGACGTTCGGTGGCTGGCAAGCGGGCCCCGCTGCGGCATCGGCGAGCTCTCCATTCCCGACAACGAACCGGGGTCGTCCATCATGCCGGGCAAAGTCAACCCCACGCAATGCGAAGCCATGACCATGGTCTGCGTGCAGGTCTTCGGCAACGATGCAGCCACGGCGTTTGCAGGCAGCCAGGGCAATTTTCAGCTCAATGTGTTCAAGCCCGTCATGGTGCACAACGTGCTCGAAAGCATCGAGCTGCTTGGTGATGCCTGCCTGGCCTTCAACGATCACTGCGCCGTGGGCATCGAGCCCAACCTCGAGACCATCGAGCACAATCTGGAAAAGAACCTGATGCTGGTCACGGCGCTCAATCGCCATATCGGCTACGACAATGCCGCGGCCATTGCCAAGAAGGCGCAAAAAGAAAAAACCACCTTGCGCCAGGCCGCGCTGGCCCTGGGCCTGCTTACCGATGCGCAGTACGACCAGTGGATCGTGCCCATCGACATGACGCATAGTGGCTAGGGCCTGTTAACCCATATTAAGGAGTCGCGAAGCCATGAAAAACCTGACGGATCCAGGCGCCGGGCGCAGGGCGTATGTCGATACGGACAAGCCCGGCAACGCCGAGCCGGCGGGTTTTTCATGGCTTCCCGCAGGGTTGGGGCTGGAACCGGCCGTTCGCGGCGTTGCCCCTCCTCGCAAGGCATTGAGCCTTGCTGCGGGGGGCGCCTTGCGCTCAGCCGGTTCCAGCCCCAACGCGATCTCCTTAATATGGGTAACAGGCCCTAGTGTGCGGTTTGGTTGATGCGCCATGTGAACTTTGTACGAGAGGTAAACCATGAACCGTCGTTTCCATATTCAAATCCGCCGGGCTTACGAGGCGCCGCAGGACAGCGACGGTTTCCGTGTCTTTGTCGACCGGCTCTGGCCGCGGGGGCTTTCCAAGGAAAAGTTCAAGTTCGACCTATGGTGCAAGGATCTGGCGCCTACTCCGGCGCTGCGCACCTGGTTCGGCCACAAGGTGGAACATTGGCAAGGCTTTCGCGAACGCTACGAACAAGAGCTGCGCACTCCTGAACAAAAAGAACGCATGCGCGAAGTGGGCGCCCAAAGCCCGCAATCCACCATCACCCTGGTCTATGGCGCCAAAGACCCCGAGCACAATCAAGCGGTGATTCTCGCCGCCGAAATGCAGCGCGTGCTCAACGCCGCCGCAAAAAAATAGCATTTCAAATTCAAAGGAGGGCGTTCAAAGGACTATACTGGTCTGAACACGGCATGGTCGGGGCCGCGCCGTAAAACATAAGGAGCCCGATATGTTCAGGGTACTCCGGCAAGTCGTTCAGGCGCGCCGTGCCGCGGCCATTCTTTGTTTCGCGGCGATTGGCGCCGCCGCGGCGCTATTGGGCGCGGCGGGGGCCAAGGCGCTTGCCCAATCCATCCAGCCCGTGGTTGTCGATCTGCGCGTCGACGGCATCATCAGCCCGGCCAGCGCCGGCTTCATCACTCAAGGCATTGCGCAAGCCGCCAGCGACAAGGCAGCCCTGGTGGTCATCCAACTGGATACGCCCGGCGGCCTCGACACCTCGATGCGCAGCATCGTGCAGGCCATTCTGGCATCGCCCGTGCCCGTCGCCACGTTCGTCAGCCCCGGCGGCGCCCGCGCGGCCAGCGCCGGCACCTTTATTTTGTATGCCAGCCACATTGCGGCCATGACCCCCGCCAGCAATCTGGGCGCGGCTTCTCCTGTGCAGATCGGCGGGTTTTCTCCCGCCTCCGGCGGCCACGACACCATGAGCACAAAAATCGCCAACGATGCCGTTGCCTACATACGCAGCCTGGCGCAATTGCGTGGACGAAACATCCAGTTCGCCGAAAGCGCGGTGCGGGATGCCGCCAGCATGACGGCCAACGATGCATTGAAAAGCCATGTCATCGATGTCGTCGCCGGCAATCTCGACGAGCTGCTCGCCAAGGTAGACGGGCGGGAAGTCAAGCTCGCGCAGGGAACTGTCGTGCTGCATACCCGCAACGCGCGGATCGTGCATGAAGCGCCGGGCTGGCGCAGCCAGTTGCTGGCCCTTATCGCCAATCCGCAGGTGGCGTTGGTGCTGCTGATGGTGGGCATCTACGGCTTGTTCTACGAGTTCCTCAACCCGGGCCTGGCCTTGCCGGGCGTGGCGGGCCTTATTTGCCTGCTGCTGGGCCTGTACGCGTTTCAGTTGCTGCCGGTCAACTGGACCGGCGTCGCCTTGCTGGGGTTGGGTATTTCACTGATGGTGGCCGAGGCCTTCCTGCCCAGCTTGGGCATCGTCGGCGCGGGCGGCGTTGTTGCCTTTATTCTGGGCGGGCTGTTTCTGACCGACACCGGCGTGCCGGGATACGATTTGTCCTTGCCCTTTCTTGCCGGCGTGGCGTTGTGCAGCGCGGCTTTCCTGATCATTGTCGGCACAGTGGCCGCGCGTGCCCATAAGCGTCCCGTCGTCAGCGGCCGCGAAGACATGATAGGCAAGGAAGGGGTGGTCTCTTCTGCGGGCCACGATGCCGTCTATGCCGACATCCAGGGCGAGAGCTGGCTGGTTCGCCACAGCGGCGGCCTGGCGCCCGGCGATCGTGTGCGCGTCACCGGCATGGAAGGGCTGACCTTGCTGGTGGAGCACGTTCGGACGGACAAAGCGTAAGCAAGTTTCAACTTTGCCGCCACGGCGCGGCAACAAGGAGAACCTCTATGTTCTACAGTTTATATAGCTTGAATATCGGATTGTTGACCATCATCGTCATCGTCCTGCTCATTGTGTTCAATGCCCTCAAGGTTTTGCGCGAATACCAGCGGGGCGTCATTTTTACCCTGGGCCGCTTCACCAAGGTAAAAGGCCCGGGCTTGATCTTCGTCATTCCCGGCATCCAGCAGATGGTTCGGGTGGATCTTCGCGTGGTGACCATGGACGTGCCCAGCCAGGACGTCATTTCGCACGACAACGTTTCGGTCAAGGTCAACGCGGTGCTGTATTTTCGGGTGATTTCGCCCGAGAAGGCCATTATCCAGGTCGAACGCTATCTGGAAGCCACGAGCCAGCTTGCGCAAACCACATTGCGCGCGGTGCTGGGCAAGCACGAGCTGGACGAGATGCTTTCCGAACGCGAAAAGCTGAACCTGGACGTGCAAAAGATACTCGACGAGCAAACCAACTCGTGGGGCATCAAGGTTACCAACGTCGAGATCAAGCATATCGACCTCAATGAAAACATGATCCGCGCCATTGCGCGCCAGGCCGAGGCCGAGCGCGAGCGGCGCGCCAAGGTCATACATGCCGAGGGCGAAAAGCAGGCCGCGCAGGCCCTGATGGAAGCCGCCGAAACGCTGGCGCGCCAGCCCTCGGCCATGCAATTGCGCTATCTGCAAACCTTGACCCAGGTTGCTGGCGACAAGACGTCGACCCTGGTCTTTCCCGTGCCCATCGACCTGCTGTCGAATTTCATGGGCCATGGGGCAATACCCAACCTTCCGCCCGCGCCGCCCGCTGCTCCGGAAACGCCAAACCCCGATTTGCCGCCCCGCATCGATCCTGTCGCCTGACA
>CALMPB010000468.1 GCA_937871985.1 uncultured Burkholderiaceae bacterium
GGTGATCGTCAGAATGGTCCGTCCAGCGCCAGTCCCGTACAGATGCCGGTAGCGGCGCCGGTGGCCGATGGGCAGCTTCGTGGGGACGCTGCGCCTATCGCGGGTGATCGTCAGAATGGTCCGTCCAGCGCCAGTCCCGTACAGATGCCGGTAGCGGTGCCGGTGGCCGATGTGCAGCTTCGTGGGGACGCTGCGCCTGTCGCGGGTGATCGTCAGAATGGTCCGTCCAGCGCCAGTCCCGTACAGACGCCGGCAGCGGTGCCGGTGGCCGATGGGCAGCTTCGTGGGGACGCTGCGCCCATCGCGGGTGATCGTCAGAATGGTCCGTCCAGCGCCAGTCCCGTACAGACGCCGGTAGCGGCGCCGGTGTTCGATGGGCAGCTTCGTGGGGACGCTGCGCCTATCGCGGTTGATCGTCCGACTGCTCCAGCCAGCGCCACTCCCATTCAGACGACGACAATGGGACCATCGTCGGCCTCCGAAGGGGGGGGAAGCCAAGTGCCCATGGCACGTAATCTCACCGCCGGAACAGAAATCGGTGGTGGGCTGGGCGCTGGCGCGGCCGCTGCGGCGCCTCGATCGTTCGAAAGAAGCGAGGTTGTCTGGTCCTCTGATCCGCAGGATGCCGAAGGTAGCTCGCCCAGTAGACAGGATGCGCCTGGAGGCCGGCTGTTTGACGGTCAGCAAGGTCGTAATGTTCGGCCCAAACGCGACTGACTCACCGCGGCAAGCATGCCCCGCAAACTGCGGGGCTTTTTTTTGGTGCGCCCGGCAGGGCGCACCCACTAGGAGGTGTAAGTCCTCTACTCGCCCGACAAGGGGAAGAGTTAGCCGAAGGCAAGGGCTACCTGGGTGACCGGGGGTCTGAAGGAAGCTGGATGGCAAAACGCTGGCCTGACGAACAGGAAGCGGATGAGGCGTGTCAGCGGGGTGAGACGGCCAAACTCGTCAAAGCCCGATACTTGTCCGGAACGCTGGGACGTAGATCCGCCAGGCATAAGCGTGAAGGTGGGTGCGTAATACCCGGGGAGATCTGAGCGTGTGCTGGGAATCTAGCTACCGGAGCCGCAAGGTGACGGGATGCGCGTTCAGAAGTCAGCAGAGGGCATAGTAGGTCGATGGCGAAGGCGGCGAGCCGATGAGAACCCATGACCGAAGGCCCGAACAGAGGATACCGAGAGTAGGACGGATGATCTCGTTGCGAGTCGATCAAGCAGAAGCCCTGGGAACAGGGGCCTGGGACGAAGTAGGCAGCCGGAAGCTGCCCGAGGGCGTTCGAGGTGCTCAGAAGCGCACGGCGACATCCGGGCAAACGAAATCGGAGGGCGGCCCGCTGATGCAGCGGGTCGTGGAGCGCTCGAACATGAGCCTGGCGTACAAGCGGGTGCTAAGGAACAAGGGGGCGGCCGGCGTAGACGGTCTGACCGTCGAGGATCTTGGCTCCTGGCTGAAGGCGCACTGGCCCAGCGTAAGGGCGGCGTTGCTGGCGGGGACGTATATGCCGCGCGCGGTACGCCGGGTGGACATACCAAAGCCGCAAGGCGGGGTACGGACGCTAGGGGTGCCGACGGTGGTGGATCGGCTCATCCAGCAGGCATTACACCAAGTGCTACAACCGATCTTCGAGCCGACGTTCTCGGCAAGTAGCTTCGGGTTCCGTCCTGGTCGGGGCGCGCTGGACGCGGTGCGTCAAGCGCAGGCCCTCGTGCAGGAAGGGCGGCACTGGGTGGTGGACCTGGACTTGGAGAAGTTCTTTGACCGGGTCAACCACGACGTGCTGATGGCCCGGGTGGCAAGGCAGGTACAAGACAGGCAAGTCCTGAAGCTGATTCGTCGCTTCCTGCAAGCGGGGATGATGGCTGATGGACTGATGCAGCCCCGAGCAGAGGGTACGCCGCAAGGCGGGCCGCTGTCGCCGCTGCTGTCGAATATCCTGCTCAGCGACCTGGACCGTAGACTGGAGCACCGAGGCCTGGGGTTCTGCCGGTATGCGGACGACTGCAATATTTACGTTGGCAGCGAACGAGCGGGACACCGGGTAATGCGCGGCACCAGGGCCTATCTCGAGAAGGCCTTGAGGCTGCGCATCAACGAGGCCAAGAGCGCGGTCGCCTGGCCTGGGACACGCAAGTTCCTGGGCTACCGGGTGGCCGTGCGGCTGAAGCAGGCGCATATCCAGATCGCACCAGAGAGCATCAAGCGATTGATGGATCGGGTGCGTGACATTGTGCGCGAAGGGCGCGGTTGGTCGCTTGCCCAAACCATCCAGGAGCTGAACCCGCTGTTGCGGGGTTGGGCGACCTACTTCCGGCTGAGCTTGCAACTGCGCCGGATGCAGACCCTGGATGCTTGGGTGAGGCGGCGGTTGCGCTGCCTGCTGTGGCGGCAGTGGAAGCGGCCGTGGACGCGGCGACGGAAGATGGTCGCACTGGGCATCGGTCCAGAGCGGGCGTGGAAGTCCAGCGTCAACGGCCACGGCCCCTGGTGGAATGCGGGGGCCTCGCACGTGAAGCAGGCATTACCGAATGTCTACTTCCGGTCTAAGGGCCTGGTCTCGATCCACGACACCGTGGATCGCCTCCAGCGTATTGTCTGAACCGCCGTATGCGGACCCGCATGTACGGTGGTGTGGGAGGGCTGAGGGGGTGACCCCTCACCCTACCCGATCCTCCGTTGCGTTCACTTCGAGAGCGTGGGAAAAAAAAACCGACATCCAGGGGATGTCGGTATGTGCTGCTTATTGCCTCATGCGTTTAGCAAGATCCTCTTGAAATGCCTTTCGGCTGTCTTGCGCGTCGCTTCGAAACTGACCAGTCTTGGCTGCGATATCTTTGTCGCGGCCAAGCGCGGTGGTGACGAGAATGACAAGAAAAACTGCGACAAGCACGAGTCCTACTACCATGCCAAACTTCTTTTGCAAGGTATCGACCTTCGTGTTCGCGGTCTCTGCATGTAACCGCTGTGCATCAGCGTGCAGCCTTTGGGTCTCCGCGGCGATGCGCGGAACTTCTGCTACAAGACGAGATGCGTCTGCGCGGTGCTTCTGGCCTTCCTCGACCAGTTTGTTCGCCTCGGCGGTGTACTTCTTAGCAAGGGACGACCTGGCTTCGTCGACGAGGTCTTCTCGGGCGCGGGCCCGAGCGAGTGCGCTCTCGTCATCCTCCGGTTCTTTTGACGCCCGCGTTGATGCACGCGCCTTGCCGCCAAACGCAGACTCCGCGCCCACTTCAGTCACTGAACCGTGATGGAATCCCTCGGCTTCGGACGAAGCGAAGGATCCGTCCAAGGCAAACTCCCGCTGGGGGTCGATCTCTCGCTCTATGCTCACGTCCTTTGTCGCGCTCATTGGGCTCTCCTGTATTGTCGAATGTTACATCGGCGATATCCTAGTGGTCCTATGTGATCGGCATCTGAAGGTGGCAGCGGGGTTACAGTTGTTGGTGTGCCCAGCGGCCAGCAAGGTCTACAATCGGTGAAAATTCTGTTAGGAGGCCCATGTGGCTACCGTGCTGAAGTACGTCGTGCGGAACGGTGCGACGTCGGAGGGTGTCGCGCGCGAGGTGCACCGATTGGTGGCTGACCTTGAAAGCCGGCACGCGACTGTATCGGTCGTCCCCCTTCCGAACAGTGACCTGGGAACTGGCGAAGTAGGCTACCTCATCATTGGAGCAGGGGATGCCGCAGCTCGTGCGCCTGAGTCTGATCGAGCGGAGGGGCTTCTTCCTCCTGACTTGCGTCACATGACGGGCGACAAGCTCGTTGACGACCTTATCGCTGCCGATATTTTCAGGTAAGTTTGCTCGTAGTTCCTTTGTGGTCCGGTACGGACAAAAAAATGCCTACTGACAAGTGTCAGTAGGCATTTGCTATTTAGGCGAGCTGATATACGCCGAGGGAGACGCGGACGAAAAACCGTTCGTCCTGGAGAACTTGGCGCACCTTCGCCTTCCAGTGGACATTCTCGCGGGACATCGCATAGGGCTCCATGGCCGCGTAGATCTGATCCAGTGGAACGGGCGAGCGACCGTGGAGCGCGCGCCGGACCGCGGATCGCCACGTCGCAGCAACGATGTTGTCGACCCGTCGTTGAATGCGGACGAGCATACTGAACGCACGGCCGCCGGCTTTCCTAAACACCAACAGTTTTTCGTGGCCGATCCGCACGAAGGAATTCGCGTAGTGTTTTCGGTCGCTGCTGCATTGGTGCTGGAGCTTAATGATCTCGTCCACTAGCCGGCCTGGTGCGATGCGTTCAACGAGCGAGGATAGGTTGTAGTAGCGTCCCTCTCGCCGTAGATTTCCCATCAGCACGCCGTAGTGTCCATTTGGAGCGCATGCGTCGTGGATGTTCATCAACGATACCGCCAGGGCTTCGGTGAAATCCGGCAAAGTCATTCGGCTCATATCGCTCGGGTGTGGCACATTCCCCCACTGCGAGCCGCTGTAGTGGATCATGTCCCAGTACGGAGGATGCCACCACACTGCTGCCGCATCTTCGCCCAGAAAGGCGCGGAAGTCGTCCCGGAGCAGATCAAAGCCTTGATGCAGGTCGGTGCCCTTGAAGCGCACGCGCAACTCGGCAGCCACGTGCGCGCTCGTGCCGCTGCCGATGCTCGGATCGGCAAACAGTCCGTCCAGCCTTGGAAGGTAAGTTTCAACGAAATCCTTGATGACGTGTCCTGAGCAGTTTCCGCGATAACGGCTATTGCCGTAGCTTCCTCTGTCCGGATAAGAGCAAACGGACGTTTTGAACATGAGTGATACCTCGACAAAATGGGTTGGGTTGGAATCCGATCCCAGACAAGTCGAAGACATCTCGCGGTGGAGCGTCTGAGTTCCCTAGAGCGCCGCTCTCGGGGCGCCAAGCGCAGTGGCCCGGGAGCGGGAGTTTCGGGCGTAATCATGGCGTCGTTAACCCCGGGGGGGGACCCCGTCCCGCCGGTGAAGCAGGAGGGGGGGTACCCCTTTGGCGGTGTTGACCTTCGGGTTCTGCTGAGGCCGAGTCATGAGGTGACGATCACATTGGCCAATGGTCATTAGTCATACTGCAATGGGAATTTCCTGCGGCAAATTCGCGGCCGGAATTTCGGGTCCGGGGGTTCCCAACACCCCGGTGAGGATGGCTAAATATTGCTTGGGAAAGGTCCTAGTACGGGAACGAGGGGGTCACAGTTTGCTTAACCTAGTAGGGACCCGAGGGTCCGTCAGATGAATACGTACCGAACAGCCGCCGACAACGCTGCGCAGCGGGTCGAAGACATGAGACAAGTGATCGTCCGCATAGATGATGCCCTGCGCAGGCTGGACCAACTGCTGGACGCCTTGCAGCCGGCGTTGCCCGGGAAGCTTCGCGTCGAATGGCGACTCGTGGGTGTCAGGGGGGAGGGCGAGGATAGAAGGACGTTGACGCCCCAGGTTGTTAAATGGCTGCGCAAGAACAACGAGAGCGTTTGGTGGTCGGTCGCGTTGCGGAAAGGGACTGCTTCCCGAAGCCGGCGCCGGTCCAAGGACTTCGAGGCCAATTCAGAAGCGGTGTCCAAGGTATGTCAGGAGGTCGATCGATTACTCGACAAGCGCGCGAGGATCGGAACATTGCTGCAACGCTTCTCCTCTGGGGTTGGCGGTTTGTTGCCAGCCACATTGCATTGGCTCGACGAAATGGAGTCCATGCTGGATAAGATCCAGCGTCCCGCAGCAAATCCCCAGTCAAAGGGCTAGGCCTGAGGTGATGCCAACGGCGCATCAGTAGCTGGCCGGGCCTGCCCTCGTCGTGCTGGTCAACGGCGTCTGAGTTCTCTCCAGCTTTCACCACTTCAAATCCCCTAGCAAATTCCCTGGCAAATGCCCGCCTCTGCGAGGCGGTCAAAGGGCCTTGGCTCTTATGGGCGATTCTTCAGTGGTCCCTGCCGCGGAGAGCATGCGCACGTACGGATGCCTGGCTACGCTGACTCCCAACTACGCGACGTCCATACACACAGCGCAGGCATTCTCTACCCATATGCTGATCGCTAGAGCTAGCCATACCCCCACACAAAGGCACCACTCAGCGGCGCAGCGCTTTGATGGGGGTAGGCAGGTGCAGGCGGACACCGCTGCTTGGCCACAGCCTACTGTCACGGCTCTACTGGCCTAGCCAAGGGCCTTGGCTTCCCCTTCAGCTTGGCGGCCCTATACGTTATGCTGTGCCAGCAGTCATCTGGCTATCCACCATTGATCACTGTCGTCTGTTAACGGCTTTCAGGCGGCTAGGCGTCACAGTGGCATCCCAGGGCATGCGTCCCGCTGCACGTGGGATACGCTGTTGCTGGATTGGATCGTGCCTCGGCAGTGGCGATACCTTCCGCCCCTTGCTCCTCTCCCGTCTTCCCTAGAAGTTCCCATTTTTGGATTGCACATTCCAAAAGCTGGTTCTTGCCTGCTCGTCTTGGCCTCATAGGGATAATAGGTTATACCCACCCCGGGCCAACCTACTTCATTGTGCAAATGCGCTTCTTGGCGTCCTGTAGTCAGGTTTCCCTTGCCCGGCAAGGGGAAAAGATTTCTCTCGGCCCTGGACCTGCTTTTTTTGCCCGGTGCTCCCTGTTTTGCACTTGCGCGGGTTGGCGACAATTGTTTGTGCATCGAAATCGATTTAAGGCGTCGTCGGGGAAGGGGGTATGCAACCCCTTGGGCGTGCGCGGAACGCCCCACCAGGCTTGCGATATCCGCTTTGGCGGGCGTTTGAGCGGGGGGGCTCGGGGTTTGGGCGGTCCACCAGCATCACGGGCACGTCGACGGCGCGAAGCGGCGTTGACACTGGCGTAGCCAGTCAAGATATGGGATTGGGATTGGTAATGGGATTGGGAGCTTTGCCTCGGGTTCGAGCTCGGATTTCAGCAAAAACCCGGATTGAACCTGCCGCTATCCCAGGACAAACCGGCTGGGTTTTTGCTGGGTTTTTGATCGGGTATTTGAAGCGGGAAGAGGCATGGATGAGGGCGCTTGATTGGCCTCTGGCGCATTCGTGAAAGCCGCTGGGATAGTTTTCGAAACCCAGTGGGTTTTTTACGCAAGGCTGGAGGAGGTAGTGATTGGAATGCGGGAAGCCGGTGTTCCTGCGGGTTTGGAGTAGGTATCCAGACGGATACCCGGGTGAAACCCAAACAAAACCCACCGGGTTTTTTACGAGGGGGCGCGCGTAGCGCCTGAAGGATCGGACGTTGGCGAGGCGGCCCATTTGGACATCAAAACAACCCAGCAATAACCCGCCGGGTTTACAGGAGGCAATGTTGATTTGGTTGGAACTCAGCGCAGCTGCGCTTGCCCTTGTGGCTATTTGCGCCGGGGGCGCGTACTTCTGGAAGGATCGCAGCCGGAAAGAGCCTCAGCGGGTCGAAAAGCGAACTGCGCCGCGAGCGCAACCTTTGGCGGGGAGTTTGGGAGGGGAGCGGGGCGCACAGTCGCCTACGCCGATCGTCGCTCCTGTGGTGCCTCCTCCTCCTCCTCCGCCACCCCCGAGCTTGTTGGCAGCCGAAAGGCAGCGCGAAATACGGGCTGAACTCAGTCACCGACTCGAACGAGCAGGCCGAGCCCTCCCCTCGGATGAGCAATGGAAGATGATCCTTACGCCATCGACATGCGTGCGCGTGGCGGCCGGGGCTGGCTCTGGGAAGTCGACGACGCTTGCGCTACGCGTCATCGTGCTTCGCTATTACCTGGGGGCGGCCTGGGACGAGATCAAGGTCGTCACGTTCACGAACAAGTCGCGAGACGATTTCATCAAAAAGCTGCTTTCTAATGCCCAGCTTTTCGAGCCAACCATCAGCAAGCGGCTGATCGAAGCGAGGGTACGCACCTTTCACTCGCTCGCGTTCCGCCAGGCGCGGGCGGCAGGCCTGAACGTCAACACCGCGGACCGGATACCGAAAAAATCCCCTGTCAAAGACCCGCACATGCTGGACGGCGCCGGCGAACCGGGGGCGCCTACTGATGATGAGGACTCGCCAGATACGCCGTTCGCGCCCATCGCCAAGCTCGATGAACTGCCGGTTTTGCCCGAGATTTTGCGTGAGGTGGGCGGCAAGTTGCTGGATGCTGACCCGGCCTTCAAACAGGCGGTCATCGGGCTTGAAAGGGCCTTTCTGTTCGCACAGCCCAGAGCCGGGGAGGCTGAAAAGCGGGTGCCGCGTGTCAAGCTCAACCAAGCGCGCGATGAGGCCCGGACGCAAGAAATTTACGAACTATGGTGCGAGAAATACCGCTCCGAGCTCGATGCAAGCGGAATTGCGTTCAAGGTCGAACCGTTTTACTTGGGTAGAAACCCAGCATATGCCCGAGCAAATCCGGCCGTAGGCCCCTGGTACTCCAACGCGACTGTGCCCAGCCTGGCGGCCCCAGGCCAGCCGGCCCCGCGCGTAATTCTCGGGATACCACGAGAAGTGGCTGAGCTTAAGCCGCCCCGACGATTCTCAACCGGGGGCGACACGATGGCCATGGCCGTGACTTCCGCTTTTAAGGTTGGATATCTGCAAGATATCCCGGCGACGATGCCCATAATCTGGATCTCAGAGCCCGCTCAGCTGGCGCACCTTGCCGAGCAAGTCCGATACTCCTTAGGAGCGTTCCACGGCTTCCCACAGTTTCAGGTGCAGCTTGAAGGGGAGTTCCAACCTCGCTGGGTGTTGGAGGCATTCTGGGCAGAGGCTCAGTTCATTCAATGCCTCGGGCTCGATGTCGCAAAGACCTGCGTCAAAATTGCGCCCGCGCTCAAAGGCGTGGACAGGCTGTTCGTGGACGGGCTGGCCCGTTTCTGGCCCGCGTTTACGGAGGAAGTTCATGCGAACGGCATGACGACGACGGGCGAGGTGTTTGCGCAGCTTGGGGGCGCCGCAGGCATGGCGCGGCTGCCAGCGGACGCCTTGCGTAACTCCCGTCATCTTTTGATCGACGAGTTTCAGGACATCTCCTTGAATTTCGTGAAGTGGATCCGCGCTCTCCGCGATCGACAGCTGGCGGCCGACCGGAGTTCGAATCCGAAGCTGCCCAGCTCGTTTATGGTCGTGGGCGATGACTACCAATCGATTTATGGCTGGCGTGGAGCGTCGCCCAACTTCTTCATCGACTTCGCAAAGTACTTCTCGCCAGGGTTCGAGCCGAGCCAGCTTGTCTTGTTGGCGAACTATCGTTCATCCTCTGAAATCGTTCAGACTGCCGAGATGATGCTTGAGCGCGTTGCTTACAAACTTCGCAAGCCGCCGGCGGTCGCCAAAGGCCCGGCCAAAGACTTTGGCATGCCCGTGAGCATGACAAAGGTCGACGACGCCGCGGATTATCGCGCTCTCGCTGGGCTGGGTGCGGACGGTATGGTGATGGCGAGAACGAACACAGTCCTCGATGAAGTCAAGCCCCGCACCCCACGTTGCCAGTACCTCACCATTCATGGCGCCAAGGGCCTGGAGGCCGAGCATGCCGCGATACTGGGCGACGTTTTCGCTCCTGCTCCGCATCCCATTCGCACCCAGTTGTACAAGCTGGCGGGATTGGGTGATTACGATCAATCGCAGCGAGACGAAGCGCGTAGGCTGGTCTACGTTGCGATCACGCGTGCCATGCACACGGTGAACTGGGCGGTCGCTAATCCGCGCCAGGGCAGCCTGTTTGAGGAGCTCGACGGGCTCCTTCAAGCCCGTTCCAAAGCCCCGATCAAATCCTCTGCTTCAAACCCCGGGCAAACGCTCGATCAAGCGAGTGCTAGCCTGGCGCAGGCTCGCGCCCATCTCGAACGAGCGGGCGTCAATACTGGAAATGGAGGGCATTGATGAGCGCGACGACAGCACAGGAGACGGAAGGCTTCGTGCGCATCAAGTACCAGCGCACAGCTGCGGTGGCCGCAGGGGGCGGCAGCGGTGGCACCAGGCCAAGCTTTGTGTCCATGGACAAACTGCTTTTTGACGTTCTTGTCCGCTTAGTTGGCACCGAGGCCGCGGCGAGAGCGAAGATCAAGGCCTGGGCAAAAGAAGAGTCTGGTCGATTCGCGCCGGGGGGCGCTTCGGTGTCCAGGATGGTCCAGCAGAGGGTATATGCCCTCATGCTCACGCGTCTCCCCGCGCGAGGGGCGTAGTTACAAGCGCTGGCGGACAATGGCCATGAGGATCCTCATAATAGGCAATAGTTGCCTATATATAGCGAGGGTGTTTTCATGGCCAATATCAGGTATTTCTACGACCACGGCGCAGATACTGTCGCGTTGCAAGGACGCGGAATGTTCGGCATGCCCAATGCCGAGTTCGCTGCCAAGTTTCCGGGCGTCAAGGGAATCCGTTATGACGGCTTTTCGATGCGGGTTGCATATGCCGTCGCCGGGGGCGGTGACCCGCTGCCGGTAACCCGCATGATCGAATACAAGGCTTTCCCGTCGCGCCATGAGTGCGATGCGCGGTGCATGACCGCCCGAGGAAAGGTCATGCGCTGCGAGTGCTCATGCGGTGGGAAGAATCATGGCAAAGGCATGTTCTCTCGATGACGCGCGGGTGGAGGCGCTGCGCGTGCGCCGCCACATTCTCAGTACGGGCACCCAGCTGGCCTACATCGTGCAATGCGCCGGGCGCTCGTATGCATTCGACGTGACCGATGAATGCGTCTGCCGACCGCGTGAAGTGTCGCCTCCCTATGCCACCCGGTTCGCGCGGGACATGGCGAAGGCGATCGCGGCTCTTATGAACGACGGACGAATCCATCGCGGCATTGCCGTCAACGCAGTGCAAGCGCTGGATGCATTCCTATCCCGGCCTAGTGCATAGCGGCGGGCCAATTCACAGCGCAAACCGACATGCGCTTTGCGCTATGCACATTGCCCAAGCGCAGCGAAACAAACGAGTATCCAGGTAGGCAACCGTTGCCTATATCATTTCACTGTACCGGCGTGCTACGCCGAACAGATGCAACTCACCTGGAGGTCATATGTCGCAATTGGGTTTTGATCTTGGTGCTGCCGAAGAAGTCTTTCGCGCAGCCGCTCCCGGAACGTGGCTGGGGGAAGTTCTGCCCCTGGAAGACGCGATTGT
Source organism: uncultured Burkholderiaceae bacterium (assembly GCA_937871985.1). The sequence continues at coordinate 11,043 of CALMPB010000468.1, forward strand.
CCGGCTGAAGCAGGTCGTCGCGCAGGGGTTCGATGACATTCCTCAGGCGGTCCGCGCAATGTACGCAGAAGGGGTGGAGGGCCTGCTAAGCGAGCTTCGCCGCGAAGACGCTGTGTTCGGCCTCCTGTGCCGTGATTGCTCGCCCGCAATTCCCCTGGACGCGGCAGAAGATGCGATAGCCACCTTCGAAGAGCATTGTCGCGCGGTGATGGCGCAGCCGGGAGCGCACCCCCGCCAGTGCGCGAAAAGCCGCTTTGCAAGGCACTACAGCACCACGGCGTTGCATTGCGACGGATTCGGCAGCCTTGTGCTGACCCGCTGGGGCGAGACTCGCCATGAACTGGTGTTCCACATGGGACGCTCTTTGGTCTTCCTTGATAGCTACCGCGACCACCTGCAACGCCACAAAGTGCCCATGCAGATATGGGCCCCCGCGTATAGCGCGGACAAGATCGCCTACAGCCCTAAGGGGCCGGCGGGCGTGGCGACCTTCAATTACGGCGGGCGAGGGTACGTCAACGACGGGATGTTCCACTGCGGGGAATACAGCGAATGCGAGGGATGGTCCTTCGTGCCGCTGTCGCAATGGCAAGGCGAGACCTTCACCTATGAGGAGCAATGCCGTGCCTGGGATTCTGGGGCGCTGGAGCGGGGAGACCGGCGGGGCCTTGTCGTCAGCGTAAGGGGCGTCAAATGCGTTCTCGACGGAGCTTTGGTCTTCTTTGACGACACCGGCTCCTACAGCCTAGCGCGTGCTATCGCCGAGAGCGCATCCGACGAGGACGACGGTGAGGACTATCCGGACGACGATGAAGAGGGCGACTTCGACGAGGAGGAAGAGGATTCTCCGCGCCAAGGGGAGGATGCCACGCGCGAGGATTGCGCAGTGCCGCGCAAGGAAGAAGAGCAAAACTCTGATCTCTTGCTCTGCTTGATGTGATGGCGCGGGGGCTGAGGTGCCCACGACCGAGCCTGCCGCCGTCGACCCCTTTTCCTCTTGCCCGGTGGGTACGTGTGCGCCCTAACGTGCCCACGAGCAAATTCGCCCCATGGTCGCCACGGGTACGGCACCGCGCAAAAGGAAAGGCAGCGGCCAGCTGCGACCGCTTGCCGGGGTAAGTAACACTTTGCGGTCATGGTAGGCAATAGATGCCTATATAATGTTTGGGAGGTTTAAATAAACTATCGTCAAATGTTAATTTTTCGGCGGGTTGCCTGTAGGTCGCCCGCTGGCATCCCGCCCACAGGAGCATCCGCCATGATCCTTATCTCGACACTTCGCAAGATGCGAAACAAGCCCGTGTTTGTGGTGACCGTCCCGGCGCATACCCGCCAGGTCGGCAGCCTCCCGCCGGTCAATGTTGCAAAGGTCCGCGATGGTTTCGCTACGAAGAGCCAAGCCGATAAGTTCGCTTCGGATAACGACCCGCGCCAGTGGGGGGCGGCTGAGTTTCCGGTGGTCGCGCGCATGCCGGCTCATGAATACGCTGCCAGCTGCGGCTTGCCGCTCCCGGGAACCGCCATGGGCGGCGGCTTGGACGCCGCGCTGGCCGAGCTGATCGAGCGTGTGGCAAGCGGGGAAGAGTTTCCGGACGCATGCGGTCGTGCCGCGTCCCGGTTCGCTGTTTGCTACGACGCGCTGCGCGCAGCCTACGACGAACGAGAGGAAGCCTGATGGACCGGAACGCAGAAGTCCAGAAGATGGCGTCGCAGTTTGGCCTCGATGCGAACGCCCTTCATCACCTTGTGGCTTTCCTCCGCGCAAGTCACGCTCGCCATAGGGAAAGCGGAGAGATCCCGGACGCGATGAGCGCTGCGGAGCAAGAGGCGTACATCCGTGCGGGCGTGGTCGCGTGGCGAGATCACACCAGCGCGCTTCTAGAGGAGCTGCGCGACGGCCAGAGCGATCGCGCCAAGGCTTTCCGCGCCGAGCTCGTCGTCGGGGTCTATGACTCCATTCGCAGCAACATCCGAAATCCGCAGGGCTGACTATGAACTCAGACAAAGCCGAAGGCCGCGCCGTCGCGGCGCGCAAGAAGGCGGCCTTAGTCGCTGCCAAGAAGCTCGATGCGGCGGCGGATGCGGTCAGTGCTTTCGCGCTGGCGTGCGCGATGTGCGCCGATGCGTCCTCCCCCCGTGGAGACGACGACGGCAGTCGTCTGCTCGCGCAGAACATGCGCGAGTACGCGGGCCACCTGAGTAGCGTTTACGACAAATAGCACGGCCTTCGGGCGCCAAGGTGTTTGTGATCGCTTCTAGCGGTATAGGCAGAAAGGAAAAATCATGGTGATTGAAAAAGGCAGTAACGGTCGCTGGTTCGTCGATGGGGAGCCGGTAGTGGTAAAGACCACCCGTTATCCAGACGGACTGATGTACCAAAGTGCGAACATCCCGGACGAGGATGTAGAGGCGCTCATCAAAATGCATACCTTCGTGGGCGTCCAAAATCAGCATGGCGAGCGCGTGGAGCTTTCGTTTGACATGGACGGCTGGTCATTGTTGGTAGAGGACGAAGGTGAGCAGCAGGACGATGGAGGGAGCAGGATCGAGACCGAGGACCGTATAGGCGGCACCTACCGCGAGGACGTGCCCGGCGGGATGTTCGGCGACCGTCTCAATCGCGATCGCCGGTATTGGCTGGCATGGGCGACAGTGTCCCGGGAAACTCAAGGCGATTGTCTGCCTGGGATCATGGACGACTTCGGCTCGCTCGTGCCCGTCCCGTCGCCTCGTCGTCAAGCTCAGCTTTAAAGGAAAGGCCGTGTCTACCGCATACGAGCTTTTGATGTCCTGCCCCGACGACCAGATCACGCGAATGAAGTTGGTATGGAAGGCCGTCGCGGCCGGTGAATGGAAAGAAGCGGCTCATCATCTGCGCAATGCTGCCAGCGAAGGCGAGTCTTCCTGGCACGGCCATTGTGGCGAGTTGGCCGGACATTACGACCGCAAGGTTGCCATGCAAAGGGCCCCCGGCCTGGACAACCAGGCCTGACAGAGAAGGAATGACCATGGACGTAAAAGTTGGGCGCACCTACCGCGCAAAGCGGCCCGCCGAAAGTGGCGGACTGGTAAACGATCGCACGGTTCAGTGGATCGGATCCGTTGGGCAAGTGCAGTACGACGGGCCTGCCGTGCGGCGCGGCAGTCGATACCCCATCGTCAGCCGCGCGGCGTTCGAGGCGTGGGCCGATCGCGACGTCACCGATGAGTTGCCCTCCGGCGAGTATCAGGATTGGGCCGACTATCGCGCTTCCCAGCCTTCGGCTTAGCTCAGGAGCTTCATACATGAACAAGATCAAACCATATACCTGGATCGTCCGTTTTGATGTGGCCCCCGAATGGGTTGCGGACGGGTTCAACCTCACCGACGAACGAGCGCTCCTGTTGCTCGCTGGTGACCTGCGGCATGCCGACAGCAGCTTCGAGCTCGCAGCGCGCGTGCTGGCTGCGCCTGCCGCCCTGCGAATTGCACGCGAACAAGGCTATGGACCGAAGCACAACGGTGCAGGAAGGGCAGTGGCCGAGATTATGAGCGGTGCGCCTCACGCGTATTCGGATGTCCGTAAACGCTCTGATGTAACGGTGGACAACGCCATAAGCGCAGCTATCGATTTGCTCAATAGCGTTGCCTTTGTGCGTGATGAGAACGACAACACTGGGGCGATCCTTGCAAAGCTGCGGGACGCGCGGGCTCTCCTGCGCGGAGACGATCCGATCTCGGAAATCCAATGGCGTCCTGTGCAGGACTAGCCGCGTAAAGCTGGGATGCCGGAGAACTGGGGGCGCTTCGCCGCCTTTCGGAATCCACACTTTGGGAGAGCGATTTGCAAACGAGTTTGGATAGTTCGATGTCTGCGCTTCGGCGGCGTCTGGCGCAGGCGGAACTGAAGCTGGCCATTGCAAAGAAGGAAGCGACACAAGCCCAGCGGAAAGAGGATCGAGCGAGCGAGGTGGTTCGTGCGTTGCAGGAAGAAATCGCGTGGGTGCAGCTGCGGCAATGGGGCAGTACGCCGGATCTGGCCGAGCTTATGAGGTCGGATGGAACAGGCGGCATGGTCTTCTACAAGGCACTCAGCGCCATCGCAGAGTCGTGGGGACTACATGTCTTCGGGACTTGGAGTGACACAAAACAACTCGTCCTTAGCTTCGGGCTGAACCGTGCACAGCAAGGGGCCATTGAGCGCGTGGAACAGGCTATCAATTACTTCGCGCCCGCCATGAAGCGCATAAAGGGAGGGTGGGTGCGATTCTCGGTGAGCCACCCGCAGCCCGAGGCGTGCGCGTGGGAACTGCGTTATGCCCCGAAGAGCGGGCGTGCGCGGCTTGTCCGTCTCGTGTATGGAGCTGATGACAGCGTTCTGGATTTCGCTTCGCTACGTGGAGCGCTGGAGTACGTTGAACAGAACCTCTGGCTGGAGGACATCATCGATGCACCACCGACAGCTGCCCTGGAGTACGTCATAGCTGCGGAAGGGGATGGAGGGCGGCATGGGTGACCGCAAGTTGGGCCCGGTTCACTTCGCGGGGGCGCTCACCAATGGCTGGCTGCGCCACACCTGCCGGTTCAAGGTCGTCGACCTTGGTCCGGGTGGCACCCCGAGCCGCGAAGTGGTCTACAGGGCCGATTTTCTTGAACAGGCTCAGGAGGCGTATATCGCGGCCTGCGAGGCGGCGGGGATTGTGCATGGCACCTTGCGCATCTTCCGGTGTGCTGATTGGGCCGCATACGCGTAAACGATTTCGGTACACAGTGCTCGCGATGACCCTATTGCCGCGCAATGCCTGTTACAGGCTATGGTCTTGATAGGCAATCGTTGCCTATATAATTCCAGGGTGATTTAAATAAAGGCACGAAGAATGTAAAGTCTGTGCCGCGACCCTGGAGAGAGTAATGCTTGAATCCGCAACGACCATCCCTGCTTGCCTAGATTCCCTGCTGAACGTGCAGCGCCAATGGGTGAACGATCAACTCTGCAATAACGACGTTTCGAGCGACGAGGAGATGTCGCAGTTCTTGCAGGCCGAGGTGGGCTTGAACACCGACCAAGTGAAGTCTGTCATGGCCTATCGCGACAGTGCCTTGGCGGACCCCTTTTTTCAGCTGTTTCCGTTCGAGAAGGTGACCGAGTTCGCGGGTTGTGCGGCGCGAATTGGCGAGCCGGATTCCAAGGGACTCTTTCGGGTGGAGGTCGGTCATCGCATCTGGGTCGACGCGGCCGCTGAGGATGCTGAGCGCGCCCGCGAAGTGGTCCAGGCTGCGGGCTATGCCGTGCGTTCCGTGCGTGTCGCTGTTTGAGGTGACGATCATGGAGACCGCGATCGATTGCTTCGCAGGAATGGGCGGAAACACGGAGGGGGCGCGGATGGCTGGCATCAAGGTCACGTGGTGCGCCAACCACTGGCGTTCCGCTGTGGATACTCATGCAGCCAATCACCCGGACGCAGCGCATATCTGCCAGGACGTTCACCAGGCCGACTGGACCAAGGCTCCGGCGCACGACCTTTTCATGGCCTCGCCCGCGTGCACGGGGCACACACCTGCACGGGGTAAGGATAAGCCACATCACGACGCGGCGCGAGCCACAGCATGGGCAGTAGTGTCGGCCGTCGAATGCCATCGGCCGCCTTTCGTTCTGGTGGAGAACGTGCCGGCCTTCGCACAATGGGCTCTGTATCCCGCATGGTGCGCCGCTATGGCCGCACTGGGCTATACGCTGTCACCGATGATTTGGGACGCCGCGGACTGCGGTGTGCCGCAGCATCGAAAGCGCCTTTTGATCGTGGGGACGCGCAGCCGACATCCCATCCAGCTGGACTCCCCGAAACGCGAGCATCGTGCGATCGGTGAAGTGATCGACTTCGCGGCGGGAAACTGGTCACTCGTGCAGCGTCCTGGCCGGTCAGAAAAGACTCTCGACCGAGTTCGTAACGCGAGACGCGCTTTTGGCGAGCGATTCGTGATGCCCTACTACGGTTCCGGGTCGGGATTGACCGGGCGCGCGCTCGATCGCCCCTTGGGCACCGTTACCACCCGCGCACGTTGGGCGGTCGTGGACGGGGACAGGATGCGCATGCTCACGATTGCCGAGAACAGAGCGGCTATGGGCTTCAGGAAGGATTACATCCTTCCAGCGAATCAAGCGGTGGCCTTGCACATGCTGGGCAATGCGAACCCGCCGCCGATGGCGTTCGAAGCGATATCCGCGCTGCGGAGGGCTGCCTGAGCAAATACACGGGGGGCGCTGGTCGAAGGCTGGCCTCCCTGGTCTGAGCCGCTTCAGTGGCCGGAACAACCCTTTCTTTGCCGGGTCTCGCCTGTTTGAGGGGCCGCGTGCGCCATCCCCGGCGAAACCTGCTGTTTTATGTGCGTGGAGGAAAAAGCGTGAAACTCACCAAAGCAAGTTGGACCTCCTTCGATTTCATTCATGCGGTGGAGTTGATTGGCGTAGGCCAATCGCAGGTTCTGACGTCGACAAAGCGCTTGTCCCGCATCGAGGGCTTCGCTCTGATGTGGAGTTTGCGGTTGATATATCGCGATTGCGATGCGGCGTCGATCGGACGGCTGCGAGGGGCGCTTCACGTGTCGCTCGACCATTGCATGCGCGAGGTTGAAGCGCGTCGTTTCCGCTTCCTTGCGCGATCGACATACGACCATTTGTCGGAGCTGTTGGTGGCGTGGAAGCGCTCGGGAGTGGAGTCAATGTACGTGGCATACCGGGAGCACGACAGGCCTGGGCGCATGCTTGGATGGATGGCGAGGGTGGCAGAACTCCATGGCGTCGGAGTCTGTGCGGCTCAATCGCGACAGCGCACCCGCTCCTCCGGCCGGGTATGGGGGCGCGGGCAATTGCTCTTCTGGTATGTCGGCGCAGTTTGGCGCGATACGAGGTCGGCTCAGCATGCATCGCAGCCCGGACGCGTTCGATGAGCCGCACGTTCTTCAAAAATGCCCATCTCTACCGAGCGCAGGAAGACATTGCCAGCTCGTCCGAAGCGTTGGAGGAGCAGCTCGGTCGCTTGGCTTTCGCGATGCCGGAGAGCGGGCGAGAAGGGCGGGGTTGGCTTCCCGCCGGTGTGGGCAACACATGGGTGCGTGAGGTGGGGCCCCATTGGCTTGTTCGTATGAGAACGGCCAGGCGTCTCCTGCCTGCTGCCGTAGTGAGGCAGCGTGTAAAGGAGGTCGCAGCATTGATCGAGCACCGCCAGGGCTACAAGCCAGGCCGGAAGCAGCTGAAAGACATCAAGGATCGCGTGCTGGAGGAGCTCCTGCCGAAGGCGTTCCTTCAGATGCGGGATACCGATGTGTGGATTGATCGTGACAATGGCTGGATAGTCGTCGATACCGCTTCATCGAAGCGCGCGGATGAGGTGTTGTCGCTACTCAGCAAGACTGTCGACCCGTTTTCGGTCGAGCCGTTGCAAGTGCAGACCGCGCCCGGCCGCGTAATGACGCAGTGGGTTCTTGACGGCGAGGCATCCGAGGGATTCTCGATTGACCAGGACGCAGAGCTGCGATCGCGGGGACGTGGCCATGGCGCCATTCGCTGGGTGCGGCATTCGATTGAGACCGTCGACGCTAGACGACACATCGAGCAGGGCAAGCAATGCACCCGGCTCGCGCTGACGTGGGCCGATAAAATCTCGTTCACGTTGACCGAGGATCTGACCCTGCGCCGCCTGCGGTTCTTGGACGTACTTCAAAAGGACCTGCCCAGTGACGTGCGGGATGAGGAGGAGACGTTCGACACGAGCTTTGCTCTAATGGCGGGCGAGTTGGCCGGATTGCTCGCGGCATTGATGGCTTGCTTGGGCGGCTGCGACATAGAAGACTGAAGGTAGAGCGGGCGGCAAGCATTTGCCCATCCCGGCCTGTGATATTGCGAGGAAAAGTGTATGAAGCAAGCTAACGATGCCGTGCTGGTGTTACCCCCGAACTTGGAGCGGCACAATCCGGATCCCAACTATTTGCGGCAATTGTTGGACGAGGCGGGCCTGAGCCAACAGGAGGCAGCGCGACGGCTCGGGGTGTCTGTGCGGATGATGCGCTACTACTTGGCCGAGGACGACGGAAAGCCGGCACCCTATCTGGTGCAGTTTGGACTCGAAGCGCTCGCAGCGGCAGGCCGAAAATCACAATCCTAATCGCGGGCCGGAAGAACTCGATGTGCCTGCAACCCGACACCGCTGGATGGGTGTCAGGCGCGGTCCGGCCGCTGGTCCAAATCTCTGACCGGGTAGTACCTCGTGAACGGCTTGTCCCGGTCTTTCCACTGCTCATCAAGTCGGGCCTGTACGCACGGTTCCCGCAGTAACGCTGATTTGTGCTCCATCAGCAGCAGCGAGCCCGGCATCACTTCCATCTGATCGCCATTGCGCACTGCCTCTTGCCACTTCTCCTGGCAGTACTCATAGACCCGGAAGGCCTCCAGGAGCTGGGCGTGAAGCCGCGCAATCTCCCAACAATACGCCCGTGCGGCTTCTGTCGGAGCGCTATCGAAGAAGGCCCGGAGTTGGGCGAACGTCAGAGGGGGCGGGTATTTGCCGGGGGGCATACTATGATCTCTATTACTGTATAAATATACAGTACATCCGGGACGCTCGCGTCGAGGCGTTTGTTAGGGGGCGGATTAGCCATGGGCGGCGGCTCCACCCTTGAATGCAGACCACATCCCTTCATTCGGCAAACCGGCATTCCGCCGGACCTTTTGGAGAGAGAGCATGAATGCAGCAGTTGAAGAAGGTACGGACGTCATCCAGGCGACCAAGGTGTCTGGGGAACGTCGACTATCGATCCTACCCAAGTACTTTGGGCCTGGCCTCCGGTACCTCATGATCGGCGAGGCGCAGGTGTACAACCACATGGAAACGCTGTGCAGCGAATACCGCGGCGGCTATTGGGAGTTTTTCGAGCTGTCGAATGGGGGCTTCTTCATGGTGCCCTCCATGCAGAAGGAGCGCGTTCGCGTCGTGCAGGCGATGAACGGCTATAGCGGCGAGGTATCGGTGGAGGCGGCGGGCATCATTGCGTGCCTTTTTGGCTTCTACGCGCTTGCGTGCCAAAGCCAACAGGAAAACCATCTCGACCTGTACATGGCCCTGCGAGATTTCGCGTGCGGCCATGCTGAGGCACGCGAGATCCTCCAGGCGATTGACTAACCCCAACCCGGTTCCACTCTGGAACCGGGTTTTTTATTGTTGAGCGCCAGCCACCGGGGCATGAAGACGACCTGGGGCTACTGAGAGAGATTCCGGCACCGCACGGGCCTCGTGCTAGCGCCGGCTGTTACTATCTGTATCTAGGAGGGGTGATGCTTATTGCGTTTTTGATTCTCAGCCCCCTGGCCCTAATGTGGCTAGTGGCGGAGTTCTACCACCCGCCCACGCGGGAGATGTTCGGCAACCTGAAAAGGAACCTGTTTGGTCCTCTTTGGCGCTCGTTGACCTACCCCGTAGGCAAGCAAAGAGAGGCCTTCGGCCAGTTCTTTGTGGGTGTTGCGATCGCCAGTTGTGTCGGTGCCGCTACTGTGGCGTTTGAAACAAACTGGGGTGCGGCAACATGGGTGTTGTACGTGAAGTTGGTTGGGCTGTCCCTTGGGATGGTGCTATCATTGGCTCTGGCCAGTTTGTTCTACGGCACGAAGCAAGGAGACTGATATGGACCTCGGAACCGCTGTAATGCTTAGCGTCCTCGCCGTCGTTGTTGGTTTCGGCCTGTTCGTCGCCAACAACGTCGTGAAGACTGACCGTGAGAAACAGCGCGAGTCGGGTCACCATCCAGCGTGACACGTCGCCCGGAAAACCCTCGATTCGTTCGAGGGTTTTTTTTTGCCCTCGACCGATAGGGGCGCGGCCAGTACTCCACGAAGGCAGGCCTGCGGGGCAGGCGTGAATGCGCGGGCGAGCCGGTTAGGACGCCGCTCAATTGTCGTAGCCGTGCGAAGCGAGCACCTGGGCCATGTTTGAGCCTTCCCAGGAACCGGGCCGGCTCCGAACCATGCCGAGGTCTTCCGCAAGCATTGCCAGCGCACCTGCAACGGTTAGTAGGCCATGCGTGCAGGCTTGCTCGATCTTGACTTGACGCGAGCCATTGAGCTGGCCCAACAATTGACGGATGTTCGTGTGAAGCTCTCGCGAGAGTCGCACGTCCACGATAACGGTGTCGGCGTCGGCGGTGGCTGGCTCCGGCTCCAACCTGAGAGCGTCCAGCTCGATGGCTCGCTTGCGGTCTCGGTACAGTTTTTCGATTTCGTCCCGGGAGATGGCGATGGACACTGCATTAGGCTTTACGCCCGGTCGGGGGGCGCCGTCGTCGCCGAAAAAGTGCTCATAAGGCATGTCTTTGCCCGTTTTGTAGAACACCTCAACCTGCGGCACGAAGCCGTACGCATCGCTTGCCAGATCAGGATCTTCAACTATTTGCTTATCGCTCGCGTCGATGAAGCCCGGCAGGGTCAAATCCACCGTCGCGTCTGGATCGCAATCGTTGAGGATGGCTTGAAGTTCGCGGACGGTGAACTGCTTAGGGGTGGTGGGTTCGGTGCTCATGAGAGAGTCCTCTAGGAGGTCTACTGTTGAATGTCAGTAAGGCGCTTTGAGTGATGGGATTGGCGTTATGTGCTATGGGCATTGCGTAATTGCACCGCACTCCTCGAAGGGGGCGTTGCGACACATCGGGATACCGCACCTAAGCTTTAGATTGGGCTTCCCCCAAACCTGGGTGAGGCAAGTCGCGCATCGGTATTTGACGCGGTTGGACCGGTTGACCGCCTCGCCAGTCGGCAGCGCCAGCACAGATTCGGCCCGGCCCAGTCCAAGGTATGCCGTAGAAGCGGGCGCTGGCGCTGGCGTCAGAGCATCTGGAGCGGCTGGCGGTGCGGCCGTGATAGGCATGGGGGCGACGGGCAGCCGCTCAGCAGGAAAGCGGTCGAGCCAGGAAAGCGTGAATTCGCGGGTGAGCAGCGAGTCGCATGCCAAATCGAAAACGCCGCCAGGCTCGATGTAGTGATCCATCTGCTGTCCCGTTTTGCGGCCGCCGGGCTTGCCCGTATCGGAGGGGATGAGTCCGATGGATTCCATCTTGTCCGCCCATTCCTTGTTGTGGTATCCGCGGCGGCTGAAGCTGCCGAAATGGCGCTGCCACTGGTGGACTTGTTCGTGGACCAGGGTGGAGAGGGTGTTCTTGATGGTCTGGCTTGCGAAGTACGCTGGGTTCAATGCGATTTCATCGACCATGTCGCCCGTGCCGCGTCGTACGAATCGGCCTTTCGAGAAGTAGCCATAGGTGCCTTTGCGCCGTTGCAGCGTAATCAGGCACGGCGGAAGCTGTGCGTCGAACATGGCCCGGTTGAAGTGTTCGAACGCTACGTACAGTTCGCCGTACGCCTCAGCGGTTGGGCCATCCGCGGACGGCTCGAAGAATTCGGTTGGCATGGTCGTGTCGCAAAATTTGGCGGTCTCGCCCCTTACGGAGCAAATTTAGCTATGCTTTAATTCCACTCGATGCATCGCTCGTTGTGCATCGTCAACGACTCTCTCCAAGTCGCTCCACTCGACGAGACTGACGCCCCGGCCGCCCAACGGTTCGGGGCGTTTTTTATTGGTCATACCGCTTCAATCGGGGGCGCGGATACATCTTTTGGTATCTTCAATATTAATTGATACTTTACGCCAAATAAAGCATAAATTTATAATTGACCAAAAAGTAGCTTTGCTCGCCTTTAGGGCGCATCGCCAACCCATCCGCAGCGGGCCCATCAGTTATGGAGGCTGCCTGCATCAGCGCCTAACGTAGGCCAAGGAGAACGCCATGAATGACCAAGTGCTCGATGACCAACTTCCGCCCACGACCGTCGAGCGCGAACTCGTGCGAGGCAATGTGAAAGCGAGCATGGACGCCGCGGGCGCGAAGAGCTCGGACCTCTGGAACGTGCCGTATGAGCAGATCCGCCTGATTCCTGGATGGCAGCCCCGCATCAACAACGAAAAATGGCGGAAGCGGGTCGCGTACATCGGTGGCCTGATCCTCGCCAACGGCTATGCGCCGGACAAGCCCGTCCAGGGCTATGTCGCGCGCGAAGGCGGCCTGGACGTGCTCTACCTGACCGAGGGGCATACCCGATATCATGCGACCGGATGGGCGCGGGAGCACGGAGCGAAGATCGAGCGTATTCCCATGATCGTGCTGCCTAAGGGCACGACCATGGTTGACCTCACCGTGGCTCAAGCTAATGCCCAAGAGGGCACGCCGCTCGCACCCTATGAGCTGGGCATTTTGATGAAGCGGATGATCGGATATCAGGTGTCGGTATCCGAAATTGCCCGTCGCTTTGGCTACAGCGAGCAGTACGTCAATGATTTGCTCTCGCTGATGGGTGCCCCGAGCCGAATCCGACAGATGGTGATCGAGGACAAGGTGTCGGCCGCCGTGGCGGTCCAGTTCCTCAAGTCACACGGCGACAAAGCGGAGGAGCGCCTCCTGGAGGGGCTCAAGGTCGCGGATTCCATGGGTCAAACGAGGGTGACCCGCAAGGTTCTTTCGACCGGGCCCAAGGTCCCTCCGCGATACGTGCCGAACCTCTACGACGCAATGACGAAGGTCGCGCCGTATCTTCAAGGGTTCCTGCCGGGCGAGACCGCCGAAATTCCGGGTTTGGAAGATGAAGCCGACCTGGTCACGGTGAAAATCAGCAAATCGGCGCTTGAGGCATTCCGCGAGACGCACTTGCAAGTCACGGAAGCCATGGAGAAGCGTTCGCGCAAACAGCCGACTGCGGGGGCGGAGAACGCCGGCGACGTTGGCGCTCAAGGGGAGCAACAATCGCTAGCATGACCGTATTGGCAATGTTCGCCGCAGGAGGGGAGCGGGGTTGGCCCCGACTGCTCCCCCTACAGCGGTTCGCGCGGGCCTCAAAGTTCCTGGACAACGGGCTCGCGGTCGGATTTGCCTTGCTTTGTCTTTGCCGGGTGGCCAGGTGCGATGCCTGCGTCCGCCGTCAGGAGTTTGCGCTCCATCGTGCATCCCCACTCGTACAGCTCCACCACCAAGAGACGTTGAGCGAGCGGGAGCGAATCCCAATACTGCTTGGACGGGGGCGCGTATCCCACCCATTTCGGGTCGGCCTGTAGTTTCTGGGCGGTGAGCCACAGCTGATCATCCAACCCGATCTGACACCGCAGTTCTGAATGCTCGATGTCGCCGGCGAGCACGCGCAGCCAGAACTGAGGGATGCCAAGCCACGCTGCCAGCCAGGCGCCCCGTTCCTTATCGCGGACGAGAGAAAGGGTCGCCCGCTGGCCGGTGAGAATCGCAGTCAGAGCGCCTTGTGTGAGGCCCAGTCGACTCGCGAGAGTGGTGAGATTCAGTTCGCAGCGCGGATCTGCAAGCTTTTCGCGGATCCGCTGTACGAGAGGTACCCCTGGCCAATGGTCCGGTCCCGTGGACCGGGGAGGATCGTCGGCGGAAGAGCGCCGGGGGCGGCCACGCTGCGGCCTTTTGGTGCCAGACGAGGCGGGTAGTTCGAATTGGGCATTTTGGTCCTTGCGTGCCATGCGCAGTCTCCGATCGATGAAATAAATATCATCAGGGCTAATTGACACGCATTGTGCATCAGTCAAGCGTCTAAACCAAATTTTTGGGCCCTAAAAGTCGTTTTTGTTCGTTCCTCATTGTATGAAATAAAAACAGCGCGTATCGTGGCACCGCGCAATGTTTAACTTGGAACCGAGCAAAGAAAGGAGCCCACATGCTTTCTGCCGAAGCCGCAGTATCTCCGCGCTCGTTCGCGTACACGAACGGGATGATGAACGCCGTCTGGCTGGTCGGAGAGCTTTTCTCCGCCGACCGTGAGGCGGGCCGGTGCGAGATCCTGATCTCCAACAAGAGCCCGCACTATCGCGTCTCGTTCGAGTTCGACGTGACCAAGGGTGTGGGTCTGCCGAAGTACTTCAAGCCCGGCGACGTGATTGCCGTCACAGCGCTGGTACGCTCCGACCTCATTGATGGCGAATACAGCCTCACCTTGAAGGCCCTGCACTTCCAGGCGCCGAGCGTTCGCGACCTGCGTGGGGATGACTTGCGCGACTATGCGAAGCGCATGAACGGCGCCATCCTCAACGCGGCCGGTGCCGAACCCGGGCGACAGGACGCCTTCACATACAAAATCGATCGCGCCCAGCGTAAGCGATCGAACGTCATCCGGCTGGCGGGCTTCGTGCACGCGATGGAATTCGAACGAGGCGAGCCCCATCCGGAAACCCAGGAGCCCACCGGCGACAAGCTCGTGCTGCTGCTGCGGCAATTCGAAAATGCTGATAAGTGCATTCCGATACGCATCTATGGCCGCCAAGCGGGGCCGTTTTATACGGCCATTCGTAAAGCCAAGCGCAACGGGCCCTTGGCCATCCACGCCATGGGTGAGCTGTACGTGAAGGTGAAGACCACGCCGGCGCCGGACGCAGACGCAGAGCCCGACGTGCGTCGCGTGCCCATCATCAAGGCGATCGGCGACATCGAGCGCCTTGACTTCGATTCCGGATTGATCGGTGAGCCCGGGCTATATCCCTGGCTCACGGAATACCTGCCGAGGGAACTCGTGTCGACGATGTCTGAAGCGCCCGAGCAACAAGCATGAGCCGCCGCCAGGGGCCCGCGCTCGCCGGCCGTCGACACGCCATGAGCAAGATGCTCGGCGCTTCACTGGTCGCAGGTCTTCCTGCGTTCGCCAGAGCCAATGCGGCGCAGATTGCGCCCCGCGTCGCGGATGGACTGCCGGATGGTCGCATTTGTGTCCTTTCCTACAGTACCGCGCCGCTTCCGCCCGCCGCTGTCGGCGCCGCGAGCGGCGCGATTGCGGTCCTCGGAGTCAACGGGGAAGATCCTGTTTATGTTCCGTCCGACTCTCCGAACCTCCATGACCTGGTCGTGCCGGCGAGCAATCCCGAGGGGACCATTTTCGCGATCGGCCATGAGGCCCGGGAGTTGATCGAGGTCTTCTCGAACGACTTCACGCGCCGGGAGTCGCGACGATACGCAGGGGTGACGTTCCGCGGCCATGGATTGGCCTACGGCGCGGGAGCGCTTATCGCCGCTGAATCCTCGACGTCCCCGATCGAGGGGGGATGGTTGCTATACCTGGACGCCACTGGGAAGGAAATCACACGCGTTGCTACGGGCAGCATACGCCCGCATGACGTGGTCGACTGCGGCGATTGGATCGCCGTTGCCCACTATGGGAATCGACCGCAGGGGGCGAATGCCGGTTCGGCGAGTAGCGCATGCAATCTCCTGTTCGATGTGGCGGCGCCGAGCGTGGCGTTCCTCAACAAACGCACGTTGGCCGTCCAAAGCAACTGGGCGCTTCCCACGGACGGCGTGGCCACGCACCTTTGTCCTGACGGCGAGGGGGCGGTGCTGGTCATGCAGATGCAAGCTCAGCGGCTCTCGTGCTTTCAGGCTAACCAAGTTACGCCCGCGCTGGCGCAGGTCCGTGACAGTGCCTCGCTCCTGCCGGTAGAACTCGAAAGCGGACTCTTCGAGTTGCCGTTGCCCGTGTACCGCGTGGATCGCTTGAAGGGGGTGACGACCAAGTTCGACACCTCGGCAACTATGCAGCGACGTGGCCAAAGCTTTGCGAGGAGCGAGTCGCTCGGCCTTTCGGTCGCGACGTTCGCCGCATCGCAGACCTTGTGGATGAAGTGGGATGGCTGGGACAGGCCCGAGGTTCGGTCATCCCTTCGCTTCGGCGTGCCGGATCCCCGGGGATGCACGTTCCTTGGGGGCGGAGCGTTGCTGGCGGTCAGCGGCAACGACAACAACGTTGCCATCATTGAGCCGAAGTCGGCCCGCCTGTTGACCATTATTCCTGCGGTGCTAGGGCGGCATTCGCATATCCGCCACCTTGCTACTTAGTCGGCTGCCAGCCACCGGTGGATGTCGTCAACCTGCCGTTGATCGGATAAGACAAGGCTCTTCCGCCTTGCCGATCTAGCGAAATCTGTCATTTTCCGAAGGAGAAATCAAAATGGCATCGGTCAACAAAGTGATTTTGGTTGGGAACCTGGGGCGAGATCCCGAGGTGCGCTACTCGCCGGACGGCGCCGCAATCTGCAATCTGTCTATCGCGACGACGTCGCAGTGGAAAGACAAGTCCTCCGGGGAACGCCGCGAGGAGACGGAGTGGCATCGAGTCGTTCTGTACAACCGCCTCGCGGAGGTCGCAGGCGAGTATCTCAAGAAAGGCCGGCAGGTCTACATTGAGGGCCGACTCAAGACGCGGAAATGGCAGGACAAGGACACGGGGGCGGACAGGTACAGCACTGAGGTCGTCGGCGACCAGATGCAGATGTTGGGCGGAAGGGGAGGCGGCGAAAGCGAGGGCAACGAGCAACCAAGTTCCGCGTCTGTGCAACAACGCAATCCCCGCTCGGCTGCGCAGCAGCCTCAATCTACTGGCGCCTCGCTCGCGGAGATGGACGATGATATTCCGTTCTAAAACCTACTAAACCGACGTTGTGTTGGTTAAAGCCCGCCTTTCTCTTGGAGCGCGGGCTTTTTTCAATTCGGGCCCGCAGTTCAAGCTCGACCGTTAGTCCGCATTTGCAACGAATGAGGGTGCGAAGCCTAAACCAAGCCGCCCGGCATCCTTTTTTCACTCAATGTAACCACGTGTTATATTGAGTTTGGATGATGGGGGTAGAAGTGGATCACAACATCGCTGTCGAGGAAAACAGATCCGAACAAATTAAGCTGCTCCGCGCGCAAAGGCGTTGTTACGCCTTGGCGAAGCTACTTCAGAACATCTACACCATTTTGACGTTGGCATTGCCTTTTGCCGCTTTGTTACTCATTCCGGTAGCTGCGGAGTGGAAAGCTCGCTTGGCCCTAATCAGCATTCTCCTAGTGCTTTTCGACACTGGATGCTTGGTACGTTGGCAGCGCGACTTAACTAAACGCGGTGCCAAGATTCAAGAACAGTTCGACGTCCATGTGTTGGGCTTGGATTGGAATAAGCTCGTCGCGGGTGCCCCTGTGGACGCTGAAATCGTGCATTCGATGACCTCTAAGGCGCCAACCGCCGAGGAGAAGAACAAGTTCACCAACTGGTATGAACCATCCATTGCCCAACTGCCGTTGCCCGTAGGCAGATTGCTGTGTCAGAGGACGAACATCGTGTATGACTCGGCGGTACGCTTAGCGTACGCAAGAGTTCTGATTTGGGGCGCCGTATTTCTCTCAGTAGGAATTGCTGCGATAGGTTTGCATATGGGGTTGACCTTTCCGGAGGTCATTTTGACCCTGTGTGTTCCCGCGCTTCCCCTTCTGACTTTCGCGTTGCGAGAGTGGCAAAAGCATTGCGGCGTGCTCGAAACCCTATCAGCCATGAAGGGTGAAATTGACCGGTTGTGGGAAAAGGCACTCTCTGGCGCAGAGGCGAATGATCTCACGCGCGACGCGAGGGCACTTCAAGATGCAATCTATCGCAACCGCGCAGGAAATCCGCTCGTAGTCGACTGGCTGTATAACCTGTTGCGTCGTCGGTTTGAATCAAACACCAATCATGCGGTCGATGCGCTGGTGGCGGATGCGAAGAAGAAGCTATCCATTAAGGGCTAGGCTATGAAACTGCACGATCAATTTAAAGTGTTCCTGGAGGAGCACGTCAATTTGAATCAAACGCGTCTAACCCTGCTGGAAGACAGCATTAGCGCGGTGCAAGACGCCATTAGAGATTTAGACTGGGGACCAAAAGTCGACTCCTTTGCGCCGCAAGGATCATGGGCGCACGGGACAATTATCAAACCTCAGAGTGGGAAACCTTTCGACGCCGATCTACTGGTTTTCGTTGAACCGGTGGAAGGGTGGAGTGCGAAAGACTACATCAACACGCTGGCGACTGAGTTGGGGAAGCTGCCCACTTATAAGGACAAGGTAACGAGATACTCTCATTGCGCGACAATCGAGTACGCAGGAGTGAGAAAAATCGATGTCGCTCCATGTGTTAAGAGCCGGCTTTATCCGGGGCAACTTGAAGTCTGCAATCGGGGAACAGACACTTTCGAGCGTTCAGAGCCGCTGGAGTACACCCAATGGGTGAAAGGGAAAAATGGCGTGGCCGGAGGCAACGACCTGAAGAAGGTCACGCGTTTATTGAAGTATCTTCGGGATATCAAAGGCAATTTCACGTGCCCATCGTTCCTCTTTACGACTCTACTGGGCATGCAAGTAAGCGAAGCTGACCGCGGCACCGCGCAGTTTGCGGATTTGACGACCTCCCTCAAAACATTAGTCGGCCGACTAGATGATTGGCTCCAATCGTGGCCCGTAGTTCCCGTCGTGCCCAATCCAAAACTCGCGAATGAAAACCAGGCGCGGGGTTGGGACGAGACGAAGTATAAGAATTTCAGAGAAAAGATACATCTCTATCGTGGCTGGATCGATGACGCCTTTGACGAAGAGGACCGCGACGAAAGCATCGGCAAGTGGAGAAGAGTGTTTGGTGAGGACTTCGCTTCAGGCGAGGCCAAGAAGGCTGCGGAAGCGGTCGCCAAGTCGTCGGCCGCAGGATCTTCACTTGTAGGCTCCGTGTCAGACTTGGTCGACCGGATAAAGATCTTTGGCGCCGCGTGCGTCCCTTCGGCCTTAAGTAAGCTTCCCCACGTCTGCCGCCCGCAATGGCGTCGAGCGAAGGAAGTCTCGAAAGTCAGAGTGACCGCCCACCTCAAAAACTCCGCTAACGGACCTCCGATTAGGGAAGTGGCGTCGGCCGAGGTGATGTCCCCGTGGAACTGGTTGAGGTTCACCGCGGCTGCCGGAAATGGCCTGACTTTTGGCGAAGAGTACAAAGTTCAGTGGCGCATCACGAACACCGGGCCCGTCGCAGCTCAAGCGGGCCATTTGCGGGGCGACTTTTATGGGTCCGACATCGGGCTTGGAGCCTCAAGGACGGAGCATCTGAAGTACAGAGGAGTGCATTTCGTCGAAGCATTTGTCGTCCGAAAGCGTGACGATATGCTTGTTGGCCAATCCGAGCCGTTCTATGTAGTGATTGAGTAGGGCAGGCGGCGGGAGGTCGCGGCGTCAAGCCCTGCCTAGGAAGATCCTCATCGAAACTCGGCCTTGAGGTGCCCATGCGCAATCCAATAGAGTAAGGCGGGCGTTTCAGGCTGCATGCCGAAGGGTATTTCGCCGGGCGGATATCCGCTTAACAACTAACAAAATTGTCGGATTCACGGAATGTTTGCGCAGTGCGACCGGTCGGCGCGCCCACACCCGGCGAAATGGTTCAGGGGGACGGCGTACCAACTTTTTTGGATCGACATAACTCAATAGGGCGACTTCGAAGCGCGCAGAGGCGCCTTGCGCGGAATCGTTCCAAGAGCAATACCGGCCGGTTGGAGCAGATGGAGTGAAGACCACAGTGGCCTGTCTGGAGGCGGGGCGGCCTTATACCTTCGTTGCGCTGCCGCCTGCGGAGTCGACAAGCCCGTCATACTTGCGCATACGGTGGGGCGGAGGAATGTTGAGGTCCTGGCTCCAACGAGTGATGGTGGTTTCAGACACGTCGAGTATCTGGGCGAGCTCACGGTTCGTCCGGACGCCCGCGCGCTCCTTCCATTCGGCGATCATCTTCGCCATGCTGCCGCTCTTGCCGGCAATCTGTTTCCAACGGTCGTTCTGCTGCTTGACCTGGTCGAACTTTGCGCGGAACAACAGTCGTGCACGCTCCAGCACTTCGTCCGGCAGAGGGGCGATGCCCTTCATGTACGCACTGAGGGTATTGGGATTGCTGCTCAGTGCTACCGCCAGCTCGGGAATCGTCATTTGGAGCTTGGTCTTAATTTCGCGCAGCTCAAGCTGCCCCGCGGACGCGATTTTTGCGGTCCGGGGGGCGCGTGTCGGCTTTGCCGGCAGCGTGGATAGCTCGGCCAGGGGGACGGGCGCCCCAGGCAGTTGTCCGTCCAGCGGTGGAATCGGCACCGGGATCCAATCTTCGCGAGTTGAGGGCGCCGCCAGCGCTGCGGCAAGTTGTGCGTGGGCTTTCTTGGCCATCATGGTCGTATCGAGGCGGAGAGTATCCGATTCTACAGGGACAAGCGCGGCCCCAACCTTGGGGTCGTCCAGGTCCGCAGTGAAGGGTAGCTCGGAATCGTAGGGATTGCGCGTGTAGTCAAGAACGAGATTGCGTGCGCAGCCCTTGAGCGCGCCCCATATGGCATCGGGATCCCGCATTCGAGGTAGAAGCCGGATTACGACGACCGCCGCGAGTTCACTCAACAGCTCTTCCAGTCGGTCGCTTCCCAGGTGCCCGTAGCGCCGCAGTGCGCTCCAGGCGATCGCCCGGATGTCTGGGTTGGTCAGAACGAGCCGCGCGATTTGGTCAGAAAGCTGCTTTTCTTGCTCGGTTCCTCGATGTTGGACGTACTGGCGGCAGAGCAACCGGAGGTCTTCCCCGCGACCAATGGGGCTGAGATCTGATCGATTTTTTATCATAAGATTTATATAAATCAGATAGTTGACACCTCTAAATGTTAACATCGCCAGGGTCAAAATCGTCTGCGTGAGAGCCTGAATGTCGTGCCGAAAAGAGAAACTCGCTGCAATGGCCCTGGTGACGGTCTGCTTATCGGCACCGGCGTCAGTTCATGCCTCCAGTGGGGTGATGGAGGCGCTGACGGACGGCGTGAAAAGCGCGTTTCGCATAGGCAATGACGGACTTGGGGCGAGGGGAGACGCGGCCAAGCTTTGGTCCGCACACATGTCGGGCGACCGGGAGGCGCTGGACCGCCTTGGCCTTATGGCTCGGCGTGGCAATCCGGAAGCCAAGGCAATCCTCGGATACGCCTTCGACAACGGTATCGGTGTGCCCCGTGACAGCGCACGTGCGGCCTCCTATTTCTCGGAAGCCAAGAAGAAGGTGCCGCTTGCGGCCTACAACCTCGGTGTCCTGCTCAAGGAAGGGCGCGGCGTGCCGGCGGATCCGCGCGAAGCGCTGACGGCCTATCAACAAGCTGATGGGATCGGCCCCGCGGCCGCGATGGCTGCGAGTCTGTTGTTTTCGCAAGGGCGCACGGCCGAGGCACTGGAATGGTCGGAGCGCGCGGCGAAATGGAAGAGCTCGTACGGGACATACCTGCATGCTCGTCTGCTTCTGGACACTGGCCGTGAGAAACAGGGCCTCATTGCGATGCGCAAGGCTGCCTCCATGAACTATCCGGATGCTATTGATGCGCTTGTGTACCTGTACCAGAGAGGCGTTGGCACGAAGCCTGATTACGCTATGGCGGCCGGGTACTGGATCATTGGACAAGTCGGTAAAGGGATCGCCAATGAGGACCAGGCCAGCGAGTTGGCGAAGCAATTTGGGCTGCCAGATCATGAGCATTTCAAGGCGGTCAGATTCGCGCGCAGATGGCTACTGGGCAGGGCGAAGTACACGCCGTTTGACTTCTCCCGCACTTTGGAACCCGGGGACCTAAGCAAAAAGGGGAGTTGAGGCTATGGCCCTTGGCGCAAATAACAAACTACCTTTGCGCATTGCGCGCGTAACCCTGTTCTGGTGGGTCCTGCTCACCATCGTCGAGTTCGGAGACAACCCCCTGGGAGTGCTTTCCTACCTCGCCACAGAGGAATTTGACTGGCGCACTTCGCTGCTGGTCATCCTCGCGTCGTCGGCGACTGTCGCCGCCGTAATTTTCGTCCAGCGGGAGCTGGCCCGGTCTCGTATCCAGCCCACGGCACTATTGGGAATTGAGTGCTCGATTGGTGAAGTCCCAACCTCTTTCAATGCTCTACCGAGAATCCGAGACCCGCGAAAAGAACGGTTGGCACTGCCTCCGGCACTGGATGTGTGGATGGTGCAGGCGAAAGCCACCTGGCCGGCACACCATAACCTCCTTTTGGCGGTATGGGACACATACTGCGCGCACAAGCACTACCCAGCATCGCATCGACGTGGCGGACATGCATCCAGGCGGCTGCACGAGCATTGCGCGGCAGTAGCCGTCAAGGCGTTGGAACTCGCGCCAGGCTTCGAGTATTCCGGCGTGTATGTAAAAGCGCGTCGTCGAAAGACGTTCAAAGTCTTGGATAAGAAAGACCCCGCCTACAAGCTCTTGCCGCAAGACCCGCTCATCGCTGTTATAGGAATGGCGCATGACATCGGCAAGCTTCTCGTGTACCGAGTCTCTGCGAAAGGCGATATCGTCGCCAACGCGGAGGAAGCTGGAAACACCAGCCATGATGATGACAAAGGCGTGGTGCATGACGTGCTTGCACCGCGGTTACTGTCCAGGATGCCGGAGTACTGGGAACTGCCAGACCACGATCGCGAGGCGCTCAGCGTTGCGCTGGCTCATTACCATCATCCGAGTGACTTTCCTATCGACAAGTACGGTCTTCCGGTCGATGACCGTGCTGCCGCGCTAATGGGAATTCTGGTAGCTGCCGATCGGGCCGTGGGCGCCGAAGAGACCGGCGTCAGCGCAAGCCAAGATCAAGAGGTCGACGATTATGACGCGGACCAAGTATGGGAGGCGCTGGTCTCGGTTCTTTGCGAGCCGGGTCGAATCAACGGCACGGGAGACCCGGAGAAAGATGCATCCGTACGGATTGGCCAGAAACACGAGGGAAAGATCTTCATCCGCGAACATGACTTGCGGAATCTGGTTCTCAAAAAGCTTGGTGAGACCATCTCTAGCGGGCCTGATCGGTACAAAATCACTTGCGCGATCCTGGCCGCCCTCTGTGACCGTGGCCTGTTGTATGCCGAGCATCGGAGCGTGTCCTTCTCGCCGCACCTCCCAATGTATAGCGTTGGGCTCTACCACGGGAAGACAACAAAGCACATTACAGATTTCGCGCCGGCCATTGTCATGCATTCGCCGCCACCGACGATGGCCGAGCTGGGACGATTGACCTACTTAGCCGACCACGTCGCCACAGCTGTGATAAAGGCCGCGTCGTTCTACCACCTGCCTGTGCCGCCATCGGAATCCTGGATCCAGGAGAAGAACGCCGCTGCGTTCGGGGCACCGACTGGCCTGAGCGCTGACTGCCCAACAGAGGATGGCGCACCTGACCAATTGACACCGCCGCAGGAGTCCGAATCCGGGAACGCGCGGCCAAGTGATCGCGACGCGCAGCGAGCGCTCGCCGATGCCATGGCCGACCTCGAAGAGGAGGCGGAGGAAGAGGCGTTGCTCCAGTTTGTCGCCGAAGAAGAGGCGTCAGGGAAGCCCAAGAAAGGTGGCGCATCTAAGCCTGGGCGTCGCCCGCTTGGCCTGGCCGCGCTTGATCCGACAGCGTCGGCGGAGATGAGCCGAGTCGTGATGCAGGCCCTGGAAGCCCAGCAGCATCGCAAAAAGGCGGCCGTCGAAGCGGGCAAACGCTCAACCACACAGGAGGCCGAATGAACGCGACTGCGGTTAATCACATTGACGCTCTCTGGAAGTCTTTGGCCAAAGCGGGGGTCGATTCCCGAGAAGCAGCATTGCTCATCGCGCCGGCGGGATATCACGACTACAGGCAGCCATCCACCATCTTGCCCGTGGCAAACCAAGGCAGCGAGTCATATGTCTTGGTGGCCTGCATTTCCATTGTCTTCATGACCCAGAGCGGGCGGCCGGTCGACCGGGAAAGCATGGAAGCTGGGCGAGTGTTCGTAAGGGCTTCGGACTCGGCCGGTAGCGAGGCAGATTTCCACTGCTACGGTGATATGGCGAATTGGCGGACAGTGATGCCGGGCGACGATATCTTCGTTGCAGGTGTACTGAGGTCGTCGCACGGGCGCGCTTCCATGGTCAATCCGTCTTTTATCGCTGCGGACGCAAGAGGGGGCGTACGGCCGTTCTATCGAGGAAAGCAGGGGGTGTTAGGAGGTGACAAGATCCGGTTAGCGGTGCATAGCGTTGGCCCAGACGGGATCCCGGGGGCGGTCGCCCTTCTGTCGCAGCGAACAGGCATGGATGCCGACGCCATACGGGCGACGATTGACATGCCTGCGGAGAGTCTGATCAGGCAACTACACTGGCCCGATTCCCTCGCCGACGCCACCCAATCGCTGGCCGCAGCCCGTGCCTTATCGCTCGCCGCGATTGCCTGGAAGGTTGGCGCGAACCGTGAACGCACCAATCAGCCGAAATCTCGAATTGTCTTGACTGTGGAAAGACTGGCCGAGTTGATAAAGATGGTGCCCTATCCTATGACGAAGGACCAGCGGCGGGCGGTAAAGCACATCATGGACGATTTGAGTTCGAACCTGGCCATGGCACGGCTGCTGTCGGGTGATGTTGGGACAGGCAAGACTGCGGTGTATCTGGTTATCGCCGCAGCTGCCAGCGAGGTTGGCGCCCGCGTGGCAATAGTGTGTCCGAGTCGCCCTTTGGCCGCCCAGGTCCACTCCGAGTGCGTTGCATTCTTTCCGCACATTAAGGCGGTGTGCATGATCGCTGGCGCCAAGCCCAAGGACGTAGATGACGCGTTGGTGATTGGGACGACCGCGATCATCTCGTGGGCAAAGAAGGGCGGCAGAGCGTTCGACCTCGTGATTGTTGACGAACAGCAGAAGTTCTCGACGGCTCAGCGTGCCGCCTTGGTCGGTCCGTCCACGAATCTACTGGAAGTCACTGCGACGGCGATTCCTCGCACCGTGGCGCTGGTAGGGTTGGCCGGGATGGACGTGTCGGAGTTGCGAGAGGTTCCAGTCACCAAGCTTGTCCGGACGCGATTGGTGGATAGGGAAAAGGCCCAACAGCTATCAGCGTTTGTGAAGGACTTGATTGCGAAGGGCGGCCAGGCTGCGTTGATCTACCCATTGGTGGACGGAGACGACGACCAGGCAAGCGGCACCTCGGCGTTTCGTCGGTTTCCCGCACATTTCAGCGACCGCGTTGGATTCGTGCACGGGAGAATGAAGGACGAGGAGAAAGATGAGGTTCTCAAACGGATGAGAGAGAAAGAGATCGATCTGCTCGTCAGTACAACGCTAATTGAAGTCGGGGTGACGCTGCCGTCGCTGGTTTGTATGGTCGTGGTTCATCCCGAACGATTCGGCGTCACACAGCTGCACCAGTTGCGGGGGCGTCTCGCTCGCACGGGCGGAAAGGGCTACTTTTTCATGCTTCTGGACGGCGAGATTAAACAGGCGAGCCTTGACCGGCTCCGCCTGCTTGAAGAGTGCGCCGACGGGTTTAGTCTAGCGGTTCGCGATGCTGCGATGCGCGGGCCTGGGGATGTGTTTCATGACCTGGGGGCGCAGAGCGGCGCGACTCGATCGCTCTTTATGGGGATAGAGCTCACGTACTCAGACCTGGAGCATGCCGCTCTGCGGGCCCTTGCTTTCGAGGCGGAAAGTCGAATTGCCGGTCAGGGGGCGCAATGACGGACATGGTCAACTTCGACGTCGCGACATGGGTGGCGCGTTGTGAATCACTCCAGGCGATGGCCCATGCCGGATGCGGACTGAGCTATGACCTGTACCAGCAACGATTCAGTGCCGCCGTCGAAGAGCACATTGTTGGGCTTCCTGGCGAGATGAAGTCGCTCGCGATTTCTGTTGCCGTGCCTTTCGGCTACCTCGCGGCGGGGGAGTTGGCACAGGTTCAAATTGAACTGGCTGAGTGTGGCTATTGCACACACGGAATTGATCCGAACTGCTGCCCGTTGGGATGTGGTGATATCGACCACGACGACCCTGAAGAGCCTTGGCAGGAACCGCATCCGGAGGTCGACGAGTTTGACCTGCTACTGGAAGAGGTGCTCTGCGAGCTCCGCCTTGGCGCCGAACGGTTCGATCGGAAGCTGGCGGATGCGTTGGCACCGCTAAAAGGACGAGGTATCGCCTCTTCTGATCTTCCCGCGCGGTGAGTGGCAAGCCCCGGGTAAAAAAAAACCCTATTCCAAAAGGAATAGGGTTTGCTGGCTTATACGCGATACAGCACCGGTCTCGGAACTACGGAGGATCGGGGCTTATCTGCCGGCCAAAGCTTGTGCGCGATGGTCACGTCGTCGATCTTTACCCTCCCGTCAGTACTTACACGCCTCCGTACCGGGGGCGCAGCGTACATGCCAGGAACAGGCACCCAAGGATGTGTGCCTCGTTTGCCTGGGCGTTTGATCAGCGGTCGAAGCCACAAAAGCGACTTTCCCGATATGGACACTACCTGGTAGTAATCCACGTCTGTCGTCGATCTTCCCCAAACAGCCTGGTAGATGTCTCCGACTTGGTTCGAAGTCGCATGCTCCAGCTTTGCGGCGGAAGCCTTTGCCTTGCGTTCCATTTCCTCGACATAGGCGTCGACGTCAAGACGCATTGCTTCGGCGCTTTGGTACGCGCGGTGAAAGTCAGGCCTTCTCTTTCGCCCTGAGAAGGCGATTGCGGCCTGATGGTCTTTCCGCACGTAGACCGCATAGCCAACCCTAACGTCAAATCGGAATTTGGCATAGTCGGCTGGCATGTTGCTCACTATCGGGTACTGGGTTCGCCGCATGATGAGTTCCTTTGCTGCTGTTGCAGCTGAGACAACTTCCATTGGAGAAAGCCATTTACATCCCAGTCTTCTTCCGGTGTGACCGACGTGAACGGTTCGGGATAAGTGAGCACGCTCACGTTGGCCCCGACGTCAGTCATGACCTTCAGAAGGCCGTTGGCCTTATGCACAGCACGCTGGCCAGCTTCATCACCGTCGACAGCCAGAAGGACTGACTTCCCCGAAAGGTTTTTGAACCACTCAGGACGCCAACGGCCCGCGCCAGGAACGCCGATTACGTTCTTCTTCGTGCCCAAAACAATCGACGACAGCAAGTCGATTGGACCCTCAACGATGGTGTAGTCGTTCGAGCCTTCGTTCGCCCAAAAGTAGGGAAACATGGGGCCGTAGAAAAGCAGCTTCACCTCCTCTGCGCTCTGGGGCTTCCGAATCAATCGGAACTCAGCGGAACGCGCGTTATGGGTGAAGCAGGCCAGCGGCCGATAGCAGATTGCTGGGACCTTGGAATCAGGTCTCAACATTCCGCTCTTGACCAGGAGTTCGTGCCCGACAACGTCGAACAGCCATTCCTTTGCACGTGCCGGATTACCCGGCAATGTGGCCAGCACACCTCGCTTGATCGCTTCCTTTGCTACATCAGCGGTGATGCCGCGGCCGGCAAGGTACTCCATCACTCGACCGTCCGGAGGCAACTTGCTCCCCCGAATATGCGCGAATACCTCGCGCAAGGCGGCTTCATCGCGTGGAGTCTCCTTGGATTTGGCCTCGGTTGCGCGGATGTGCCACTTTCGAATGGTGCTACCCATCGAAGGTAGTCCACCCGCGAGTCGCCGCGCCGCTTCGGGCACCTCAAGCTGCCAATAGAAGGCCGCGGCGTCGATGACGTCGCCGCCCTCTTCACAACGAAAGCAATGCCAACGGGTTTTTCCACCGGTGGTTTTGACACTCGTCCTAACCGACTCTGGAGGTCCTAGACCGCAAGCAGGGCACCCGGAGAACCTAATGGAGTCCGAGTGCATCGCTTTCGCCTTCAGTCCCATCACCTGTTCAAAGAACGCGGCAACAGGGAGCTTTTGCTTAAGTCCGTCGAAATCGACTGTTTCACTCATGATTCCCACTCCTATGTGCTCGCCTTGGCGAGTAATGACCTATTGCGGCGAGGTGACGCACATCGTCCGGTGGCATTCAAAAATTGACATGATGGGGTATGGATAAAATGCGCTCATCGCAATAATATTGCTAAATGTCTATTACTCCATAGGAACAGGACGTGGGAAAACGATTTGGACTTCGCGCGAGCATCACGCTCGTTGCTTCTCTACTCGGGGGCGCCGCAGCTGCGTCGCCCGCCGCTGACCAGGTGCGCGCGACGCTGGAAGCCAAGTACCCGGGTTCCCCGCTCGGCACTGTGGCGGAATCGCCCGTGCCCGGAATATTCGAGGTCGTGTGGGGCAAGAATCTCGTGTACGTGGAGCAGACCGGCCGCTACTTCCTTTTCGGGAATCTCTACGACATGGTGGGCCGTGCGGATCTCACGTCGCCCCGTCGGGCTGAGCTGACGAAGGTGGCGGTGGATACGCTGCCGATGCAGGATGCGTTCGCTCGCGTGATCGGGAAGGGCGAGAGAAAGGTCGCACTGTTCACCGATCCGGATTGCCCGTACTGCCAGCGCCTGGAACAGGCGTTCGCCCAGGTTGGAAACGTCACCATCTACACCTTCCTGTTTCCCCTGGACTCCCTTCACCCCAATGCGAACCTCGTGGCCCGGAAGATCTGGTGTGCTGGAGAGTCCGAGCGCGGGGCGGCCTATGACGCCTACATGGCTCGTGGCGCTCAGCCTGACAACGCCGGTCAGTGCGACAACCCCGTGGCGCGCAACGTGGAACTGGGGCGCAAGCTGAACATCCAGGGCACCCCGTATCTCATCGGAATGGACGGATCCACGAAGCCAGGCGCCTTGGCTCCGGCCGACCTCGACGCGTGGCTAAACGCGAGCAACCGGGTGAAGGCCGCACAGTAAAGCTGCTTTTTTCGTGCCGTCGCCCGCGGCTGCGGCACCGGGAAAGCAGTTTTTTTGTCAGCACTGGAGAGAGCTATGAACGCTGAATTGCCAATCACATTGCCTTCGGGACGCCGTGCCGTGTTCGTGGGTTACGGAACTCAGGCCACCCAACCGGACAATTGCCATCTCCGCCGGGAGGCCGTCGCAGTGTTCCACGGGGAAACGGGCCGCGAAGGCAAGCATGAGCGCCTGACGTTCACCAAGCGTTTCGCCGACGCGCATATCCTCAGCGCCGCGGTAGTGACCAGCTCGGGCCAATAGCGGTAAAGGACGCTCATATGACCATGGAAAGCCAACGCACAACATGCGGGCGGGCGGGAGGGCAGCAGACCTCCGATTGCGAGGTGTTGGCGGCACTCGCCTTTCTTGCCGGGTTCCAGGGTGGGGTCACTCTGGCGCCTATGGAGAGCGGAGAGTGGGAGGTTCGGCCGGTCAATCTGGCTGGAGACAACAACCAATATCCCGCGTACGGGAAGGGGGGGACGGTTGAAGTGGCCATTTTGCGTGCTCACGCTGCTCAAGCCGAAGCGGCTGGGTTCTGCGTTCCGATTGGGGAGCTCGGAAGTGCTTAGCCCTCGCCCAGTGCTTACCCCGAGGGCTTCGAAAGCAGCGACCAACCTCGTTTGTCACTTGCTTGGAATGTCGGTTGAGCGTGCACTTGAGCTTGCCGAGCAACTTCCTCCCGTCGGTGGCGGGACTGACGCACTCGGCGGCGGAGGTGAAAAGTACCGCGCCCTTTCGATACTAGCCCGGGAGGTTCGGGCGCTGGAAAATTCCCCGGTGGCTGCGAACATCCAGAAAGGTACTTTCGCGTCGAGAGAAGTCGCGATGGCCGAGTTTGCCGCCGATGAACTGGTGGCAACCACTTTCTTGGTTCCCCAGTCGGTGCCAGATAAGTACGCGGCTCTTGCGGTGCTGAGCTCGGAGCTTCGTCGCTTGCGGGCACTGACTGGAGGCTCCGGACAATGAGACTCATGGCTCGAAGCGGCTCGCTGCTCCCAATCGTCTCCCGTGACCTTCTTCGCAGGCTCTGGCCTGCATGCAGTGAACAGCTGCTACCCATCACGAGTGATGATGCAGCGCAGGCCATCGTGCTCGCAAATGCGGAGGGCTTCTGTTGGCACGTGGACGATCAGGATCTTAGTGCCACTGCATCCCGACAGCTTGGCCTTTACCCGTTGCAGACTGCCGCGAGCCGGTTGGACCGGGGGGCGCTCGGTCGGGAGGGGCTAGTCGTGGATTGGTTGGGCGGCGCAGAGAAAAGCCTTGGCTGGTGGAAGTTCACGGTAACTGGCGAGTCGTGCTGACGGACAGAAGGAGAATAGGATGCCTGATCAAAAAGAGGGAGCTCAGCTTGTCGTGACTCCTGGGCGGCTCATCGAGCCGTCGACGCGGCCTTTGCAACTTACCGCGCAGGTGAGGTATGCGGCAGAGCGAGCGCGTGAAGTGCTTCTTCATCCCTCTCTTGCATGTCGTATTCGGGCGGGGAAAGCCGAAAAATGAGCAAGACTGGCATATGTGCGGAAGCGGTGATGGGACCACCCGAGGTCGACCTCGCTACCGCGATTCGACGCGTCAAAGATGCTTTCTATCCAATCGCGCAGGAACCCTTGGGGGAGACCTGCAAAGCTGCGATCTCACTTGCCTTGTCGTGGCTGAACGCCTACGAAGCTCAGGCGGAGCAGGGAAAGGAGGAGAACGTGCATGGGGTGATTTGCTCGACATATCAGTTGGAGGGTTACACCGACGCGCTAGAAAAGGCCGGGCTGCTTTCGCGCGAAGCGTTGTTTCGGCTGCGCGCAAGAGTATTTGCAGGCCACCAAGCTGCGATAGACGCCATTGCGGAAAAGTACCAGCTTCAGGAGGTGGAAGTTAAGACGATCTTTTCCCCTTCATGGGAACGAATTACAAGTGGGTCCAAGCTCCACTAGCAGAGGCGATGATGCGCTCGATTGGAATCAGTGAACTGGAAGCGGTGATCAATGCGTGGCGGGAAGCCGGCGAATCGGACGGCGTTACGCTTTCGGCTGAAGTTCGGGCTTTGGCTGACATCTACGGGGCAGCCATATTCAATAGAGCGACCGTGATCGACCCCACCAGGTTGAGCGCGTCGGTCCGATCAGCAATGCGGGGCCCGATAGCGGCTGGAGGTCTGCGGAATATGGCGGAACACGATGACTGAGCTCCTGCCGGCGGGCCCCTGGGCTGCTATCGCGGCTTTTGCCGCTATGGTCTGCTGCTATGTCGTCATCGTACGCGCGGTGCGACGTAGGTACTACAGCTGGCGAGGCCGCAGAATCGAACGGGCAGCCGCGCGCAGGCTCACCATCAGGTTGCCACTTGGCTGGACGCTGACAAAGAACGTCCCCGTCCCGGGCCACGGCGATGCAGATATTCTTCTTACCGATGCGCATGGCCAACGGTGGGTCGTGGAAGTGAAGTCATACGAGAGCATTCGGCGCACGTCATGGTTGCTACGCATTTTCGGTAGGCCTGAGGTGCGTCGCGCGTCGGGCAGGTTTTTTGAGCGAAATCCTATCGCGCAGGTTGTCGGGGTCGCGGACGCATGTCATGCGCGTCCGGTTCTCTGGTTGCCTTACGCGAAAGGACGCACATTCATCACGCGAAGTGGTGTGATCGTGGTACAGGGCTCTTCGCGCCAACTTATGCGCGCGGTTGGCGGTTGCGCATGGTGGCAGTTCTCCTGAGGGTGATTCAGATGGAGCGTCTACTTTCAAAACAAGAAGTCTGCGAGGCGACAGGTCTCCAAGCCAAAGAGCTTGGAGACGCACTTCGGGACGAAACTTTTCCGGCGCCGACGCATCAAGCAAAGGGAACGCGCTACTGGACCGAATCAGCCGTCGCAGAATGGAAGCGACGGCGAGATCGCACACCAAAAGAGCAGCGGGATTGCTTTACCGTGGCGGAAGTGGCGGCGGAGCTTCAGATGAAGCAACTTGAGTTGTTTGCAACGCTAAGAGCGCACGGCCTTCTCATGGAATCCGCCGATCCATACCGTCACAACAGGCCTACCGAGGAGGGCTTTCACCGGGGATGGTTCTGGCGCGTGGAGCGTTACTTGCAGTCCGAACGGAAAATGGTTTTTCAGACCATGATTACGTCTGTCGGAAGACGTGAGATGGTGACCCTGGGACAGAAGTTGCTGCATGGCCTACCCACTGTCTGAAGACCGTGCTGTTTTCCTGTACTCGGCGTGGGTGATCAAGAGCACGCGTCATTCTGAGGACATTATCGCCCGGCTCCGAAGGGTTCACTCGGAGAAAGCAATGCGGTTGATCCTGGCGTACGCACAGATCATGGGTGAGCTGTGTCGACCAGTGACGCGGAACGAGGCGATGCGGATTGCCGACCTGCGCGTGTGTGTCCAGTTGGCTTGGCCTACGTTAGACACGCTGGGATGGCCTGATGGGTCTCTGCCAGACGAAGTGGTGCCGACGAGACGCGCTAACTGATTCAAAACAGGTCCGAACGGAATCGATCCGAATTCAAGATGACAGAAGAATGTGAACTGCTACTAAGCGGGGACCCGCCGCTCGCAAAATTGACGATCGCACAAACGCAGGCAATAGCGGAGTGGCGGCGCACGTGCAGAGTTGCGGTAAATCCGATATCGACTCCAGGGCAAGGATTTGGTTTCTATGCGCATAGGGTAAGGGACAGTGGTAGCCTCGGGCTGGCTATTACCGGCCCGTGCGCGACCGAAAACGGCGCATGGGTCCTGGCCGCTTTTCGACTAGCACGCATAAAGCTAGGAGGTCTGGTCCTCACTTCTCGTGAGTTCGGATCAAGATGGCAGGCGAACACGCTTCGCTTGGACGGTTCGCTTGGCGTCCTAGAATGGCGGTCGAGGCTGGAGATTCGATGGCTAGGCAATGCCTACATCGTTGTATCTGTGGATCGCCGGTACTTGGAGGGAGAAGTGCCGCGGGATGTGGAGCAACGTGTCGTGGCGACAAAGCTGTCCACGGTTTCCTCCGCTGCCGAGTTCGTGGTCCGATACATTGCGGATTTCGAGGGTGCGGCGGCCGATGATCGAGACGCCGCGCTGGAGTCTCAATCGAGTTAATGATTGTCGGGCTCTACAGTCGTACGCCTGCCGGCAAAAAAAAAGAGGCCTCTTCGTAATGAAGAGGCCTCAACTAGCGGGATCAATGGAGATCCAACTCGTACTGCGTCGCGGAGCGCTGGGCGGTGCCCGAAGATGCAGAGTTTCGTGCGATTGAAGCACTCTCGCGAATGAGCCGTGCGAGGCTGTCGATGTAATTCGCGTCGTCCTCGGAGTGCATAACGTGTACCCAATCTGGACGCTCTCGGGCGACAAGACGCCGAGTGCGGCTGATCGGAAGAACAAAGCCGCGATCGTCGATGATCACCTCGCGAGGACGATTGGTGGGGCGATGGAATAGATCTATCGCTCTCATTGCAAGGTCTCTGCTTTGGCCACAAGATGGCTCTTGTACGTGTCCACCACCAGGTCGAGATAGGGCGACAGTGGAGCAAGCAAAAGCTGGAGGCGTCCTTCAGAGTAAGAAAGAAGCAGGTTCTTCGCCCTGTTTAGCCAAACCCCCAGGTGCGGTTGAAGCGGAATTCCTTCAACCGCCTCCCAGTCCCCCTGCGCGTGTACCAGGCGACCCTGAAAAGAAAGAGCATCTCCGAACCGGAGCAGGTTGACGTGGAGATCGAGGACGCGCATAGCGTCTTCGTCCCGGTACTCCGCAGCAATGCGGTGATACACGTCGGACGGTTCGACCTCCGTCATGACGTACGCCGTCGCGTAAGTGAACACAGACACCATGTCCACATAACCGAGCTGCATTAAAGCGAGCTCGATCGCGTCGTCCATCAAATGCGGGTCGCTGCTGGCCTGTTGAACCAAGCCGGGCAACGCCTGCGTGAACAGACCTTTTACCGCGTTGTGAACCAATTTCGATTGTGACATGCCGACTCTCCCGTACTGGGTGGGCGAGGTACGCCCTATACGACCCAGTAGTGACAGGTGGCATTCATTCAGCGGTGTCACTCTTCAAAACGCAGCGCGACCAAAAATCAACATGGATAGGTGCAATAAAAACGCACAGAATGGTATAACGCAGAGCTGTGGACCGCCTTCAAGATGAAGCGCGACAAAACCTTTAACAGGCAGCTGACCGTTATGGATCACAAAAGCGCAGCACTAAGCGGAATCGGGACGCCGGGACGGCGTTCACCAGCGCTAAATGCAATTGCGGCTCTTCTCACGTTATCGATGGCTTGCAGTGCATTTGCCGACGACCTCGGGAACTACGGCAGATCATGGGAAATCGAGGAGCAGGACGGGGTCGAGCAGATGAAAGACAAGCTCCGCGAAATGGAAAGGACTGGCGAGTTGAAGCGGCGCCAAGAGCAGTATCGAGACGAGTACATCGATAGCATCGAGAACCCGGCTCCAATCCCGGGCATCTCCACGGCGGCCGAAGATCGAGTGCGCACATTCGATCCGACGAAGACATTCAACGAAACCGTCTACGACGAGAACGGGGCCATCATGGTGCCGGCAGGCGTCTCGGTGAATCCGCTGGATTTCGCGACGTGGTCCAAGCGGCTTCTTTTCATAGACGCACGGGACGAGCGGCAAGTGGAGCTCGCGCGTATTCACCGCGATGCCGCGCCCGCTGACAAGGTGATTCTTGTGGGGGGCTCGTACATGGAGCTGATGCGCAAATGGGGTACGCGCGTCTACTTCGATTTGGGCGGCGCTGTCACGACGCGGTTTGGAATCGACCGCGTTCCCGCATTGGTGTCGCAGCAAGGAAAGGTGCTGGAGATTCGCGAAATCGGGATGCCACCCGACGAGGCCGATGAGGTGGGCAAATGAGTAGCCAATTCCGAAGGGCGTTCAGGCGAGCCGCTTTCGCGGTAGCCCTCGCTTGTAGCGCCTTGTCCGCCAACGCGGACTCTCTGACCTGCGAAGGGGAGTTTCCAAATCCGATCACCGCCTACTGCTGGTCGTGCGTGTACCCGATTCGGCTCTTTGGGCAGGACCTTCTCAAGCGCGGCGGTGAGGATTTCGACACGGGCTTCAACAACGCGTTCTGCTTCTGCAAGAGTCCGCCTCAGGTGGGAGTTCCCACGTCGTTCTGGGAGATGGTCTACATGACCGACGTCACCACCGTTCCTTGGTGTTTTCCTCTGCTCGGAGGGGTAAGACTGAACGCGGGCATCAACGACAACAAAGTTGGTATGACCAGCCACAAGGAGACCGCGGGAATCGGCCCCTTGTCGCGCTCGACGTTCCGTTGGGTGCATGGCTACACCAACCCGCTAATGTACGTGCTCGATGTCCTACTTGACGCGGGGTGCCTCACCAAAGGAAGCATCAGCCCGGCGTGGCCGGCAGAAGTGGACCCAGCCTATGACGACTGGGAGCTTTCGACCACGATGAATCCGATCTCCTTCGCTGTAGCGAATATGGCGGGTATAGCCGCTGGCACGGTTGATGCGGTCGCCGCACTGGTGGACTTTCCGAGACCGGAGCTTTTCTGGACTGCTGGCGCATGGGGCAGCATATATCCCTATACCGGCTGGGTCTATCCGCACGTCAGCAACGATGCGACGTCGCGGCTGTTGAGCACCCGAATGCTGGCATGGCAGCACGAGTTCAAATCCATGGCCGCGCACTATGGCGAGGACGCTTCCTGCTCGCAGGCCGGGTACTGGCAGCCAATCATGGATAAGCGCCAATACAAGTTCCAGAGACTATGGCCTGTGCCGCAAACGAAAAAGATCGATGGCACTTGCTGCGGCCCCATCGGGCGATCCACGCTCCTCGCCGAGGAGGGGGTTGAAGTGCCCAGCGGGAAGTACCGAGATTTCGGTTATGGAATTTTTCGAAAACGGGACTGCTGCTCGGGCGCCTGGCCGTGATGCGCAGGGCTGATCCGCCATACCTATTCGATTTTTCTTGAGCGAGTCAAAAAGTGATTGGACACAAATTCGCGCCGCGTGCCGGCCTGGCTATAGCCCTATCGCTGCACGTAGGTGCAGGAGCGCAGGTTCTGGGCTCGGTTCCAGAGGATATGCCGGCGATTCAACTTGAAATGCCGGGTGCGGCAGATATGAATGCCACAACAGAGAGCTTCCGTCGCGCTACGCAAGAAGCACTTCGACAGGAAGGGACCAAGCTCGCACCATCTTTTAAGAATTTCGATGCTCCTGCGTCGGCAGCTGAACGTCAGCGTTACCGATCCGATGTGGAGGAGGCGCGGGCGCGAGTGCAGGGCCTCGACAAAGCTATCGCAGATTTCGAACGGGCCCAGGGCAGGGCGATGGGAATGGCACAAGGTGAAGGCGGCCATGGTGCTGTGCCCGAGAATGCCCTCATTGTCTTTGTGTCGTTCTCGATGCCCGAAAGCGTTTTGGAGAATCTCGCTGCCCAGGCAAAGGAAGCGGGAGCGACACTCGTGCTGCGGGGCATGAAGGAAAGCCGCCTCTCCGCGACGCAGACAGCGGCGGCCAGCGTGAATCCCGCGGGCGCCACATGGGAGATCAATCCCAATCTGTTTTCTATGTTTAATGTGACTGCCGTGCCGACTGTCGTGCTCACTGGGGCAGCCTCCGCACTGGAGGAGGGCTGCCCTGAAGGCGCTTCGTCCTCCTGCTCACCTCGCAGCCTGTACGGTAAGGTGGAAGGCGATCTGTCCATCGTCGCAGCGCTCGACGTCATGCAACGGCGTAGCTCATCGCCGGCAGTGGCGGACGCGGCCAGGACGTGGCGCTCGGCGATCTTGAAGCAGAGGGAAGCTGCGGCACCGCCGGGAGGTCAGCGATGAAGACTTGTGCGCGAGCCTTCGTGTTGTCCGCGTTCGTCGCTGTACACGCGCCCGTGTTGAGTCAGCAGGTATTGCCGGGCCTCGATACCGAACTATTGATTTCCGCTTTGAAGGCGCCAAGCGGTGAGGTGCTTGGCGAACTGGGCGGCCCGCACGCTGCTGCCATCAAGGCGGCGACACGTTCAACGCAGCCGGTCAATGTGCAAGTCCGGGTAGTCCGTCCGTTGGCGCAGGAGGGGTGTGCACGGCTCCAGGTAGACATTCGGCAAGGTGGCGTCCCGACCTTGGCCGGGACTCTCGTCGATGTGCAATTACCGAGTATTCAACTGAACATATGCGCTGACGGCGAGCCTCCCCTCGATGGGCCCAGGGGTATGGAGAGCGGCCCGTTCATGAGCTCGTCGATCGGGGGGAGGTGATGGAAGCAAAGGCCGTTATGCGAAAGGTTGTGCTGGGTGCGTGCTTGGTCGCGGCCAGCTGCGGTGCGCATGCTCAGATCGGACAAGCCGCTCATGACGCAGGTGTTGCGTTCGGAAAAGCGCAACGGCAACAGGAGGGAACGTCGTCGATTAGCGAGGAAACCGCTTCGCAGCTGCCATTCACGAAGAAGGACGTCAAGCAACAGAGCGACTACCAGGGAGGCTATGGCGACATGATGAACATTGGCGTCGGGCGCATCACCCAGAGCAAGACGTATTCGGGGGGAACATGTGACCGAGAAGGGTTCGATCCAGTGGAGAGTGCCAAGGCATATCTTGCTCCGGGCCATTGGGATCGAATGAGTGCTGAGCAACGACAGAAAGCTGTATCCGATCAAGTGAAAGTGTTTGACCAAGAGTGCGAGGGAATCAACTTTCTCGCCGGTGAGTATCGCGGACGCGTAACTGTCGAGCCTTGCAATGATCCATTAGATCCGGTGTGCAACTTCGGGCCGCCTCCCATCTCGGACGACTCGACTGGAAAGGGTTGCGAAACGCGCGTGGTGACGGAGCCCGACGAATACGCGACAGAGAATTGCACAGAAGCCAACGTGATCGCGGAGAAGTCATGCACCGAGGAACCCACGGTCCAGATCTACTATGACCAGGTCCTGCCGGATGCGGAGTATGTCCGAGTGGTGGCAAATTCGAAGGCCCCCGATTGGACGATAACCGTCAATCCGAAGCAGGGTTGGGCTGATGTGACGGGCTACCACGTTCCGATCGGGACGCACTGGGAGACGTGCAACAGCGGCGGAGATGCCGGCATGGACTATCCGTGCGAAGTCACCGACTTCGGGACGAAGACCGAGCGCATCTCGATTTACGGCGCTCAGACGGCGATGACGCAGGGGTATCGGTGCGGTGCAAACGGCAATTGCGGCGAGTGGTTTGTCGTTTATTCACAGGCCATTGACCAGTGCACATTCCGCTTCAACAACTATCACATCAGGGGCGGCGCGGGGTATCCCGACATCCATGATTACTCTCAGTACAACTTCTGCGTGCCGGAGCGCCGAGTTTCCGTCCAGTGGAACAACAACTGCTCGGCCCTTGCCGCAGCAGTGAAGTGAGGCTTCTATGCGTCTGATTTCGACCGTATGGATTGCCGTGGCATGCATGGTGCTGTTGCCGGCGGCCGCGACGGCCGCCAAACATCCCTTCGATCACCCGACGGTCCCGTTGAGATGCGAGGTCGGTGAAGTCTGGGAGTCGCGGTGTCAAGCAACGACGACCAACGAGCAGGGCCAGACGGTTTGTACCGCCGATGGAATGGTGGAGGCATGTTATCCGATGGCCATGCGGGCGAAGGCGACTGCCATGGCTGCGTCGGCGGCCGCCAGTCCTCCCATTTCTTCTTGCCCAGGTAACACCATCCCAGAGCGGCAGTGCGTCAGCTACATGACCAAGGACGGCGTATCGGTATGCAGCCCCGACGGTTGGATCGACGCTTGTGTCGATCCAAGCAAAGAAGCGGGCCAGACAGGCGTGAAGAGCTGCGAGCTCAACCGTCGAGTGTGCGTGGACACTTCGCCCTCCAAGGTGATCAATAGCTATGAGGTGACTTTAGCCGAGGTCGGTGGATGCTGGAAATGGCAGCGGGACTACACGTGCATCACCGACAACATTGCCGATACGTGCCAACCATTGCGCGACAGGTCTGAGTGCACAGCATACACGCGTCAGTGCATCACGGACTTGCCAGGCATCGGATGCGTGGAATACGAGATGGAGTATCGGTGCTTGGTCAAGCGGGGTCAGCAGCGCGAGTACGAATACTGCGGCGATAACACGATCTGCATTGGCGGCATCTGCTTCGAGTCGGGGTGGGAGCCGGACGGCGATTTCGCACAAGTCGTAGCTGACATGGAAATCGCGCGCCAAATTGGTGTCTATAACCCCGACGGCCTTGATATCTTCGGCGGCGTGGGCGAGTCGTGTCGCTCAGCGCGAGGGTTCGGTCTCAAGAACTGTTGTACGAAGAAGGGCGGCGCAAAGTCGAACAACGCTTTCGCCACTGAACTGTTCTCCGCCGCCGGTGGCGCTGCGCTTCGATCGGGCTCGAAGTATGTTTTCGACATGCTGTATGGCTCATCGGACGCGGTAGGCTGGCTCTCAAGCGGTATGGGCTCGATGGTCACCAATACGAGCCAGGCCGCATCTGAGGGCATTGCCAACTGGCTAGGCAGTGGCCCCAGCTTTGGGATGTACGGGGTCTCCATCGGAGGTACAGGAGCGTTCTTGGGCACTCAGGGCTATCTGCTCGCCGGCGGCGCCGGCACGGGTTTCCCGGCGTTGTATTTCAACCCCTATGCGCTTGCATTCGCCATCGCCATGCAGTTCGTCATGGAAGTCATGAGCTGC
This sequence comes from uncultured Burkholderiaceae bacterium, assembly GCA_937871985.1. The sequence continues at coordinate 50,261 of CALMPB010000468.1, forward strand.
GATCAGAAGGAAATGGAACTGGCGTTGAAACGCGACGCGGGGCTTTGTACTGACCGAATTGGTTCTTGGTGCTCCAAAAAGGTGCTGGGCGCCTGCGCGACGCGCAAGCAGTCTTACTGCTGCTACAACTCCAAACTTGCTCGGATCATCAATGAACAGGGGCGGGCGCAGCTTGGGAAAGGCTGGGGCGACGAAAAGGATCCGACCTGCGATGGGTTCACGCCGGCCGAGCTGGAGAAAATCGACTTTTCTCAGATCGACCTGTCCGAGTTCTTGGTAGACGTCATGGCCGCTGTGGAAACGCAATACGCCCAGTTCGACCTGAACAAGGCGAAGTCCGGGACCTGGACGGAAGATGCGGTCGCCGCCGGTTGCCGTAAAGCGCTGGAGGCGGTCGGCGGAGATTGGACCCGTATGCCAGACGGCGACTGCAAGAAGGCCCTGGGTGTTGCTCCCTAAGCCACCATCAAATGTAAACGACCGTATGTCAATCGGTTGCTGTACTGAAAAAAGTTGATACGATTTGACATACTTTCGGAGGAGCTATGAAGCGGTTTATTTTCTCGTTTTTCCTGGGGTTGACACTCGTCGGATGCGCCAACACCAGTGTGCAGGTGAAGGACGGCAAGGAGTATGTCGCCGGGGCGCCTGTGGTTGCTAAGGGAACCATGGTCGACATTCGCGTGACCGAGAAGGATGGCACTGTGACCAGCCTTGCGAGAGCTGCTGGTGATATGGTCGGTGACGCCGGTATTGGAGCAGCTGCGACCGCCTATGCTGGAATGTCGGTGGGCCAGGGCTCGCTGGCCCTGGGGGCAGTAGGCATCATCGCCGATCTGATCACCGCAAGCACACGTGGAGCGCCGCCCGTGATTGTGGTGGCCGATGCTGGCAAGACGGTTGCTGAGGTACCGGTCCCGGGAGAGTATTTGGAAATGATGCTGCGCATTAACTGCATCGATGTCGGCGACCAGGTTGTAGTGGCAAAAATGCCGGCGGGAGTGTTTGGCCAGGCGCCGTACCAGGTGTATAACGCCGACCCCGACTTGCATCGTGGTAGTGATCTGCGGCCATCGTGCAGCACGCTGAAGGAACGAAAGCGCTCGGCCGCGGCTAACGGCGCGGGATAGCCGGAGGCAAGCCTAAAACGCCCGAACCATTCGGTTCGGGTTTTTTTTTGCCGAAAAAAACCCACGGCGAGGCCGTGGGTTGGTGTGTCAGCGCGTGTCGGACGCCAAGGCGTTCGGATAGCGCGCCGCAAGAAATGAATTCAGCTTGCCAATCAAGTCTGGTCGCTTGAAAGTGACATGAGCCGATCCTTTCTTGTACCAGCGAAGTGCGAAGTAGTCGGTTTCCGCACTCCATTCCTTTCCGTAGATCTTGCCTCGAACGATAGTGCCGATCGACTGCCGGTGGTCGGGCTCTGGCTTGCCGTCCAAAACATAGAGCGCACGTTCCAGGTCATCGAGCTGATCGCAGTTCCGAGGATATGCGCCACCCCAACGATCAGACTGAAGGATGTAGCTTAAGACGATTCGTCGCCCAAACTTGAATGGCTCGTTGGTCTTGTAGTTCCAGCTCAGCCGCCGGAATATCTCGACCACGCCATTCTCGAACATCTGTTGCCGATTGTCGTACAGCTGCCCGAAGGTGGAGGCGATGACATCCACGGTGAGAGGAGGGATCTCCTCCTTGTTCATCGCCTCGGCCCACCGCTGGCGGGTTGCGGAGTCCATAAAAGTGCGGATTCCGCTTTCCGCCATCAGGTACTCCCACCCTGCCTTATCGATCCATCGTTCAACATTCCCGAAGTCACCCGTTAGGAAATTGCCCGCGAAACCATAGCGGCCTGGCGAGAACATGTCCTCGACGCAGCCTAGATGCGCAGCGCTCGCGATCTTGCGTGCCTCTTCGATCAGATCGCGAGCTGAGCGCAGACGTTGCAGAACTGCCTCTCGCTGGTTCAATAGATTGCCAATGCTGACGCTTTTCACCAAGTCCATAACTCTCTCCAAAGTAGGTTTTGTCGCAATGCGACGGCTTCCAAGTGGAGAAAGGGTGGTAATCATGAGGCGGTGGAGGACTCAATTCGCAATTTCATCGGTGCCGACGCGAGTCGCTGCTTGCCATCGCGAGGCGGCAATCGTTTTGGATTGTGCAATCCATTCCGATGCTCAAATCGATTTTTTTGGCGCGCGCTCTTGTAGCCGCTTGCATCGATGCCTAGGATTCGCTCATTGGTGCAGTGTGTACTGCCCATTGATCAATGCCACCTGAGGGATTTTTGCGCATGAACCGTACTTGCATTGGATTGGACATCGGCCGCAGCGCGGTCAAAGTTGTTTCTCACGCCTCCGGCCTGTTTGATCGGTTCCTCTTCCCGTCTGATGTGTGCGAAGCATTCCACATCGCCGACGAGGCTACGGCTGCCGAAGCCGCGAATGAGACGGTCGCTGTCGAAGGGCGGACCTACTTCACTGGCGAGACTGCTCGTCTTCAAGGCGGCCGCGGAACGAACATCGGAATGGACGACGATTGGATCGAGAAGCCTGGCTACAAGGCACTGGTAGCCTCCGCCCTGGCCCGGCTGAAGGCCAGAGGCGTGAAGGGTCTTGAGGACGCGTACATCGTGATCGGATCCCCCTCCAACGTGTTTGACCATCAGAAGGACAAGCTGGCCGAGATCACTAAATCGGTCGCTGGCACCGACGTCAAAGTAATCCCCCAGCCCGCCGGCGCCTATTTCCAACATGTCCTCAATCAGAGCGGCGTCCCTGTGAAGGAACGCTTCTCGGGTGACGACGGTCAGCCGCTGTCCTGGGCCGTCATCGAGATCGGACATTTCACGACGGACTTTTTGCTCGTTCGAAATGGCCGCCATATCGCGGGAGCTTTCGGCAGCTGCGATGGCATGGGATCGTCGGTCAAGCGGCTGGCGGCAATACTGGCCGACCGGGGAATCCGCGTTGGTGATCGGGAATGCCATGCTGCGTTGATCGCCGGCTCCGTGAAACACTTCGGACAGAAGGTCGACGTCACGAAGGATGTGGCTGAGGCGGTCCGTCCTGTTGCGCAGCTTATCCTTGCAGAAGCGGATACGCTCCTGTCGCGCGAGGTATCCACGCTGGACGGGGTGTTGCTGGCGGGGGGCGGCGCCGTATTCCTGGCGGAAACGCTGAGCGAGAAATGGCCGCACACGATCCTGTTGGAGGAGCCTCGCATGGCTGTTGCCAACGGCTTCTGCCGATTTGCTGTCGGTCAGCTGAAGCAGCAAAGCGCGGCTCGGACGTCTGTCAAGGCGGCTTGACTATGCCGCGTCACCAGAAGATCTACGATCCGGACGAGACTGAGCGGCGCATGCCGCTTATCGTGAGGGAAACGCAATGCCCGGGCATGCTGCGGTTTCTGGCGGCGTTGCCCTACCGGCAGGAGACGCCGCTCATTCGAGGGGTGTTGTATCAGTGGTTCCTGCACCATCTCGAACAAGGTACGCTGGATGCCGCCGTGCAGGCTGCCCTAAGCGGGCCTGGCGGTCTGCAAGCTGAGACGCGACGGCCGGCACCCCGACCGCCGCAGGCGCTGGGAACGCCGGCGTTTGACATCGAGGCGCTTCGGTCGGGCACGGAAGTCGGTGCCGCTTTTCCGCCGGCGGAGAAGGGGGCGGCGACAGGTTCTTTCTCCGCTGGCGAGACGCAACCGCCCGCTAGGCCGACGCCAGCGGTGCCGGAGTCTCGCTCCATCGCTGCCCCCCCAGTATCCGTCGCACCGGAGGCGGCGGTGCCTGCGAAGGACTCGGTGGGCTCGGAACAAGGAGGCGCTGGCGAGTCCGAGCGCATAGACCCGAACGAAGGCGACGTGCTGTCCGACGCCGAGCGTGCGGCGCTAGCGCAAATGGGCAACATGTTTGGCTAGAAAAATGTCCGGTCGGAGAGAGTCGCTGCTTTCAGATGAACAGGTTCGCGCCATTACCTCGGGCCTCGGGCTACTGCCTGATGCGCAGGTGCAGGGAAACGAGGCCTACCTGGTCGCATTCATAAGATTGGCCTACAGCGCCACTGGCCGCCTGCATGGCGCTGGCACTTACCGATCAATGCTAAAGGCATTCGGTGCCCCGTTTTCTCCCTCGCAGTCGACGGTACACGCAGCCAAGCTGAAGGTGGAAAGCGAGATCGCAAGTGGATACTCAGGCCTTGTTGCCACTGAGGGCCAAGCCGATGCGCGGCCCTATGCCGCTCATGTTGTACGTCACGATACGGGCGAAGCACGAGATCCGGCTATATCCGCGCTCGCGGTGCAACTGTCTCACCAACGAGCGCGTATACAGCACTTGGAGGCGGACTGCGCACGGATGAGGTCAGAGTTGGCGATCGCAGTCCAGGAGCGACGCGCAGCCGAGGCAGCGCTGCTCGCGGTCAGGGAAATTGCCGATCAGCTGCTCATGAGGAACGGCGAGCTTGGGGCGGCATTGGCTCAGAATGCGCGATTCTCAGAAGGGAACAGGTTGTTCGCGCTCTACGCAATTGAGCAGTCCAGAGGAGAGGCTCGCCTGCTGAAGGAAACACTGGAGTCAGTGCACGCCAAAAGAGTGAAGGAGCGCGAAATGCTTGAAGCCTATCGTCGTGCGGCCACCAGTGGGAGGGCTGCCGAATGAGCGCAGATATTGTTGTTGGGGGCTCGGATGGTCGCTCTGTCCTGGGTCTGGTGACCGACGACTGGGCGGCAGCTGAGGTCTGGCTCGCGACTCTGAAAGCGCGCAACCCGCCAGTGAGTCCCCGTACGTTGAGCTCCTATCGTTCCGAGATGGATCGGCTGAAATGGTACTGCGAGAAGTTCAGGGTGGTTCAGCCCAGCCACTGGACGCTTCAGGATGTGCTGGCATACCTCGATTTCCTCCGGACTCGTGCATCCCAGCACATCTCCCGTCGCCGTTTGCCTCAGCACGACAGTGCATGGACGCCCTTTCGAAAGCCTTTAGGGCCGACGTCGGTGTCGCATGCGCAGAAGGTGTTGCATGCGCTCTTCGTGTTCTGGTTCCAGACCGGTCATGTGAAGCAGAATCCGATGGCTGGACTGGGCGGCGGTGCACAGCGTGCAGCCCCGACACGCCACGCGGTTCCGCCTGACCTAATAGACACAGTCATCGGGCTCATGGATAAGCGGGATTATGTAACCCTCGTGGCACGACTAACGTATGCCAGAAACCGATTTTTGATCCAGCTTATCGAAGGGGTCGGCTTGCGTGCCTCGGAGGTCGTGCTGGCGAATATGGGTGACTTCGAGCTCATGTCCGATCCTCGATCCATGAAAACGTACTGGTCGCTTCTTGTGCGTCATGGCAAAGGAGGATACGTCGACCGCGTGCCGGTGCCCTATGCTCTCATCGAGCAGCTTGGAGCGTATAGGCAAGCCTTCGGACTGCCGCCCGCACCGCAACCTGGCGAGGCGACAGCGCTCGTGTTGTCTGGGCGAACGCGCCGGTCGGACAATGGCGTTCGACCATCGGTCCGAGGGCGTCGAGGTGCGCTTCAGTGGGGCGAGGTACGGCGTCGAGCGACGCTCTGGGACATCGTGAAGAAGGAGTTCGCCGAGTGTGCAGAGTATCTTGATGGATTAGGAAATACTGCCGACGCCGAGTTGTTGCGGCGGGCGTCCACTCATTGGCTACGCCATACATTCGGGAAGACGCAACTGCTGGCGGGTCGAGACGTGAGATTTGTTCAGAAGCTGCTCCGCCAGCGTGATATCAGATCCACAATGATTTACACGGAGCTCGATTTTTTCGATATGGCTCGCGGCTTGGAGCCGGGAACAGTTGAGGTTCCGGAGCGCTCAACTTCTTAGGGCGGGCTGGGCTCGCTGCTGGCCAGCCACGGTTGTCATCTTTGCGCGGTGACAACCAGCCAGCGTCCATAGAGCGATTGCTTGCTGCCCGCCTGAGTCCAGTAATCGCGCTCCTCCGCGGTATCGGCAGCCGCTGCCTTTCGGCGGCAATACACTTCGCCTGGCCCTTCTAGCAGCTGTTCGAGCGGTCGTTTCAGCTTTGGCTCGTCCACGTCATGCAGTTGCACATTGCGGAAGCCGCTTTGAGTCAGGATCAAGTGCAGTTGTGGGAACGAGAAGGCGAAATAGGTGATGTATTCGCCGCGCCATTTTTCCGTACATGGGGTTAAAGCCTGAGTGAAACCGTCGCAGAAAAAATTGGCCTCGCGATCTGTTGGGCGTGGTGACGACGAGGGTACCGCCGGGCCGCTGGGCTGCCCTAAAGCCGGCCAGGGCTGTGCCGGGGCTCATCAGCAGGCGTTGCCCAGCCAGCCATGGCCGCACGGTGCGTCAAGCAGGAGCCGTGCCGATTGCTCCTTCGGGATATTGATCACCACAGGGTGATATGGCTTCCTTTTGGTATGAGGAAGGCGGCGTGTCACCTTTGTCGTTCTCAACCGGTCTCTATGGAGACCAAACTCTGGCACGAAATCATTTGTAGATGGGTGTAAATAATCCTTCTGGGCGCCACCTTATTTTGCAAGGTTGCCCTCATTCCTGGTTTTCGCGCCCGCTCTCCGGAGTGATTTTGGACAGTAGGATACGCATCCCGCGTCTAGAACACGCATCTTGTGCACAGCGGCGCAGGGCTGCATTGCGCCAGAGACCTGCACAACCGTTAGCATCTTACCGGGTGGCTCGAACGGGATCGACCACCACCGGCATCCAGTTAATCTGGGTCTTCATCAATCCAGTCATCGCGCCGTGTCGTAACCGTCCTGACCGACAACTTTTTAGCGTGCTCGTCACATTCGCCTCCGCATTCAGATTACGCATTCGTAATATCGCTGTTTGCAATATGACTCGGTTGGCCCGATAGAGTACGAAGGTTATCCACTTGCACCGGACACAGTCATTCTCCGGGCTTAGCGCTGGAACATATGTTCCGCAGTCGCGGGCAAGGCTAAAGGCGATGCAGTCGTGAGGCGTTGATGAAAATACTGGTGATCGAAAATGATATCCTACTCGCACAACTATTGCGGCGATCGCTGACGCAGAACAGCCATCTGGTGGACGTCGTGGCGGATGGCATGGCGGGCCTCAGAATGGCCTTCGAGTCACGATATGACCTGGTGCTGATCGATAATGATCTGCCACCGATCGATGGCGAGTCCGTCCTGACAATGCTACGGCGTGACAGTCAGGTGCCCGTGTTTATCATGTCAAGTAGCGTGCTGACCGCGAATCGAATCGAGGCGTTTGAGGCAGGCGCTGACGATTTCATAGCCAAGCCCATCTTGCTGTCAGAGCTCCAGGCTCGCGTCTACGCACTTGAGCGGCGAGGGACGCTTGCATCTGGTGAAAGTGACGGCAACGTACTGCGGCTCGCGGACCTTGAAGTGGACCTGCTAAGGCGACGCGTATTCCGTGGGAATACCAGGCTTGAGCTGACCCCCAAGGAATTCGGATTGCTCACGATGCTGATGCGGCGCCAGGGAGAAGTCTTGTCAAAACTCGTGCTGGCCGAAGCCGTTTGGGACCTCAAGTTCAATAGCAACACAAATGTCGTTGAAGTGGCGATTAGGCGCCTACGCGCAAAAATCGATGAACCCTTTGGTGTCAGGCTCCTACACACATGCCGAGGCATGGGGTACACCCTGGAACTGCGCCGGCCCGGGTAGTGCGCCGCGGCGCTGCTGGTGGCCGGCGCTCGTGGGCGCCGGCACAGGGCAACGAGGCTGCGCTCGCAGCCTCGGCTTTCACACCTCTTGATCAGAATGCGTGGCGCAGACCCACGCTGGCTTCGGTGGCCTTCGTTCCACTGATGAAGGCAAAGTTCTGCGTGTAGGATGCAAGAGCATACAGATTTGTTCTCTTGGACAGCGAATAGCTGTAGCCAAGCGAATACGTGTTGGAATTCGAGTCCCCGCCAGTCAGGCGATCGTTGCTCGGGGAGACATGTTGCCACGAGCCAAATAGGCTGCCCGACTTGGCCATCGGAACAGAAACCGCCAACAGGTAGGAGTTGGAATCGAAGCCATCCACAAACGCATTGGACGGCGTGCCGCTGAATGTGCCGATGCGGGCTCCGCCTGGCAGCCCCTTGCCCGCAAACCAGCCGTCCTTGGCGCGTTCGTAGGCCAGTAGCACCTTGACCACTTCGAAGTCGTAGCCAGCGCCCACCGTCACGGCCTTTGGAGTGGCAGCGGTTTGTGAGGAAGATAGTCGGTTGGACGGATTGAGCTGGTCGTATGCAACGTAAGCCATCAGCGGGCCGTTCGCGTAGCTTAGGCCCGCGGTGATTGCGCGCGTGTTGTCCGCGGTGGCGAATCCAGTCTGGGCCGTACGCGTGTCGTCGGCGTTGGACGAGTAGCCCGCAGAAACGCGCCAACCGCCGATCGAAGCGCTCTCATACAGCGCCAGATTGTCGTAGCGTACCCAGTTGCTCGCGCTGAAGCCCAGACCCGCGCCCGTGTTCAGTTGGGTGAAGCCGCCAAAAGCAGGGCCGAACAGACTGGACATCAAGCGCGTGGCAACGTTGTACTGACGGCCAAACTTGATCTCCCCCCACTCCGCACTGCCCAGGCCCACGGTCGCTTCGCGTCCGAACAAGCGGCCGTTTTGCAGCGAACCGCCGTCGGCCGAATCGAAGCCGGATTCCAGGCGGAAGGTGGCGTAAAGGCCATCGCCAAGATCTTCCTTGCCGCGAAGGCCCCAGCGCGATCCCGCAGTCATTCCGCTCGTCATGCCCATGCGGCTGTTGTCCAGGCGCGAGCGAACGCCCGTGACCGGGTCAGTAAAGGACCCATCGACGTTCGCATACCCGATCCCTGTGTCTATCAGCCCATACAGCGTGACCGATGTTTCCGCGCTGGCACTAGCGCTTGCCGATCCTAACACCGCCGTCGCGAGGACGAACAGAGCCTTTTTCATAACTTCTCCTTGTGCAGATTGAATGAAACTTTCCAAGCCCGCCCACGTCCGCGAACGAGCGGCCCGGCGTTCCGAAGTGCGAACTGCCTTCAGTGGCATTGGTCTGCGCAAGTTTGATCAAGGCTCCCCTACAGATTTCGAACGGGGCCATTACATATTCGTTAGCTCAACGTAAGGGAGAAGGCATGGCCGCGGCACATGTCGGAAAAGCGGCGAATTTGTAATCTGCCTGTTCTGATTCTGGCGGTGACGCCTACGTAGACTTGTGAACGTTCGATGTATGCACGAACGATTTTTCAGTAAGCGGCCCGACGTCACAGGCCCGCTTTAAATTAAGGAGTCAAATGATGAAAGTTACGCAGAAAGTGTTCGCCGCGCTGTTGGTGTCGGCATTGGCTCCGGTGGCCTATGGGCAGTCGACGGTATCTGGCGCATCGTCCACCGCGCCGCGCGAGGGACTGACGCGTGCCGAGGTCCAGGCTGACCTGGCTGTGTGGAAGCGCGCTGGCATGGACAAGTTTTGGCGAGGTGAGCACACCCCGGACATCTACAGCCGCGAATACCGCTCGGCCCACGCCGAATACGTTCGCATGAAAAATGGGGAGGAGTATCGCCAAGAATTGAACCGTCGACAGTAACCCGCACCTTTCCCGCCGGCATTTCCTGGCCTCTCCTCCGCGAAGGGATGAGGTCCTTCGCGCACGCACGATATGGGTGCGTGCGCGTTTTTTTTGATCTGGCATCCTCTGCGGCTCGCCAAATCCTCCAGGGGGGGATACAATTTCCCGCTCCGACGCGCACAGCCGGTTCGGTCCATCCGGCTAAACTGACAACGCTCCACGTCCAGCCCCATCTCCGCTTTTTGATGCCATCGCCGTTTCGCTCATGCCTGTCCCGTCACATCATCGCGCTGATCGCGATGATCGTGTTCGTGCTTCCGGCAACCGGCGCGCCGGACCAAGTGGCGTTGTTCACCGCAGCGAATGCGGATTGGAACGCTCAGGGCGGCTTGCATGGCCATGGTCACGACCACGAAGACGATGCGCGTGAATCGGCATCAGTGGGCGGACAAGAGACCAAGCAGGGCCACGGCCACAACCACGCCGACCATTCTCATGATGCGGCCGGTTTGGTGCCTTCGTTTGCCAACTCCCTGACATTTACGCAACGCTCATGGCGATCACATCGTGAGTGGCTGTCCGTTTCTCATTCCCCATTCCTGCTGGAACGTCCTCCGAGACCGCTAGTCGTCTAGTTGCCGCGCCGCTTCATGCGGCCCACTTTACCGACTTATGGAAACTCGCATGACCGCTATCGTTCATCGATATGGGCGGACGTTCGCGCGCGCCACGCGCAATGGCCCCCCCTTTTATTCGATCCTATTGTTTCTATTTCTTGCCTTGATCAGCGGAGCCGCATTCGGGCACGCCGTGGCCGAAGGTGACAAGGGATACATACAGGAGATTTCCGGCGTCCAGTTGATGTCTTTCATCTATCTGGGCGCCAAACACATGGTCACGGGCTACGACCATATCCTGTTCCTGCTGGGCGTTATCTTCTTTCTGTACCGCCTGAAGCACATCGGGTTGTACGTCAGCCTTTTCGCCCTGGGGCACTCGACAACCATGTTGTTGGGCGTGTATTTCAACATCGGCATCAACAGCTACATCATTGATGCCATCATCGGCCTGTCGGTGGTCTACAAGGCACTCGACAACATGGGCGCCTTCCAACGTTGGCTCGGATTCCAGCCCAACACGAAAGTGGCCACCCTCATCTTCGGCTTCTTCCACGGATTCGGGCTTTCTTCAAAAATCATCGAATACAACATTTCGCCTGACGGATTGGTCCCCAATCTGCTGGCTTTCAATGTTGGCGTCGAGATTGGCCAGCTATTGGCGCTTTCCGCAATCCTCATCGTCATGGGGTATTGGCGCCGGACCGACAGCTTCTTCCGTCATGCCTACTCTGCGAACGTCGTGATGATGAGCGCAGGCTTTGTCCTGATTGGCTACCAACTGACCGGCCTGTTCGTGGCCTGATATTCAAGGATCTGAAGATATGTACAACACCGACAAGCCCACCCGGGAAGAACTTCCTACGTCCGCGCAATTGAAGCGCTCCACTCTCATCGCGGCACTTAGCGCGGTGGCTATCCTCGTCACGATCGTGCTTCCTTCCGAATATGGAATCGACCCGACGCGCGTGGGCCGATTGCTTGGGCTGACCGATATGGGTCAGATCAAGACTCAATTGGCGGCGGAGGCGGCCGCTGACGCAGCTATGGATGCCAATGCGGCAGCAGGCGCTGCTGGCCAGAAGGCGGTACTGGTTCGTCTCGATCGCATCGAGACGCTGCTCACCAACGGTGGTACCGCGCAGACCTCGAAAACGAGCGGCGCGTCCGGAGCAACCGCCGCGCCCGTCTCGCCGGCGCCTGCTTCACCTGCCTCGGCTCCTGCCGTGGCGGCTGCAACGACTCCGCCCGCGAGCGCCGCGCAACCGGCTCCGGTCGCGCGCAAAGTTGCCGGCCGGTCGGATGAAATGACGATCCAGTTGGCGCCCAACCAGGGCGTGGAGGTGAAGTTGGTCATGAAGGAGGGGGCCCAAGCGCAATTCAGTTGGAGCGCAAAGGGTGGCCCCGTGAACTTCGACACCCACGGAGACGCCAAGGGGAAATCGATCAGCTATGAAAAGGGGCGTGGCGTCAATTCTGATGAAGGAATGCTGGAAGCAGCCTTCGACGGCAATCACGGGTGGTTCTGGCGCAACCGCAATGGTGCTCCCGTCACGGTCACCCTGCGCACCAACGGAGACTATGCGGAAATTCGCCGCGTGCTCTAGTACGTAACCTGACGAATGAGGCCTGCGGAGACTCGACAGGGTCTTCGCAGGTGAGTCGTTGCGGACTCGCGCAACCAAAATTTGCTGCATTTACCCGCACAAGGATCGGGCGGCGCGCAAACTCGGACGATGAACGCTACAGAATGGAGTTAGGGATGAAGTCCTCCCAGCAAGAAAAATCTGCCACAGGCGCCCCTGCACGGAGTCCGCTGATCAAGTGGCTGAGTGAAACGAAGGATTTTGTCGCCGCCTTGGTTTCCAACCCGGGGGCGGTTGGCGCAGTACTTCCCTCTGGCCCGGTTCTGGCCTCGGCGATCACAGCATCCGTTCAGCCTGGCCCTGGTCGTATCCTTGAGCTGGGTTGCGGCACGGGCGTCTTTACACGGGAAATCTTGCGCAAGGGCATCGATCAATCCCGGCTCATCCTAATTGAGCAAGACCCTGTCCTGACCCAGAGGCTGAGGCACCAATTCCCCCACGCAATGGTGTTGCAGATGCCCGCCGAGAACCTGGACGGGGGGACCTACCCCGAACTGGATGACGTGGAAACGACCGTATGCGGATTGCCATTGCTGAACATGACGTCTGATCAACATGAGCGTCTGATGCAAACGGTGTTTGATGTCATGAAGCCGAAGGGCGCGATGTATCTCTTTACTTATGGATTGCGGTGCCCGATATCTCAACAGATACTGGATAAATATGGATTAGCGTATAGCCGGGTACGATTCGTGGCACTTAACTTGCCGCCAGCATCCGTGTACCGTCTAAGCCGACGCCTGCCTGAGAAGGACCTGAGATTGGCTTCGGCCTACTTGCGCCCATAGCGGTCGGCTGGATGTTGGGCATTATGTGTATGATTGTGCAACTATGACCGACTCCAGCACTCCCCATCTCCATCATCATCACGACGCCGTCTCCAAGCGCCTGAAGCGCGCTGAGGGACATTTGCGCAGCATTCTTCAAATGATGGCGGATGACCGGCCCTGCCTTGAGGTGGCGCAGCAACTACATGCGGTCGAAAGAGCCATTTCGCAGGCCAAAAAGGTGCTTATTCAGGACCATATCGACCACTGCCTTGAAAGCGCGATCGGCCAGGTCAGCCCAGCTGCCCAACGCTCTGTGGAAGAATTCAAGGAAATTACAAAGTACCTCTGACCACAGACTACTTTTGACCCGCCTTGATGGGCGTGTCCACGTTGTGGTCTGCATTCCGGAGTTGCCGCTGAAGCTCCTCTTGGTACTCTGGTCCACCCCGCAATCGCTGATACTCCGCATAATCACGCTGGTATTTTTTGCTAAAGACGTCTTTTGACCCGCGTCCCCGATAATGCTTGTCCATACCTGCTTTTTGCCACATCGCAAGATCTGCCTTTACCGCGGCTCGGCTTAAACCGGTCGTTTCCGAAGGAGGCGTTGCGCAAGCAGTCAGCAGCAGCGCGACCGCGCCGACAAGAGATAAACGCACTTTCATTTATTGGCTCCAATCATTAGGCGCTCGGGACCCGAATGGTCTGCAAGGTGGGGGGAGGATTGCTCGGCGTCATCTGCCGTGGCACGGGCATGGTCAGGCCGATCGTCACGGTATTCCCGCTACAGAACGCAAAGCTTTTGCCTCCATGCATCCTGGCGATCGCGGCGACAATGGCTAGCCCCAGGCCGTGATGCATTTGCTGGTCGGTTCGCGCGACATCCACACGATAGAAGCGATGAAATAGCAGCGCCAAGTCCGCTTGGGCGATGGCCCTTCCAACGTTGACGACGTCTACGGTGAGCTCTGGATGCTCAACAACTCGGACTTGAACTGTCGAGCCAACGTCCGCATACCGGAGCGCATTGGAAAGCAGATTGGACGCCGCTCGCTGAAGCAACTTTCTATCAAGCGTGGCATGGGCCTCCCCGCTAATCTGCACAGTCAGATTCTTCTCGGCAGCTTCCGCTTCGTGATAGTCCACCACTTCGGCGAGCGCTCTCGCCACGCTGTCGACTGGCGCACGTCGAGCCTTCAGGCCGCGGTCCGCACGGGACAAGAAAAGCATGTCATTGACAATTTCTGTCATGTGTTGAGCGTCTTCCAGGCTGGATGCGACGACCTCGCGAAAGCGCTCGCCGTCCAGCTTTTGCGTCAGGGAAAGCTCCAGATTGCCGATCAGCGTTGCCAGAGGGGTGCGTAGCTCATGAGCGACGTCCATATTGAAGCCCTCAAGCTGGACATACGCCATCTCCAGGCGTTGCAGCAAAGAATTGAACTGTTCAACCAAGGGCTGAAGCTCGTTTGCTTGTCCCACCCCCGACAACCGATGCCCCAACGTGTCGGCTGAGATGCTTGCCGCCTGGCGGCTCAGTGCCTCGATCGGCTTCAGGCCGCGTCGCACGATAAAGGCGGCACAGGCCGACACTGCCGCAGCGCCGCCCAATGCGCACATCAGCAAAGCCCAAGCCAGGGCGGTCTTGAGTTTCGAGTCGGACGACACATCCATTGAAAGACTTGCCGTCATGGTTTGACCGGGGGCTGCCAAATCAGGCAAATCGAACGTCAGGGTTCGTTCGTGGTGGCCACCCCTTTCAGCGCTGGCAACAGGGTTGCCAAAGTTCAATCGAACATCTGTCGTTTGCAGGGCCAGGAAGAAGTCCGAGCTCTTTGAGAAGAGGTCAGTCAGCTTGTGTCGCAGTTCCTCGGCATTCCTGCCAGTTGCCTCATGTTCGTTCACTAGATGAGCAACGACTTCCCCTTTCTGTTCCAGCAGCGCATCTTGCCGGGAGGCAAGATTCCAGTTGGCAATGAGGTAGACCGCGACGCTGACTGCGCTAAGGGCAACAAAGGTTTGCAGTGCAAGCCAGGACGACAGTTGCCAGCTCAGCGAGTGATGAAGGTGGCGCCGGCTCATTCGTCTCTCCTGGGTTCGCATACATACCCCATGCCGCGCACCGTGTGGAGCAGCTTTTCGGGGAAGGGGTCATCGACTTTGGCGCGCAGTCGGCGCATCGCCACTTCGACAACGTTGGTATTGCTCTGAAAATTGATGTCCCACACCTGTTCAGCCAAGGTCAGCCGGGAAATCACTTCACCTTGACGGCGCATCAGCAGAGCCAGGAGCGAGAACTCTTTGGACGTCAGATCAAGCCTGCGGCCCGATCTCGTCGCTTTGCGGCTCAGCAAGTCCAGGTGAAGATCGTTGACCTCAAGCCGATTCATTGGCTGCGGGATGCCGCTATGCGTGCCGACAGCCCGGCGGCCCAGCGCAAATACGCGGGCCAACAGTTCAGAAAGCGCGAAGGGCTTGGACAAGTAATCGTCCGCGCCTTCGTGCAGACCCACGACACGGTCTTCGACATCGGCCCTTGCGGTAAGTATCAGGACTGGCGTGCGCTTTTTTTGCCGCAGGCAGCGCAGGAGTTCGATACCGTCGATGCCGGGTAGCATCCAGTCGAGCAGGATCACGTCAAAGTCGAACTCGAGGGCCAGATGAAGGCCATTGATTCCGTCGTGGGAGCATTCGACGACATGCCCGTTCTCTTGCAAGGCGCGGCGAAGGTAGTCCGCAAGCTTCAGTTCGTTTTCGACAACGAGAACCTTCATATAGGGTTGCTCCGGTGTGGATAGGCCGGCAAAGGCCTGTTCACACACCGGGCAGGTCTTCGCAGCGGCTTCTTAAACCCGTCCACGAACGGACCGTATGCAATGCGCCTCACGATCCCGGCGTATAAACTTCGTTGATCCAAGCGAGTTCCTCCGCGGGCATGTTTTGCATCTCCTGGATCACTTGCTCGCGTGTCTTTTCCGACTTTTGCGTCCATGCCGGCTTGGCAATATTCAGGTTTTTGAAGAACCACTCCCGCTTGTCGGACTTGGCGGCCAGGAGTTCTTGCCGCACCTGCTCGGCGGACTTCCCGGGCTTGGACTCTCCGATGTGCGTCTCGTATCCGACCTCCGTATTGACCGTGTGCCAGGATTCTGCCTGGGCCGAAGAAAAGACCATCGTCAGTGCGAAGAGCGACGCCGCGAAACCAAATTTCATGTTTGACTCCTGTCAGTAGTTCCGAGAAATACCCGTGAAATAAGCACGGGGTAGGCACTACTTTATGGGGAGGCACCCAACAGTTCGCTGGCAGAAAGATTACGTTTTTGCAAGGTAAGTCGGGATGGATTTTCAACGTTGCACTATCCATCTGCGCCACTCAATTCGTGGCGAGCCGGCGCGGGATAGACCAGTTCGTTGTAAACGCGCGCCGTTCCCTGGATGAAGCGGACATGGTCGAATTCGGCCTCTGCTTTTCGGCGGGCAAGATGCCCCATGACCGAGAGGTCAAACTGATTCTCCAGAATCTGCGTAAGCAGCTGCGCAATCATGTCTGGCGATCTGGCGGGGACGACCCAACCATCTTCTCCAGGCGTGATGTTCTCGGGAAGGCCTGCATAGTCGCTAACGATGACGGGCTTCCCGCAGGCCATCATTTCGCGGCAGGCAAACGATATCGTCTCAACCCGATGGGAAAGGACAAACCCCACGTCTAACGTCGAGATGAAAGAGCGAACGTCGTTGAGCATACCGACGTAGCTGAAGCGGCCCTCCATGCCCAGCCCGCGTATTTCCGCGAGATCTGCGCGAGAGATCGGGGCGCCTGCAACCGCGACGTGAAAACGCTCCCTGGCGTTCTGAGGTAGGCGAGCGATGGCACGAACCATGTCCATCCAACTCTTGTAGTCGCCGGTTCCCGCGTTGCTTCCCACGACTATTCTGCCGGCGAGCTCATTGCCAAAGTACTGCCTTCGGAAGGCGCGCTTATGGTCATCAGCCATCGGTTGAAAATGGAGCGTGTCGACGCCATTGAAGACGGTTGAAATACCGACCCGTGCATAGGGGGTTGCCGCCAGTTTTTTCTGCACGTGGCCGCACACGGCAATGACGCGGTCCGTGCCCAGCCAGGCTCTGATCAGTGAATTCACGGCAGATATGGGCTGGTCGTTGTGCTTCGTAAAGACGATCTTTGGCTTCTTTTTCAGAAAGAGAGACGCAAGGATGACAAGCTTGTGATCGGACGATCCATTGACGTGGATGATGTCGAAGTTCTCCTTCAGGAGCAGCAGCCGCAGCTTTCTGGCTGGGGCGATCATGCGATACACGCGTGATGTGAAGTCAACGGGAAACGTGTTGACATTGGGGATCTCACCGGCCAGGCGCAGGAGCCCGCAGCCGGGAGGCGCAGCGACGGTGATCGAGTACCGGTCTGCGAGATTCTGGGCCAGTCTCGAGATATAGATGGAATGCCCACCAAATGTGGTGCTCCGATGGAAGTTGGTGTACAGAATTTTCATCATGGCTCTTCTCAAAAATGGGATCTGAATGGAGATCTGCTGTGTCAGCGACCCTGCCATTCAGTCCTTGTCCAGATCCCAGATCAGATGAGCATCGATCCGCAGCTTGTAGGAGGCCTTCACTGCCTCGGCTTGGGCCGCCAGCGCGCTAGCAGTTGCGCCGGTGTCCTGGCGTTTGGCCATCAGCAGGCTCTGAAGATCCACCTCACCCAAGCTGTACGCACGTTGCATCAGGGCAGCGTTCTTCGATAGCATCAGGGCATTCTGTTGCGCGACCTCGGCAGTGAGAAGCGAGCCGCGGGCCGCGACAATGTCGCTTGCAACTTCAGCGTCCAGTTGACGTTTCTTGAGCTCCAGACCTTGGTATGAGACATCCGCACTGGCCGCAGCCTGGTCCGCTCGCTTGAAGCGTCCCCCGCCCGGGATCGGGATGCTGATGCGAACACCCCAGTACCGCTCCGCGCCGCCACGCTCCGATGCGGTGTACAGGCCAACGGTCGGATCGGGCACGCGCTCTGCGCGGGCTCGAGCCGCGGTAGCTTGAGACTGGGCCAACTGTGCTTGCACGACTCGCAGCTCCTCGCTTTCGTCGATGATCCGAGTGCGCAGTTCGGCATCCTCGAACGGAATAGCCTCAGGCTTCGGAAGATCAGAAGGCTTACGCTCGATGCCAGGAAAGCGCAACGAAAGTCGGGACCATGCGATATCGCTCAGCGTGGCAGCTTGGCTGAGTTGGCGGTTCTGCTCCGCAAGCTCCGCTTGCGCCAGTCCTAAATCCAAACGGGAGGCGTCTCCGGCTTTGACTCGCTTTTCGACCGCCTCCACGCTCTTCTGGACGGTGGCGTGGTTGGTCTGGGCCAGACGACGCGCGGCCTCTGCGTGCAGCCAGTCGACCCATAGCGTCATCAACTGGGTCGCCGATTGGTGAATCTCCGATTGATACCGTGCTCGGGCCTCGCCCAGAACGCCGCCCGCTATCTCCCTGTCTGCGGACGCCTTCCCTGGCAGGCGGATCGTGCGATCGACGCCTATGTTCCACTCGTTATAGTGTTCGCCCGTGTTGACGTTGCGACGTTGCGCGCTGACGGAGGGCGTCCATTCATAGGGTGAGTCTTCCAGGATGCCGGCGGCGCTTCGCGCGACTCGAAGATTGGCCAGTGCCGCAGCCACGGCGGGGTCCTTGTTCAAAATGTCTCGGACCATTGCCGTGTCAGGCAGGGCATAGGGTTGCGATGGGGCAGGAGTCGCCGCCTGGGCGTTGGCCCCCAACGCCAACACCGCGATGAACAGGCTGGTACGAATCATGACTGGCCTCCCGATTGAACAAGGGGGGTGCGCCAGATGAGCAGCCCGGATTTTCCATAAGCGGATCGGAGCTTTTCCTCGAGCTGCGTGGCTTGTTGCTGGTTGGCCAGGATGCGGATTTCGATTGCATCCGCACGGCCTAGCACTTGTTCGGCCTGACTAAGAGCGCCAAAGGCGACGCCATGCGCGGCGACGGCCTGACGAATAAAAACGGGCGAGGGTTCCGTGACCAGCAGCAGATCCTGGATGCCTTCCTCGACGGACGGCGTGCAGAGAACGGTGAGGCAGATGTCAAACATTTTTGGCTCCTTGCTTGCTGAATGCAAAGCGCAGATAGAGGATGGGAAGCAAGAGGAGCGTCAACGCCGTGGCGGTGATCAAGCCGCCGATGACCACGATCGCCAGAGGACGCTGGATTTCGGATCCTGGGCCGGTCGCAAACAGCAGCGGAATGAGCCCGAATGCCGTGATGGATGCTGTCATCAGCACGGGGCGCAGCCGTCGTTTTGCACCCTGCATCACCACCTCGCTGAGTGGGAGGCCCTCCTGACGGAGCTGATTGAAGTAACTGACGAGCACCACGCCGTTCAGCACGGTGATGCCCAGGAGTGCGATGAAGCCGACGGACGCGGGCACGGACAGATACTCGCCGGTCAGCCAGAGTGCCACGATGCCTCCAACCAGAGCGAAAGGAATGTTGCTAAGGATCAGCAGCGACTGTCTGACCGAGCGGAAGGTGGAGAAGAGCAGGACGAAGATCATGCCCAGCGCAACCGGCACGACGACCGTCAGGCGAGCTGCGGCGCGTTGCTGGTTCTCGAACTGGCCGCCCCACGACACCCGGTATCCGGTCGGCAGCTCCACCTTGCTCGCCACCAGGGCCTTCGCTTCCTCCACGAACCCGACCAGGTCGCGGCCGCCGACGTTGGCAATCACCACGCTGTAACGGCTCCCCATTTCCCGATCGATCTTGACGGGGCCGGCTTCACGCTCCAGCTTGGCCAGCGCCGAGAGGGGAACGGTCCTGCCATCGGAAGTGGTGATGCGCATCGCGGCGAATTCCGCTGGCGACATGCGCGTGCTTTCCGGACCGCGAACTACGATCGGCGTGCGGCGGTTGCCCTCGATCGCTTCGCCGGCCCGCTGGCCCTCGATCTGTGCGCGCAGGGCGTCCTGCACCGCTTCGACCGACAACCCGAATTGCCCCGCCTGGACGCGGTCGACCTTGACCTGCAAGTACTGGACCCCATCGTTCTGCACGGTGTACACGTCCTGGTTGCCGGGTACGGTCTTCAGCAGGCCTTCGATTTCCTGGGCGTAGCGGTTAAGTTCGTTCAAGTCCGGGCCGAATATCTTGACGGCCAGGTCGCCCCGCACGCCGATGATCATTTCCGAAACGCGCATCTCAATCGGCTGTGTGAAGCTGTACTCGATGCCCGGCATAGGATCGAGAACCTTTCTGACCTCGTC
Organism: uncultured Burkholderiaceae bacterium; assembly: GCA_937871985.1. The sequence continues at coordinate 70,110 of CALMPB010000468.1, forward strand.
CATCAGCGCTTCCTTGCTATCCATTCGCCATTCGCTGCGGGGCTTTAGAAGAAGGTAGGTGTCCGTCTGATTCAGCCCCATGGGATCCAAGCCGATCTCGTCGGAGCCCGCACGGGCGACGATTCCGGTGATTTCGGGAACTGATTTCATGAGCGCACGATGGATGCGCAAGTCGAGTTGCGCACTTTCCTCCAGGCTGACAGAAGGCAGCTTCTCGATGCCGACGATGAGGTCGCCTTCGTCCATCGTGGGCATAAACGTCTTGCCTACTTGCGTATAGATCACCGCCGCGCCGAGCAACATGGCAATCGCACTGACACCCACGACCTTTTGGCGCTGCATCACCCATTCCAGTGTGGGCTCATAGACCGCGAGAAGCTTCCGGGGGAGCCACGGTTCGTCATGGCTGACCTCTTTCAACAAGTACGAGGACAGCACCGGAATTACGGTCAACGACAGCAACAGAGAGGCCGCGAGCGCAAAGACGATCGAGATCGCCACCGGCACAAAGAACTTGCCTTCCAGTCCCTGTAGGGTGAGCAAGGGCAGAAAGACCGTGATGATGATCAGGATGCCGGCCGTCACAGGAACCGATACCTCGCGTACCGCTCGGTAGATGGTGTGCAGACGAGGTACCTTGCCCGCAGTGGGGTCGCTAGCAATTCGTTGAACGATGTTTTCAACCACGACCACGGCGGCGTCGACGAGCATGCCGATGGCGATGGCCAAGCCGCCCAGGCTCATCAGATTGGCGGACATGCCAAAGAAGCGCATCAGGATGAAGGTGGCCAGCGCGGCCAGCGGCAGCACCATGGCAACGGTCAGCGCGGCTCGGATGTTGCCCAGGAATGCGCCTAGCAGCACGATAACCAGCACGGTGGCTTCAAGCAGGGCCTTGGATACCGCACCCACTGCGCGTTCGACCAGCAATGCGCGGTCATAGAACGGCTTGATGCTAATGCCGGCAGGCAGGGTCGGCTGAAGTTCGGCAAGCTTTGCCTGAACACCTTCGACCACGCGCTGGGCATTGGCGCCGGCAAGACCGAGTACCAGTCCTTGCACGGCCTCACCTTTGCCATCTTGAGTCACGACCCCATAGCGCGTGACGGTGCCGATCTTCACGTCCGCCAGGTCGCCCAGCCTCAGTGCGCGGCCGCTGTCTGTTGTGACTGGGATCGAACGTAGGTCTTCCAGGTTCTGTATGTTGCCTTCGCTACGGACGAGCAGGACTTCGCCGCCTTCGCCCAACCGGCCCGCGCCATCGTTGCGATTGTTTGCGGAAATGGCCTCCCGCAGTTGCGTGCTCGTGACGCCAGCGGCGGCCATGCGCAGGGCGTCTGGAACCACCTCGAATGCACGAACGACGCCGCCGAGCGCATTGATGTCCGCCACGCCGGGCACCGAGCGCAGCGCAGGGCGGATAACCCAGTCCAGTAGGCTGCGCCGCTCTGCCAGCGACAGGGTGTCGCCTTCGACGGTAAACATGAACATCTCGCCCAACGGTGTCGTGATCGGCGCCATGCCACCCTCGATGCCGGGAGGGAGGTTCTCTAGAATCCCACCCAGGCGCTCGCTGACCTGCTGGCGGGCCCAGTAGATGTCTGTCCCGTCTTCGAAGTCGATGGTGACGTCCACTAGGCCATACTTCGTCACCGAGCGCAGAATCCGCGTCTTGGGAATGCCGAGCATCTCGACCTCGATGGGCACGGCGATGCGGCTTTCGACCTCTTCGGGCGTCATGCCCGCGGCCTTCATGATCACTTTCACCTGAGTGCTCGACACATCGGGAAAAGCGTCGATGGGCAGGCCGCGGTACGCATACCAGCCCGCGCCGGCCAGGACGGCGATGAGAATCAAGATGAACAGGCGTTGCGACAGGGAGAATTGAACCAGGCGCTGGAGCATCACTCCTCCTCCCCGTTCTTCAGCCACGCGCCCTTCAATGCGACCACACCCGCGGTCGCGACCCGGTCACCCTCTTTGAGATTGCCCGAAACCCGTGCCACCGTGCCAGCGCTGGCGATGACGTGGACGGGCCGTGCTTCAAATCCTTCCTGGCTGCGTACGAACACGTATGCTTGTTTGCCGTCATGAGCGATGCCGGCCAGCGGGACGCTCCATCCGGTGGGGCCTTCCGTCGACGCCAACTCGGCGCTGAGGATTTCGCCCGGACGCAGCGGCGTGGCCGTTTGCTCAATGGCGGCACGCACAGTGACGGTCTGCGAGCCCGCGTCAACCGTTGCTGTGCTGCTGATGAGCCGAGCCGTTACTTCTCGACCCTGGACACTGACCTGAGAGCCTTCCGCCCAGGTGACCAGTTCCTTGGCGGGTACCTGGATTTCCAGCCAGAGCAACTCGGTGCTGGAAATGTCGACCAGGCTGGTTGCCGTGTCGACGCGCTGGCCCGGGCGGACGGCTATCGAGTTGATGACGCCTTTGCGCCCTGCGCGGATGGTCAGCGTTGAGTCTGGCGTGGCCGACTTGGCAAGACGCTGAATATCGGACTGGCTCATTCCGGCCAGTCGCAACGCGGCCTGCGATTGGCGCAGGGCTGCATCGGCCTCGCGCAGCGCGGCATCAGCCTCCTGCATGCGTCGCTGCGGGATGATGCCTTCAGAGAACAGGCTGCGTTCGCGTTGTGCGTTCTGACGAGCAAGCGCCGCCCGGGCGGTCGTCTGGATCAGATCCAGTTGGAGTTGACCGTATTCGCTGCTGGCGATGGTGAGCAGGGGCGTTCCCTCTTGAACCGCTTGCCCGGGCAACGCCAGAATTTGCGTGAGTAGACCCGCCACGGGGGAGCTGATGACCTGGTCGGCGTTCGGCGGCATGACCACTTTGGCCGGATAGGCCGTCCTCACCTTTTGGGCTGATGAAGACAGCGACATCAGTGTGATTCCCAGAGCGCCGACTTGCTCCTCCGGCACGTTGAAGCTTGCAGGACGCTCTGCGGCGATTGCCGAGGCGCAAAGGAACAGACCGGCGACAAGGCACAGCCGAGCACGGTCTCGCACCGTGGTCGTTACGTTTTTCATGAGACTCTCTTGTGCGCCCGATAGGCGCAGCAACGCTTACGCGGTTCGATTCCGCGAGCGAATTGAACAATCAGCCCGAGCTAGGGCGTTGAAGTCAGAGAGAGAGGAAGAGCCGTGGCGGACGCAACGGCGGCGCGATGGCTACGCTTGGCACGGGGAGGTGGGCCATAGCTTGATGAGCCATCAAGTCGGGAAGACGGAGAGTGTGTGCGACCGTTGGCAGAATGGCTAACGGGTGGTGAGAGACTTCATGCAGCAGCTGATGCTGCGCGTCCGTCAATTGGGAGGGCGTCGAGTCATCGCTTTGAAGATCCGCGTCGGCGTAGATCCCATGATCTGCGTGACTTTCGACGTGCGACACCCAGCCTGTGCCCCAGCCAAGCAGCACCGTGCTCGCCAGCATCGCGGCGAACAAAAACAGTGAAATGGCCTTTTGGAGGGAGGGCGGCATGGTGCGGGAGACAGACTCCGAATTGGGAACTCAAGCGGAATTCGGATTAAACCAATAGTGGATCGTATCCTAGTGGGGGGGATAGGGTCAAATTACGATTTTGTAAGCTGGTGCGTTCGTCACTTATCGCTGTTTCGGGACTTCAGCTGCTCTCACAGAGGGGAGTCTCCGCAGACTGATGGGGGAGGCCGGATGGACAAGCCTCCCCCGCGCTTCCCCATCAATGGCAGTGCGAGCCACCGTTCTTGTGATCCCGATGGCAGCCATTCTTATCGGTGCCACCGCTGTGCGCATAGGCGCTCACGGACATCATCATCGCAACAATCATCAGTGCAAATTTCTTCATGGTTCGGTGTCTCCTCAAGGTTTCTTATTGCAGGAGGAAACATTTAATCACAAGACGTTCCCCAAAAGCGAGCAACCGATCGGCTTCTCTACGATCGACGATCCGGCCACCGGCGATGATCGTCGTCGACGATGAACTCATGTGAGTGATTGGTAGCTTGCCCGTTATCCGACGACAAATGAGGATGGCCCGGCTCCAGGTCTGGATGGGAGTGGGCCACTCGGTTGGGGTCACTGACCGGCCAGATTAATGCGGCGACGGCGACAGCCAGCGAGGCAATGGCGCCCATGACCAGGAACGTGACGGCAGGACTTGCATTCGCGCTCAGCCAGCCCGCCAAAGGGTAGGTGATCAACCAGCACGCATGCGACAGCGCAAACTGGGCGGCAAACAATGCGGGCCGGTCTTCCTGATGCGCGGAACGCCGAAGGAGCCTACCCGACGGGGTCTGCGCCAACGAGTACCCCAGGCCCAGGATCAGCCACAACGGCAGCAGCGACTGATAGCCGGTCACGGCGAAACCCAGCAGCAGGCCCAGTGCAAGAACGGTCGCGCCGGCCAACATGGCGCGTCGGTCAGGGACGCGCTCGAGCAGCCCTGGAAGGACCAATGCTGCGACCATGGACCCGCCACCGAAAGCTGCCAGCGCCCAAGCGGTGGCATTTTGCGTCAGGCCGTACTGGCCTTGAACCAGGACCACGGTATTGACAATGACCATCGAGCTTGCCGCGGCAACGGCAATATTCAACGCAAGAAGACCACGGAGCCGCGGCGTAGCGAGGTAGATTCGGAGGCCACGCGTGGTCCTGTCATAGATGCCGCGGGGCGGGGGAATCTTGGCTTTGGGCAAGGTAACGGAAACGACCAGCGCCGCGGACGCCAGGAATCCCACCATCGTTCCCCAAAACAGACTGTGGAAGCTCACAACGGTCAGCAGCAGCGCTGCCAGCATGGGACTTGCCACACTTTCCAGATCGTATGCCAACCTCGATAGCGACAACGCGCGCGTGTAGTCAACTTCCTTTGGCAAGACATCGGGAATGGTTGCTTGAAACGTGGGCGTGAATGCGGCTGAAGCCGACTGTAGCAAGAAGATCAGCACATAGATCTGCCAGGCTTCGGTCACGAAAGGCAGCGACAGGGCCACCGCGGCGCGGACCAAGTCCAGCGCCACCAGCATGGCGCGGCGCGGCAACCGTTCCGCAAAGGCGGCTGCTATCGGTGCGACGCCAATGTAGGCGAGCATCTTGATTGCCAGCGCCGTCCCCAGGACCTCGCCCGCGCTGGCGCCGGCTAAGTCGTAGGCCAGCAATCCTAGCGCTACGGTTGCAAGTCCTGTTCCGATCAGTGCGACCACTTGGGCGGCGAACAGGTGCCGATAGGTGCGATTCGCGAGAACGCTAAGCATGTCTATTCCGTTTCAAATCAGGATGCACGCAAGACTTGCATGCCGAGCCAGCCGTTAAGGCCCACATATATCCCGACGGCGATGATCAGCAAACTGGACAGATACGGAGCGCGCCGGGCGACGGTGGAGAACCAGCTGAATCTCTTGGTGGCCTGACGGACGCTCAGCGCCGCGACGGCGCCGACCGTGACCAAAGTGATGGCCAAACCAATCGAAAAGCACAGCACCAGCACGGCCCCCAACGTGAACTCCTTGAGTTGTAGGCAAAGCAGCAGCACGGTGATCGCGGCGGGGCAGGGGATCAGGCCGCCCGTCAAGCCAAAAAGCGCGATCTGCCAGTTTGTGACGTTTCTGTCGGCGAAACGCCGCCGGATGTCGTTGGCATGGGCGAGTTGGTGCGCGTCTTGAAATCCCTCGCCTGAAACGTCCAGCCCGAGCAATTCTTCGTGGATGTGGTCGTGCTGGTGACCGTCGGGCTCAACGAACGCAAAGTCATAGCTGTGTGCATGATGACCATGCGTCAAAGTAAGCCTGGCCATGAATTCGTGAGGTTCTGGAATTTCGGCAATGGATTCCAGGTAACCTTTTTTCTCGGCGAAGGCGAAGTTCTGAATCGTTCCGTCAGGGCGTTCCGTCGAAACATTGACCTGAGCTGAACGCCAGACCTGCCCGCTGGTGGAACGCAGGCGCCACCGGGGCGGTACACCATCTTCAAACACTTCCAGAACCACTGTGCCGTGGCCGGTGTCGATTTCGCGGCGTTCTGCGTCATGAGAATGCGCGGCGTTATCGTGAGAATGATTGTGTCCATGTTCATGGGCGCCCCGCGTATGTTGCTCTCTCCAGGTCCGCCAGAACATCCAGGCCGCGATCAACACGATGATCACCCCGGAAGCAAACTGAAAGTAGGGTTCTAGCGCTTCAGCGTCCACACCCTGCCATAGGTACATTCCGCCCAGCCCAAGTCCCCATACGATCAACGTGTGGGAAATGGTTGCGGTTACTCCAAGGAGTATGGCTTGCCCAACGGTGCCACGAATTGCCACGATGAATGCTGCCATCATGGTCTTTGAGTGCCCCGGTTCAAGGCCGTGCAGCGCCCCGAGAAGGATCGCGCTGGGAATGAACAACCACGCGTGGGCGGCGCCCTGCGCAATAAGATCTGAAAAGGAGAGCATGAAATATCCGGCAGACGGCACTGAGATAGGTTGTGAACCAAGGCGTTTGCTTGGTGGTAATCCTCATCCTCAGGGTCCCCAGATTGGGAGACGACGAGGACACGAAACGCTAGTGCCATGCATCTTATCCCCCCGGGGGGGATAAGGCTAGTATATCCATAACGATCAGCAGGTTAAGGGACGGGCTTGGCAGGACGGGGAATTCAAGCGGAAGGGGCAGCCATTCAAAGCAGGGCGGTGATTCTGGACGTGCGGCGTCGTGCGATCGCCGAACGTGCGGATGAGCTCATCCCCGGGTCGGCATGGCGGAATCCTGCGCTAGCTGGAGCATGGCAGCAAGAGCTGACAGGAACCCATGCGGTAATCATCTCTGTGTCGAAGGGCATGAAGTAAGCCAGAGCCTGGCCTTGGCGCTCAGGGCCAGCGGGCTCGCTGCACGATTTCGCCTCGGAGGAATCAAAGCCGGGAGGGAAGCTGGCTTGCCGTTGACGAGGAAAGCGAAGGAAGGCCACCACTTGATGCGTGGGTTGCCAATTGGATGAACATAGGTCAGTTGGCCGTATGATTTTTCGGTTATCGCCGATACGAAGGCCAGATTGTTGGCCAACCTCGCCCCGAGCGCCAACTCGGCCGCGAACACAAGGCAACCAATTCAAGGAGCCATTCATGCAAACCAGCGCGCGCAATCAGTTTTCTGTTGAGATCACAGCCTTCGCGCGAGGCTCGATCAACGGCGAAGTCGTGCTGCGCACCGCCGGGATCTGCAGATCGTAGCGATCATCACCCATGGCAGCTCCCCAGACCCTGGAACTGTCAAAAGGCAAGACTGCCACCGCGCTGGTCAAGGCCTCTCCAGTAATTTCCAGGGTCGATGTTTCCGCCGTGCAAGTATCGGCTCGTAACTGCGTCTCCGGTGTGGTCAAGTCCATTATGAGGGGCACGGTCAATAGCGAAGTCATTGCACAGGCGACTGGTGGCGCCGAGATCGCATCCATCATCACCAATAGCAGTGTGGTGCGTCTCGATTTAAGCGTTGGGAAGGCCGCGACAGTGATCTTCAAGGCATCGAGTCATTATCGCCGTAGATGCCTGAGGCCAAATTGGGTAAGCGAGAAAGAAAAAGCAAATTGCGATTTCGGTCGACCACGCAGGACACGAGCTGAAGGAAAAACTGAATCGGACGTTTGGAGATATTGATTGGCTTGATCTGGACACGAACAGCGAAGCATCCGTGGACTATCCCGATTTCGGCTTTTCCATGGGGGAGGCGCCTACAAGCGGGAGAGTCCAGCAAGGAATCGTAATTTGCGGGGTCTGGCATTGGAATGTCAATCGCCGCAAATCGGTTTCCGGCGTGCAGAGTGGCGCTGTGCGCCACAGCCGCTATGGCCCGCCTCGGGCGCGAGCACAACAAAGCCAACGTGCTGGCTCTCGGCAGCAGGATTGTCGAGTTCGAGGTCGCCGCATGCGACTGCGTCAGCAGTCTAAGTGCGCGTTTCGAAGGCGGGCGCCATCAAAGACGGATTGACAACTTGGGTAAGCCTAAAGTGCAAGCTCCATGAAGTGGACCGCCCACCAGAGTCGAGTGGCGGTCGGACTTCTGTTCGGGGCAATCGTGGACGCAGCTAAGAGGTCCCAAGGTGGGGCTGCACTCTCCAGGTACACAATTAGTTTAGAGCGCCGTACAAATTTGCTTAAACAGAGGGCGGCGAGGTACGACCGTACCGTTCGAATTTGCGTACCGTACATTCCTTCATGTAGGTACGGTAACGAGGCGAATCGATCTCCTCTTGCCCAGCGGCGGCTTTTGGTCGGCAAATGCCTATGAGGCCCGCCATTCTTTGTGGCGTGGGGGGGTGATGATGGGAAGCGGAATCGACGTTGCGGCAGCACCTGACGGCCCGGACGCACTCGACCCGGCGCCGCGCCGTCTTGCTGTCGAAATTCATCCAACTTGGGATTTACGTCATCCAGTTTGGGAATCGAGAATTTTCGATATACAAGCACTGGCGCGGCTTCCGGCCAGGTTTTCCTTCTGAAGGTCTGATTTCCCGGTGCGATTGCAGGGGGGGGGAGCCCCCTACCCCTGTGGGTCTCGGCCGGCGTGAAGCCACGGCTATTGATTTGACGGTGATGCCGTCCCCTCGCATGCTGAATGTCGACAGCTCAGCAGGGTGCCCCAGCCCGCTATGGGTTGCTCGAGAGCCGGAATCTCTTACGGCTTCACCGAGGTAATGGCACAGAGAGATTGCGTGACTTGCCGATCCGGTGAAGATCCGTCAGTCGGCGGAGTAAGAACCATCTGCACCCCGCCTTTAACACTGTTCACGGTATACGGTCTATGACGCAACCCGCGCACTTGCAGCGAAGTCGTGCTAGCTTGCTCACGATGATTCTGCATGATGGAGTTGGAGTTGGAGTTGAGCCGGTCCGGTGGACGGTTTCCGGTTTGATTCTCAAACCATTTGAGGTGCCCCGTCAGCATACTGTGGGTCATGCTCGGGAGCATTGAATCGGGTCTGCTGGCTCCTTTCAAAGTTCAGGGGTGAGAGGTAGCCCAGGCCGCTGTGGCGGCGCCTGGGGTTGTACCAACCTTCAATCCAGGTGAAGACGGCCATGCGGGCCTGCGCCTTGGACTCGAAGCTGTTGCGCTCGATGAGTTCTGCCTCCAGGCTGGCGAAGAAGCTCTCGGCCATCGCGTTGTCATAGGCATCGCCCACGGTTCCCATTGAAGGGCGAACGCCCATTTGACGACAGCGCTCGCCGAAGGTCAGGCTGGTGTACTGGCTGCCCTGGTCGCTGTGATGGATGACGCCTTGCGGCTTGCGCTGGGTCAGCGCCATGTTGAGCGCCGAGAGCACCAGCTCGGCCGTCATGCGCTCGCCCATGGACCAACCTACCACACGCCGGCTCCACACGTCGATGACCACCGCCAGGTACAGGAACCCTGTCCAGGTGGGCACGTAGGTCATGTCGGCCACCCAGAGCTGATTGGGGCCACTGGCCCGGAACTGGCGCTTGACCAGGTTGTGGGCCGGCGAGTCGCGTTTGTCGCGCCGCGTGGTCACCGTGAAGCCCCGGCGGCGGCTGATGCCCCGGATGCCCGCTGTGCGCATGAGGCGTGCGACGCGCTGGCGGCTGATGCACACGCCTTGCTCGACGAGCTCGGCCCGCACACGTGGCATGCCATAGGACTCGTAGGAGTCCTTGTGAATCTGGCGGATGCGCTCGGTCATCACCGCGTTGGTGATGCTGCGTTGGGAAGGAGCGAAGGAGCGCGTTCGCGCCAGGCGTAGAAGCCGCTGGCAGAGACGCCCAGAACACGGCACATGGTGCACACGGGGAAGTCGGCCTGGTTCGCCATCACGAGTCCGAAGACTTCGTTGAAGTCGCATCGCTGCGACCGGCAAACCAGGCCGTAGCCTTTGCCAGGATGTCGCGCTCTTGCTGCAATTGGCGAACCTGGCGGCGCAGCCGGCTGAGCTCCTCGCGCTCAGCCGTGCTCAAGCCTTCCTTACCGGGCAACGGCTTGCCACTGTCGATGGCGGCCTGGCCGACCCAGTTGGTGATGGACTGCGCGGTGACGTTGAACTCGCGGGCGAGTTCGGCTGGCGTGCGCCCGGCACGCACCAGCTCGACCATCTGCTGTCTGAACTCCGCCGGGTACGGCGGTTTGACCTTGGACATTTGCGGCTCCTTGAACACAAAGAATGATGTGTCCACGATACCGGGTCAACTCCAAACAGCCTGCTTTCAAATCGTTTTGGCGGGCCGCGTTCAGGCGCTGCGTTGGCGGTTTTGGTTCAGGCCTGCGGCCTTGAATGCCTCGAATAGCGTGGCTCCGTGGGATGAGAGCGTCACGTCGGTGCGCCGCAATAGGCCTATTGGCTCATCGGTTCCGCCAACCGGCATGGGAACCCGCACCAGTTCACCGCTGGCGACATAGCTGTCGACCAGGCTGGCAGGAACGAACCAGATTGCTTCATTCTGCAGCGTGAGTTGAAGATTCAGCGAGACCGACAGGCTGCAGATTCTTGCCGCGCTCTCGGGCACGCCGAATGCGGCTAAGACGCTATCCGCCGACTGGCGGATGAGGGTGCCCGCGGTCGGCAAAAGGAGGTCATAGGAACCAAGCGTGCTTGCTGTGATGGCGCCCCGGAGGATGGGATGTTCCGCGCGGACGACGATCGTGAGCGGTTCGCGAAAGAGGTGCTCGAAGCTCATTCCCGTCATGGATGATGGCTCGCCCAACCGGCCAACGACGAAATCGACCTCAGCCGCTTTGAGGCTGCGCAGCAGTTCCAAGTTGGGTCCCGTGTGGACGTCAATGCTCACGGTCGCAAATTCCCGCCGGAATTCCGCCAATGCCGCTGGGAACAACACCTGGGCAAGGGTGGGAAGAATGCCGACCCGCACGACGGAAGGAGGTGCTTGATTTCCGCCCCGGAGTTTTTGCACACCTTCCTGTAGAGCCGACAGGGCTGCGTTGGCATAAGGCGCGAACATCCGGCCGTGATCGGTGAGTTCCGCTCCTTTACGTCCGCGCTCGAACAGGCGAGCGCCGGTCGCCGACTCCAACTCCGCCAGGGTTTTGGAAACCGCAGGCTGAGTGATGGCAAGCGCTTCACTCGCTTTTTGCAGGCTGCGAAGTTGGGCGACCGCGATAAAGCATTGAAGATGCCGTAGTTTGATGCGATTCCCGTGTATGTCGATATCCATAACTTTTTCGGCATCTTGTAGATATAAAAGATCACTATATATAACTTTCTGGCGTGGTTAAAGTCGTCCTATTCCACCTACGACCGGGGTCTACTTTGAGCCACGAAGACGCTATCCTCCTTACGCCTCGCGATTGGCAGGCAAATCCGCCCTACAGTCATCCGCCGTACAAGTCCTCTGTATTGCGCAGTCCGTCGCTGCCCTTGGTGCCTCTGAAGGGCGCGCTGGGTAATCGGCTTGCGCCCGTGTACGGCAGCGAGCAGCTGGGGAGTTTGGATAACGACCTGACCCTAAACGCGGTCAAGAACGGAGCCCCCCTCGGCGAGCGCATCATCGTGACGGGCCGGGTGCTGGATGAGTCAGGCAGGCCCGTTCGCCATACGCTGGTGGAAATCTGGCAGGCCAATGCGGCGGGCCGGTATGTTCACAAGGGCGATCAGCATGACGCGCCGCTCGACCCCAATTTTCTTGGGGCGGGGCGCTGTATTACGGATGATCAGGGGCGCTATCGCTTCGTCACAATCAAACCGGGTGCGTACCCGTGGGGCAACCATAGCAATGCGTGGCGTCCGAATCACATTCATTTTTCGCTCTTTGGCCAGTACTTCGGGGCGCGGCTTGTGACGCAGATGTACTTTCCGGGCGACCCGTTGCTCGCGTTGGACCCCATCTTCCAGGGCGTGCCCGAACAGGCCCGCGACCGCCTCGTGGCGCGGTTCTCTCTTGCCGCGACCCAGGAAGGTGTGGCTCTCGGCTACGAATTCGATATCGTGCTGCGCGGCGCGCGCCAGACCCCCACGGAATAACCATGAGCCAACTAAAGCAGACTCCCTCCCAAACGGTCGGCCCGTTCTTCGCATATGGCCTCTGTCCGGAGCAATACAACTTTGATTTGAAAAGCCTGTTCACCGCCAATGCGGCCGAACCCGGCGTGGCGGGCGAGCACATCATCATCACGGGCACGGTCTACGACGGCAGCGGAGCCGCGGTGGGCGACGCCATCGTCGAGTCCCTGCAGGCCGACGCCTCGGGGCAATACGTTGCCAGCCACGATGACGCGATCGCTCGCGGATTCAAAGGCTTCTGCCGTGTCGGAACAGGCACGGAGGAGGGCAATAGGTTCGTGATTCGTACGATCAAGCCAGGACCAGTTGCCACTGGTTCGGCTCCCCACATTGATGTGATCCTTCACATGCGCGGCATGTTGATGCACGCCTTCACCCGGCTCTATTTCGAGGATGAGCCGGCGGCCAATGAGAGCGACCCTGTCCTGAACGTTGTTCCCGCAGCCCGCCGCCGAACGCTCATCGCCAAGCAGGTCGCCGGCTCGGGGGTGAAGCAGTATCGCTTCGACATCCACCTGCAAGGTCCGGACGAAACGGTCTTCTTTGACTGCTGAAGGAGCGCCGATGGGTACGCTGACAGATCTGCTGCGCGGTCATCCCGCCATGAACCATGTCTGGTCTGAAGCCGGGACCCTTCAGGCCATGCTCGATGTCGAAGCGGCGTTGGCCCGTAGCTGTGCAGAGCATGGCGTCATTCCTCAAGACGCGGTGGCGCCCATCGTTGCCGCATGCCGTGCCGATCTGTTCGATATCGATGCCCTCAAGAACGAGGCATCGGCCGGCGGAAACCTGGCCATTCCGCTTGTTCGGGAGCTCACGGCAAAAGTGAAGCGCGCGGACATCCGGGCGGCGGGATTTGTGCACTGGGGCGCGACGAGCCAGGACGTCATCGACACCGGCCTGGTACTGCAACTGCGTTCCTCTCTGGTGATCCTTGAGCGGCAGATCAACCGCCTTGCGTCCAGCCTGGCCGCGCGGGCGAGCGAGCACCGTACCACGCCGACGGTCGGCAGGACGTGGTTGCAGCAGGCCCTGCCGATGACCTTCGGACTGAAATTCGCGCAGTATCTCGATGCCGTGGCCCGTCTGCAGGATGACCTCACGAGGCATCAAGAGAACGTGGCGGTGCTGCAGTTTGGGGGAGCCGCTGGCACTTTGGCCAGCCTGGGTGACCAGGCATCGGCTGTCTCCCGGTCCCTCGCGCGTCACCTTGGACTGAACCTGCCCGACATCCCTTGGCATACGCAACGAGACAGACTCGTATCCGTGGCGGCATGGATGGGCATGTTGACGGGAGCATGCGCGAAGATGGCGCGCGACATGAGCTTGCTGGCCCAGACCGAAGTCGGCGAAATCGCGGAAGCCAGTGCAAAGGGCAAGGGAGGCTCCTCGACCATGCCGCACAAACGCAATCCGGTCGGTTGCGCCGTCGTGCTCAGCGCTGGAGTGAAGGCGCCACACTTGGTGGCGACTCTATTCAGCGGCATGGTCCAGGAGCACGAAAGGGCGCTTGGCGGTTGGCAAGCAGAGTGGGACGTCTTGCCGGAGCTCGCAGTGGTCACTGGCGGTGCCGTGGCGACGACTGCCGACATCATGTCGGGGTTGGAGGTGCACACAGACCGGATGCTGCAAAACCTGAACATTACGCGGGGCCTGATCCAGGCGGAAGCCGTCATGCTGGCACTAGGTATGCACATCGGGCGCCTTCCTGCGCACGAGGTGGTCGAGAGGGCGTCGCGCCTGGCGGTCGCGTCAAATCTTCCCTTGCTGGAGGTTCTCTCGCGGGACGCCGCGGTAACGGACTATCTGTCCCCTGCGAGGCTCGCCGAGCTGTTGAGCCCGCTCAACTATTGCGGCCAGTCGACCGTCTATGTGGATGCTGTTCTTGCCAAGTACCACAGGCGACCGAGCGGTCCGGTTGCGCGCGGCGACGCGGCGAATGAAACGGAGGAAGACAATGAACGAGCATGACCGCTATGAGGCAGGATTGGAAGTCCGGTCCAAGGTGCTCGGAGAAGCGCACGTGCAGCGTTCCTTAAGCAACCGCACCGCATTGAGCACAGAGTTCCAGGACCTCATCACGCGCTACGCATGGGGAGAGATCTGGACGCGCGACGGCTTGCCCAGGCATACGCGCAGTCTCATCACCATAGGCCTGATGGTTGCCCTGAACCGCCAGGAGGAACTTGCGCTGCACCTCAAAGCAGCGAAGAACAATGGCGTATCTCCCGAAGAGATAAAAGAGGTGCTACTTCAGACGGCCATCTACTGCGGAGTACCTGCAGCAAACTCGGCCTTTCATCTCTTCGACAGCCTGTTCGCATCCGAGTAGCCCCGGCGTGAGAGGCGCGCCTTGTATCCCTGCAATGGATCGCGGGGATGCTGGCGCTTGTTCGCCCGAAAGCGGCGCGGCATCTTGTTCTCAGGGAAAACGCGAACGGAAAAAAAGCATTAGCTGATTGAACAATGCTTAGGTCTCTAATATTATTTTGAAATGCGCCCGGTTGGTGTCAGACCGCAAGAAACGTCGACATTCACCCTCACGAGAAGGCGCGGATCCAACGGAGACAATCATGTTCAATAGTTTCTCGAAGCGCATTCCGTCCTGTCACTTTGCGCGGCGAAGGTTTGCGATCGCCGCTGTCTTGTCCGCGCTGACATGGTCGGCGAATGCCCTTGCAGAAGATGCAGCGAAGTTTCCCTCTCATTCGATCCGCTTCATCGTTCCCTACGCCGCAGGCGGACTTCCCGACACGGTTGCGCGCGTTGTCGCTCAACGCGTAAGCCAGAACCTCGGGCAGCCTGTCGTGGTTGAAAACAAGCCGGGCGCAAATGGTGTGATAGCCGCGCAGACGCTCACGAGCAGTCCGCGCGATGGGTATACGTATCTCGTGACCGATGGATCGATGATGTCCATCAATCCGGCACTCTACAAAGATCTTTCATATGACCCCAAGCGGGATTTCGTTCCCGTCTCGCTGATCGCCACTTCTCCGTTGTTTCTCGCGGCTAACAGCCAGAGCAACATCAATACGCTCCAGGAGTTCGTCGAGCGCGCGAAGCGTGATGGCGCGAAGATGAACTATGGCTCTTCCGGCGTGGGAAGCTCGCACCACCTCACGATGGAAGCGTTGAACGTCGCGCTCCACTCCAAGATCACCCATGTGCCCTTCCGCGGCTCGGGGCAGTCCGTTCCCGCAATGATCGGGGGCCAGGTCGACGTCGTGTTCGCGGCGCTGCCGTCCCTATCCGGCTTCGCGGAAAAGGGACAGGCCAAGATCCTGGCGACCAATAGCGGCCAGCGTTCCGCACTTGCCCCGAACATTCCCGCTATCGCGGAGATCGTTCCCGGTTTCGACTTTGCCGTCACCGTGGGCGCTTTGGGCGCGTCCGGAATTCCCCCGTACGCCGTCAAGCGCATGAGCGAGGAAATCGCGAAAGCAGTCAAGGACCCTGCCGTGGTGAAGCAGTTCAACACCCTAGGCATTGAATCCGTGGGCGGTACGCCTGAAGCGTATCGGGACGCGATCGAGGCTGAAGGCAAGCGCTACGAAAGTGCGATTAAGGATGCCGGGATCAAGGCCAATTGAACCGTCGCCGTATCAAGTTGGAAATCCAGCATTGAAAAAATACTTAGATCTCTAATATAATTGATTTGCCAGACGCCGCATGCGTGTGCTGAGAGATCTGAGGATGAGGAGGATGTATGTTGACGAATAAAGAAAACGAGCTGCTCTGTCGCGTTGAAGGTGACGCGCCGATGGGGCAGTTGATGCGCAATTTCTGGATACCTATTTGCCTGAGCGAAGAGGTGAGCGAACCCGACGGAGATCCCGTCCATGCGCGGATCCTGGGCGAAGATCTAGTCGTTTTTCGTGATACCGAGGGACGGGTCGGCGTGATGGACGAGTACTGTCCGCATCGGAGGGTGTCGCTCGTTTACGGCAGAAACGAAGACTGTGGGCTGCGTTGCCTCTATCACGGCTGGAAAATGGATGTCGAGGGAACCGTCATAGAGATGGTCTCGGAGCCGGCAGCCAGCACCATGGCCGAGAAGGTGAAGCACAAGGCGTACAAGGTCCAAGAATGGGCGGGGCTGATCTGGGCGTTCATGGGAGACCAAACCCGCATCCCAGCGTTCGTGCCTCCGCCCTGGGCGCCGGAGAAGTCCGCGAAAGTCAGCATCGCGAAGGTCCTGATCCCGTGCAACTGGGCTCAGATCCTGGAAGGCGCTATTGACTCGGCCCATAGCTCCAGTCTGCATTCTTCGGACTTCGTGCCAGCACGCGTGGGGGGGGCGGAGGCAACCGAAAAGAATTGGTTGAGGCCGTCGACGGACAAGGCCCCGCGCATGCAGGTCCATCGTACCGACTATGGCTTCCGCTACGCGGCCATCCGACGCCCCATTACGAATGCCGCACAGACCGACTATGTCCGATCGACGGTTTTCGTAGCTCCCGGCACCGTGTTGATTCCGCCAAACAATCTGTACAACGTGGCGAACGTCAACGTGCCGATGGATGACACCAATTCGGTCTTCTACTTCATCGCGTGGGGGGACCGCGCCACGACACCAGACACCGAAACCTGGCGCAAATTCCTTGGCACCAGTATCGGCTCGGATCTTGACGATAAGTACCGCCCGCTGCGTAACGTGGACAACCGGTTCTGGCAGGATCGCCAAGCGATGAAGGCAGGTAACTTTACGGGTATCAAGGGCTTTCCGAACCAGGACATCGCAATGTGGGTAACGATGGGTCCGATCGCCGATCGCTCTAACGATCGCCTCGGGGCCAGTGACTTGGCTATCGTCGAGTTCCGTCGCCAGATGCTTGAGGCGGTCGAGGAATTTTCCCGAGGGCAGGCCGCAATCGGCACTGGCGACAAGCAGGTTCTACCCAGCGTATGTTCATTCCAAGCCATTGTTCCTAAGACCGTCGACTGGCGGGATTTCGAAGCGAAGCCTGTGTATGGCGTCGGTTCTGGACCGCAGCTCGAAAGCAACTACGAAACTACCGCTTAGGGGCAACAGTGCATGTCTAAACTTCAATTGTCTATCGCAATGGGCGACTACGATCGCAATCGCGCCTTGTATGACGGGGCCGTACAGATCGATGGCGTCAATCCGGTGTATGCGCTGTTGAACCCGGAAGAAATGTTCTTCCGTGCATTCCGCTTCCAGGATTTCGATGTCAGTGAGCTGTCGTTTTCCAGCTACCTGGTCAAGCATGCGGCCGGGCAATGCCCGTACATCGCCATCCCGGTGTTCCTGTCTCGCGCATTCAGGCACACCTCAATCTATGTCCGTAAGGACAGAATTCGCCGCCCTGAAGATCTCAAGGGCAAGCGCATCGGGATCCCGGAGTATCAGCTGACCGCGAATGTTTGGGCCCGCGCCATCCTGGAAGAAGACTATGGGGTGAAGCCGTCGGACGTGACCTGGGTACGGGGCGGTATCGACCAGCCCGGCCGGCCCGAAAAGATCAAGTTGAAGCTGCCGGCCAGCGTGAAGATGATCGATGCGCCCGCCGATACGACCATCTCAGACATGTTGGACCGAGGAGATATCGATGGCTTCATGGCGCCGCGCGCCCCGTCGGGTAATGCCCGATTCAATCCCAATATCGGTTGGCTGTTCGACGACCCGACCGAGACCGCAAAAGGCTACTACCGGCGAACCGGAGTTTTTCCGATCATGCACGTCGTGGGCGTGAGAAAAACGCTGGTGGAACAGCACCCCTGGCTGCCAAGCACGCTCTTGAAGGCCTTCGAACAGTCCAAGCTTGCTGCGCTGGAAAAGCTGTCCGACACCTCGGCCACCAAGGTGACCTTGCCGTTCGTGGAGGAGCAACTGAAGGCGGCAAGAGACACATTGGGAGCGGATTATTGGGCCTATGGCGTTGAAAAGAGCTTACCCACGCTGGAGGCATTTACTCGGCATCATCACGCGCAGGGGCTCTCGGAGCGTCAGGTTGGTGTCTCGGAACTGTTCCATCCCAGCACGTACGAGTCCTACAAGATATGAAGGCGGGCGGGAGGCAATGCTTCCCTGCTCAAGGAGGCAATCATGGCAGATCCCACGACCGATAATGCGACATTGATGTCGCTGAAAATTCTTGCTACGCACCAGGCCGCAAAAGGCATACGTTCATTCGAACTCGGACGCGAAGATGGAACCGGCCTACCAGAATTTTCGGCGGGTTCGCATATCAAAATTCAAGTCCCCAACGGAGAGTGGCGGAAATATTCGTTGTGTAACGATCCCTCCGAACGCCAGCGCTATGTCATTACCGTGAAGCGAGAGGCGCAGGGTAGAGGAGGGTCGGTCAGCATGGTCGATGAGGCGAAAGAGGGCGATACCGTTTTGGTCGCGCCGCCCGATAACGCCTTTCCTTTGGTCGACAATCCGGGATCGCTGACGTTCATTGCCGGGGGCATAGGAATCACGCCCATCTTGTCAATGATCCGATCCTTCGGCGAGCTCCCTCCCGCGCCTTGGAAGCTGTACTACTTGAGCCAAGCTGCGGAGACAACGGCGTTCCTCGGGGAGTTGGGCTCGGACCGGTACCGTTCGAATGTCAAGATACACCACGACCTCGGCAATCCGGACGCCTGCTTCGACCTATGGCCAATCCTCGAGAAGCCGAACCGAGGGCACGTATATTGCTGCGGGCCGAGGGGTCTGATGGAAGCCGTGCGCGATATGTCGGGTCATTGGTCGCCCAAGCGGATCCATTTTGAGAGTTTCTTAGAGGGCGGGGGAAAGCGGCCTGAAGACAAGCCGTTCTTGGTGGATCTCGCCAAGTCGAACAAAACTCTTGAAGTGCCCGTGGGCAAGTCGATACTGTCGGTATTGCAGGCTGCGGACGTGCGTGTCGGCTATTCGTGCGAAAGCGGGACGTGCGGGTCCTGTCGGACGCGGATGCTCGAAGGAACGGCAGACCATCGCGATATGGTGTTGCTTCCAGAAGAGCAAGAGTCCCAGATCATGGTTTGCGTTTCCCGAGCCACGTGCGAAAAGCTGGTCCTCGATCTGTAGCCGAACCCCCAATCATGAAAAACGGAAAATTGCGTATCGGCGTGGTCGGCCTGGGGCGGGCGTTTTCGTTGATGCTTCCCACGTTCCTTGCGGATTCCCGGGTCGAACTCGTCGCAGGGTGCGACCCGCGCGCGGCGGCCAGGGATCAGTTCAGCCGAGATTTCTCCCGGCCTGCCTACGAGGCGGTGGAAGCGCTGGCCGCTGACCCCAAGGTCGAAGTCATATACATCGCCAGCCCGCATCAGTTTCACGCGCGGCATACACAGATTGCCGCCGATCATGGAAAGCATGTCCTGGTGGAAAAGCCGATGGCGCTAAGCCTGGCCGAATGTGATGCCATGATCGACGCCTGCGCGCGGGCCGGCGTCCATCTGCTCATCGGTCACTGCCACAGCTTTGACACGCCTTATCTGAGAGCGCGGGAACTGGTGCAATCAGGGAGATTCGGCGCCGTCCGCATGATCCATGCCCTGAACTTCACGGACTATATCTGTCGGCCGCGCAGGCCGGAGGAACTACGGACGGAACAGGGAGGCGGGGCAGTGTTCAGCCAGGCCGCGCACCAGGTCGACATTGTGCGGTTGTTGGCGTGCCAGGAGCCTGAGCGCGTGCGCAGCGCCCTGGGTAACTGGGACGAAAGCCGCCCAACGGAAGGGGCCTACAGCGCGTTGATGTGGTTTCACGGCGGTGCATACGCGGCATTGAATTACAACGGGTATGGCCATTTCGACTCCGATGAATGGATGGGGTGGACCGGCGAAATGGGGTTGCCCAAGTCGTCGGAAGACTATGGCGCGGCCCGGCGGCGGTTGAAGTCAATTGCAGGCCCCGCGGAGGAGTCCGCGCTCAAAAATGCGGGCACATATGGCGGGAGCGCCTATACGCCGCCCAACCGGCAGGCGCCCAGCGTGGCGCGCCATCAACACTTCGGACCCTTCGTCGTGTCGTGCGATAAAGCGGATCTTCGGCCGCTTCCGGATGGTATCTACGTCTACGAAGACGACAAGAAATACCTCATCGACATCGAGCCTCCCCTGGTTCCAAGAGCCGAGGTCATCGACGAACTCTATGCCGCCGTTCATGCCGGGCAGCCATGCTTGCACGGAGGGGAATGGGCCCGGCGCACGCTGGAGATCTGCCTTGCCATGATCGAGTCGTCCCGAGTGTCGAGAGATGTCGTCTTATCCGGGGTTATGCGCGACGTTTGATCTGTGACAGCCGGCTTAAGACCGTTTCGGGTATCATTTTTAGCCATCTAAGTACACGAAACTTCTTATAGCCAATGACTTCGAAAGAAACCAGGACAGTCCTTGACCACTGGCGCGAGGCTGTTCCAGACGATAGGCTTGCACACCTGATTAAGGATGCCACGCGCGCTCTTGTCCGGGGCCTGCAAGTCCGCTTGTCAGACTACAACGTGTCGTTCGGTCACTGGACCTTCCTGCGAATCCTCTGGGAGGAGGATGGCCTGACTCAGCGGGAGCTGAGTGAGCAGGCTGGGGTAATGGAACCAACAACGTTCTCCGCGATGAAGGCGATGGAGTCGCTCGGTTATGTCGAACGTAAACATCTGCCGGGGAACAACAAGAACATCCATATCTTCCTGACGCGAAACGGCCGCGCGCTCAAGAAGAAGCTGGTACCGCTTGCGGAAGAAATCAACGCGATCGGCACACGCGGCCTGACCGAGGTCGAAATAAAGACCACGCGCAAAGTGCTACTCGCAATCATTACCAACCTGGCGGAAGACGAAGCCGCCCTCGAGAACGCCGAGCGCAAGGTACCCTCGACCCGGGAGCTGTCCCGCCGGATATCATCGGCCGAGTGAGCCGCCGCTAATCGATCCACGCGCCCAGGCAAGGTGTTTGGGCTGGATTGATCTCGTCCAGCCCGAGTGCTGCGGCGTGCATCGCTGTTGCAATAAAGTTAGATCTCTAATATTCTCGTTCATGGTCAACCCAGCGCCGCTTGGCGTTCCTGGTGTTGGCGCAAACAATGGATGAGACAAAAATGGACTTGCTGTCCCAGGTGCCGTGGACTTTCGCAGGGATCCCAGAGCTTGCGCTTCTGGGATTTGCCGGACTTGCTTTTTTTGGGGCAGGCGTCGTCAAGGGAACCCTGGGGGTAGGGCTGCCGCTCGTCGCGGTGCCGCTATTGTCGCTAGTGCTGCCGCCGCCCACAGCGATCAGCCTGCTGGTGGTTCCCGTGCTCATCTCCAATCTTTGGCAGGCGTGGCAGGCCGACAAGCCAGTAGGGTATGCCATGCGTTTCAAATGGCTGTCGCTGAGCCTGCTGGTGAGCACGGTGGTATCCGTCCGGTTGTCGCTCGCGCTTCCCACCGAGGTCTTGAGTGTGCTTGTGGCCGCGTCGGTCATCTGTGCGGTGGTACTGATGATGTACAAGCCGCAGGGTTCGATACCGCCTGAACGGGAGCTTCCGCTTGGAATTGGGGTGGGCGTCCTGGCGGGCATGATGGGCGGACTGTCGTCCATGACAGGCCCTTTCATCATCACGTACTTGCTCGCGCTCAAGCTACCGCGGGACGAGTTCGTGGGCAGCATCAGCATCATCTACCTGTTCGGGATGATTCCGCTTTACCTTGCGCTTGCCTACTACGGTCGCCTTGGTTTGGTCGAGACGTCGATGTCGTCGCTGGCTCTTGCGCCGATGGCGCTGGGAATGATCATGGGCCGGCGAATGCGCGCGTTCCTCAGCGAAGAGGCCTTTCGACGAGTATTGCTGGGCTTCCTGGCTTCGGTGGCGGTGCTGCTGGTTTCCAAGGGGGCTTGAGCAATCCGCCCTGCGATGTCCTCGCGCGGGCTCCCCTATCTGTGGCGCTGCTTTACCGATGCAGGGGGGCTGCGGCAGGCCGGCCGCAGCCTGCCAGGATATCTGCGGCTAATCGTCGTGCGACCGTGTCATGCCCGATGACATTGCCGGGCTGTATCCCGGTGTCACGTGGACATCGACGACGACGCTACCCCCGGCGCGCACGATTTCCACGGCGTTGCGCAAGACGCCCACCAATTCCGCCGGCTCGGAGACAGGGCCAAAGCCGGTAAGGCCTTGCGCGCGGGCCAGCCCTGCCAGATCAGGCGCAGGATCATCGATGCGTTGCCCGATCCACCGGTTCTCGATAGGCCGGCTGCGATCCCGCGCGACGCGTTCCTGGTGCAATTCGTCGTTGAAGAAGGATCGATTGTTGGCGACGATTATCAGTAATGGAATTCTGGCGTTGGCGGCGGTCCAGAGTGCGGACACCCCCATGAGGTAGTCGCCGTCGCCGATGATCGCGACGGGAAGCCGGCCGGAGTCCTTGAGCCCCAGCGCTGCGCCTACCGCCATGCCTGGCCCTGACCCGATTCCGCCGCCGCCGTCGTAGCCAAGATAGTCGAGCGGGTGGTCGAAGTCGCAAAGGTCGCCGGACCATCCCAGCGGCAGGCGGATCAGGCTCATGTCCAGCTCAGCGGCGGCCGCCTCGACATCGGCGGCAAGCTGAGCGATGGAAATCGTGTCCGACTTTGAAATCTGGCTGCGCGGATATGGGCGCTCGCTGGAGGAGGGCCGTTTTTCCGCTTGGGAAAAATCAGGGTTTTCGACTACCGACGCCACGAAGGTGTCAGGGTCGCACAAGAGGGTGAGATCTGTCTGGGGCAGGGCCTGGTGATCCATGGACCAGCCGTTGTGGACGTACTGATCCAAAGACACGTGGACGACGCGAGCATGGCATGCAGCGTCGCCAAAGGCCTGGCCCAGTGTCCCTGCCAGGTCGAGCCAGTCCAGGCTGATGATCAGGTCGGCTTGCCTAAGTGTCTCCGCGGCCTGGTGAGAGAGAAAGAACCCAGGGGCGGCGGCATGTGCGCCGTGCGAGGTGGGAAAGGCAGCGCCAAGTTTCAGATCGGTCAAGACCAAGGCCCCCCAGCTTTCCACGAGCCGCACGCGCTGCTCCCAGTCGGCGGTTTTTCGAGAGACTCGCCCCATGAGGACGACGGGTCGCCGCGCGGCCCGGACCCATTCCATTACTTGGCGCACGTCCCGCGCCAGCGGCCGCCCGCCCGCGGGCTGGGGGTAGCGGGTCCGGTCCAGCCGAGACAGCCGGTCATTGACCGGCGCTTCCTGTAGCGCCGCGTCGAAGCAGACGTAGGTGGGGCCTTGCGGCGCCGTGTTCGACATCATCACCGCCCTGGCGATCGCCTCCTGCGCGGCTTTGGGCGATGCCGGCTGCGCATCCCATTTGACGAAATGACGAACCAACGCGCCCTGGTCCTGCGCAGTGTGTATCCAGTCGATCCAGGGACGGCGTTTCGCTGCGTCTACGGGGCCGGTCGCTCCCAGTACGAGGACCGGGGTGCGGTCCGCCCAGGCATTGAAGATGGCCATTGATGCGTGCATCAGGCCGACGTTGCTGTGAACAATGGCGCCGCACAGATCTCCCGTCACTTTGGCATAGCCGTGCGCCATGGCGACGCCGTGCTCCTCATGCAATACCAGTAGCATTTGCGGCTGGTGGTTGCCCAGGTGGTTCACCAGACTATCGTGCAGCCCACGAAAGCTTGCGCCCGGGTTGACGAAGAGATAGCGGATGCCGACGTCTCGAATCGCGTCGGCGATGACGTCGCTTCCCCAGCATCCACTTTCAGACGGAGAGGGCACGGGCACATCGCGACGAGGGTAGTCCTTGCTCATATCGAACTCACATTGATGATCTTGATCGGGTGCGCAGGCACGGGCGGTGCTCTGGCGGAAACGCAGGAAGGCTTAGCGGCTTTCCGCCGAGATTCCCGCTTGCTTGATGACTTGGCCCCAGCGCTTGAGGTCTTGTGCCGCAAGTTCGCGAAATTCCTCGGGTGTGCTTGTCTTAGCTTCGATGCCTTGTTCGGACAGTGACTTTTGCACGCTGGGCTTCGTCAGGACCGCGCGGGTGTCTTGATTGATCTTCTGCAGAATTCCGGCGGGCGTGCCGGCAGGGGCAGCCAGACCCACCCATATGTCGCTTTCGTAGCTCGGATATCCGCTTTCGGCGATGGTGGGAACGCCCGGCAGCAAGGCTGAACGATCCTTGCTTCCGAGCGCGAGCGCCCGAAGCTTACCGGCTTGAATGTGGGGCAGGACCGAGTTCAACGGCGCAAACAGCACGTGGACCTGGCCCGCCAGAAGATCGGCGGTGGCGGGGGCCGCGCCCTTGTAGGGGATGTGCGTCATGCTTATGCCGACGACGCTGTTGAATAGTTCGGCCGAGAGGTGCTGGGGAGACCCGGCTCCCGAGGAGGCGTAATTCAATTTGCCGGGGTGCGCCTTGGCGTACGAGACGAGTTCCTGCAGCGATTTTGCCGGGACCGAGGGGTTGACGACCAACACAACGGGAACCGTCCCAAGCAAGGTGATCGGGGCAAAGTCCTTGGCCGGATCGAAATTCTGCCGGTACATGACAGGATTCACGGACATCACGTTGTTGGCGGCGATGAGCAGCGTGTACCCGTCTGCCTGAGACCTGGCGACGAATTCGGCGCCGATGTTGCCGGCGGCCCCAGGCTTGTTTTCAGCGATGACGGGCTGTTCCCAATTTGCGCTGAGCTCCTGGGCGATGACGCGGGCAAGGACGTCGTTGCTGCCGCCGGGCGTGAACGGAATGACCATTTTCACGGCCTTCTCAGGGTACTGCCCTGTGGCAGCAGCGGGCGTTGCGGCAAATGAGGCACAGAGCGCGCAGAGCACGGACGCGATAGTGATTTTCATGTCTTCCTCCTCGGCTCGCATGGAGCCTTTATGTTTTTTTCGGTCTGCGCCAATCAGGCGAAGTAACGCCCTGCCATAAAGGTTGGTGGAATCTCGTTGTTCTCTGCCGAATAGCCATCGAAAGGGCGGCCGTCCATTCCAATACGCTGCAGGACGTCCACGTCCGGCGAAACGGCCGTGCCGATTCGAAGCAGGACCAACGCTTCATCGTCGAACGCCTGGAATTTGTAGAAGCTCCCGGCGGGCAGCAGGACGCAGTCGTAACGCCGCGCCTCGTGCACCTCTCCAGCGGGTCCTTCGAACCGCGCCCCCCCCTGCAGCACAACAAACACGTGGTCTTCGTTGGGATGGGCGTGCAATTCGTTTTCGCCACCCTCGGCGTACGTCTTGAGGACGACGCTCAGCATGTCAGTGGCGCCGAGCACCTGATTGGTACGGCCCGTTGAGGGAAGCGGGGCGGTCAGATGGAAGAAGCTCGGCGTCTTTTTCTGGGCAAGCCGCAGAATTTCGGCTCGCCAGTCATCGGCGCTGTTAACGATAGGAGCGACGGGCCGGCTTCTGGTTTCTTCAGGGGTTTTCATCGACACTCTCCAGGGGTTACGCGGCCCGATGGCTGGGCACCGCCTTCAGGTAGACGTTCTTCTCCTTGGAGAAGCTCAGCAGTTCTTCAAGGCATTCCTCTCGTCCCAGGCCGGACTGCTTGTGACCGCCAAACGGGGTGCCAAGGAAGTGCTTCGACGTTTCGTTGACCCACACGTAGCCAGCCTCGACAGTCGCGATGCAGTGCTGGGCGTGCCGCAGGTCATGGGTCCAGATCGAACAGGTGAGGCCAACGGGCAGGGCGTTCACGTCCTGCAGCATCGCGTCCTCGTCTTCCCACTTGAGCACTGATAGAACCGGGCCGAAGATTTCTTCGGACGCGATGCGCATGTCCTGCTTGACGTCCACGAATACGGTGGGCTCCAGGAAGAAGCCGCCTTGAAGCCGAGGATCCGCGGGCGGCTTGCCGCCACACAGCAGACGCGCTCCTTCCTGTTTCCCAAGCTCGATGTATTGGCGGATGCGATCGTATTGCGCACGGCTGATGATGCAGCCCATGGTGGTGGCTGGGTCCGTCGGGATACCGGGGACAAACGCCTGGCAGTGGTCGATGAGGAGCCGGCTTACTTCGTCGTAGATGTCGGCGTGAATGAACGCTCGGCTCGTCGAGCCGCAGGATTGACCGCACCAGGAAAAATTCATCCCTGCGACGACCGCGGATGCGACCGTGGCAGGGTCGACGTCGGGGTATGCGATCAGCGCATTCTTTCCCCCAAGCTCCAGCAGTACGGGCTTTACGGTCTCGGCGGCGGCCCGGCCCACAGCGATCCCCGTTGCGACGCTCCCTATGACCGCAACGGCGGCAACGCGCGGGTCCGACGCCAATTCCGCTCCTACGTCCTTTCCGCCAGGTATCACATTGAATACGCCGGCGGGAAACAGGCCCTCGGACAGCTCTGCGAGTCGCAGCGCAGAAACGGGCGCCTGCTCCGGCGGCTTGATGATCAGCGAATTCCCGGCTGCGAGCGGGGCGGCTGCCTTGCCAGCGGAGAACATGAGGGGATGATTGAAGGGAATGATGCGGGCAACAATGCCCAAAGGCTCACGCACCGAAAACGAAAATTCGCCTGGCCCCATGGGCACAGAATGCCCCTTCATCTCAGTTACCAATCCGGCAAAGAAGTCAAGTTGCGATGCGGCAATTTCAACGTCCATGATCAAATCGCGCCACGGATTTCCCCCCGTCGCTGCGTCTATCAGCGCAAGTTCCTTGGCGTTCTCCCGAAGACGTTGGGCAAAGGCGCGAATCGACTTGGCGCGTTCCAGGGGGCGGATGGACTTCCAGGCCAGGAAACCGGCATGCGCGGCGGTAATCGCGCTCTCCACATCCGCGGTCGACCCTTGCGCGACGTCACAGATCTTCCCCCCTGTCGCGGGATTACGAATAACGGAGTAGCACGCGTGCGCTGGGCGATGCCACGATCCCCCGTAATAGAGATCGAAGTTCGAAGGCATCGCTGCGTTCAGGCCTGGTATTTCCTGCGCAACATTGGGTGAATCAGAGTTCATCAAGCTTCCTCTTTCAAAGACGAGCTCGTCCCTTGCCATTCCTTTTCGGGACAGGTAGGGATTCTTGTGCTGTTGAGCGCTGAGGGCTCACGATGGTCGATCCGTAACGCCGGATCTTGATGATGGACGGCAGCTAGGGAGGCCGGGCGCTGGGCGGGCACATGGGATGTCTCCTGATCGTGAGCAACGGAAAGGGCCGGCCCGTCTTTGCGGGCTTCAATCAGAATACTTAGATCGCTAATGAAAAGGATACTGGTAGATGCCCTACGGCCTTCACGTACATACCGTGGACATTTCGCTTGCGGATGCGTCACCGTTCAGGCCGGTACGACTCCCGTTTGAATCGTGGCCATGGTGTTTGCCGAGTGTCTCCCCTTTGGCCGCTGTGCGCGCCCGCGCCGGTAGGCCCGCGATCTCACCTGTGATTGGCGCGAGGGGCCCTGGTGAAGGGTGTCGCCAGGCATGTCGCGGTGGTGACTGGTGGGGCGAAAGGGATCGGGGCGGCAACCGCCCGGCGGCTGGAGTCGGGCGGCCATCATGTCTTCATCGGGGATCTGGACGGCCCGGCGGCCAGCGAGGTTGCGGCGAACCTCGCTCATGCGAGCGCGATCAGGTTTGACGCGAGTGACCCGGCCAGCATCAGGAGTTTGTTTGATGCGGTCAACGCTCAGTTTGGACGGTGCGACATCCTGGTCAACAATGCCGGCATCGCCCATCCAGGCGCTTTCGAGGACTATCCCGTGCATCGGTGGCAGCAGGTGATGGCGGTCAACCTGAATGGTCCCATGCTGGCTTGCCAAAAGGCGCTTCGCCTGATGAAACAGCGCGCCTGGGGCTGGATCGTGAACATCACGTCAATCGGTGGCGACCGGGCGAGTGTCTACCGGGCGGCCTATGGCACGCCGAAGGCCGTGTTGGGCGCCTTGACCCGGCAGATCGCCACGAGCTGGCCGGCGCAGGGATTACCGCAAGCTGTGTCGCTCCCGGGCCTATCGATACCCCCTTCAAGCGCGCGCATCATCCTGCCGATACGCGGGCGGAGTCCCTGCGCACGATTCCCGCCCGGCGCTATGGCGAAGCGGATGAGGTCGCGGAAGCGGTGGCGTTTCTGTGCGGTGAACATACGGCGTACATCACGGGTCAGACGCTCGCGGTCGATGGCGGCTTTCTGGCGGCAGGCCTGCTCAGAAGCTTGGTTGCCCGTAACGCGCACACCACCAGCGAAAACGCCGGTGACGGCTGTCTCCGGCTGGGATAGTAGAGGTGATGGCCCTCGAAACTGGGACACCAGTCCTCCAGCACCCGGACCAGCCGGCCTGATCCTGGGTAAGGCATCAGCTCATCGTCCGGCAGCAGCGGCAGGCCCAGTCCGGGCCCGGTCGCATCGATCTGGGGCTGCGTGGTGTTGACGATCAACGGCCGTCCACGCGGACGTCGACGTGTTGGCCACGGCGCTCGAAATCCCAGACTACAGGTCGCCCGAACTTCGCATCCACTGGTTAATGCAGGCTTGCTGCATGAGGCCCTGGCACCTTGGCGTGGGACGGGACGCAAAATACTCCGGCGATCCCACCGCGGCTAGGCGCAGCGGTGGGCCGCTAGGCACGGCGATCATGTCCTTGTCGGTGGTCTTGCCCATGCGCAAGCCGGCGTCGTAACGGTCGGCCACGATGTCCCGGAATCCGTAATTCTCGTCGAATTCGAGCTTTGTGCCCGGGCATCTGGCGGCACATTCGACAGCGTAACTCTCAATGACAGTTCTGCCCCTAATGTCTGCTTCTGGCCGAGGCTGTGTGGAAACTCCTCTCGCCCTAACGACCACAGCGAGTTCACCTGGATCGCAACAACTTGGGACGGTGAATCGCCCCGGTTTTCGCGGAGGCTGTTTGGTTAAAGTAAAACAGCCTCACCGGCGGATGTGCCGAGTAGGTTGTAGTAGTTTGCCTCAGCCTCGGCCGGCGGGATATAGCCGATGGATGAGTGCAGGCGCTTATGGTTGAACCAGGCGACCCATTCCAGCGTTGCCAGCTCGACAGATTCCCTGGTTTTCCAGGGTGCGCGGCGGTGAATCAGTTCAGCCTTGTACAAGCCGTTAATGGTCTCGGCCAGGGCGTTGTCGTAACTGTCACCACGGCTGCCCACGGACGGCTCGATGCCCGCTTCGGCCAGGCGTTCGCTATAGCGGATGCTAACGTACTGCGATCCCCTATCGGAGTGATGGGTCAGAGAACCATCGTTGCCAGGCTGGCGGGCGTATAGGGCCTGCTCCAGCGCATCAAGCACGAAGTCCGTCGTCATGGATTTGCTCACGCGCCAGCCGACAATGCGCCGGGCGTAGACGTCGATGACGAAAGCCACGTACAGCCAGCCCTGCCAGGTCGAGACGTAAGTAAAGTCCGAGACCCATAACTGGTTCGGCCGCTCGGCCCGGAACTGCCGGTTGACCCGATCCATTGGATGGCTGGCCGCATCATCAGTGATGGTCGTTCGCTGCCGCTTGCC
Organism: uncultured Burkholderiaceae bacterium; assembly: GCA_937871985.1. The sequence goes on from CALMPB010000468.1 coordinate 99,475, forward strand.
GCGCCGCACCGCCTTGCAGGCCCTGAGCGCGCATCAGTCGTTCGACCGTACAACGGGCCACCATCACGCCTTCGCGATTCAACTGCCGCCAGACCTTGTCGGCGCCGTAGACGCGATGGTTCTCTTGCCAGACTCGCTGGACGTGCGGCATGAGCTGTTCGTCACGCCGCGCACGGTCGCTGCGCCGCGCCGGATCGCGCAGCCGCGCGGCATGGCGCCGATAGGCCGACGAGGCAACCTGCAACACCTTGCAGATCGGCTCGACCCCGTAAACCTCCCGGTGCCGGTCGATGTAGGTGTTTACGACTTCAGTTTGCGGTCGAGCTCCGCCTGCGCGAAAAAAGCGCTGGCGGTGCGCAGGATGTCGTTGGCGCGGCGCAGCTCTCGGTTCTCCCGCTCCAACTCCTTGATGCGTTCTCGCTCGCTGGTGGTGACGCCTTCGCGCTGTCCGCTGTCGACTTCGTGGCGCTTGACCCAGGTCAGCAGCGTCTGCGCCGAGCAGCCGATCTTGGGCGCGATGGACTCGACCGCCACCCACAGCGACGGGTACTCGCTGCGCGACTCCTGCACCAAGCGCACCGCGCGCTCGCGCACTTCAGGGGAAAACTTGTTCGCGTTGTTTTTGCTCATGGCTCGCATTCTCTCAAGAGTAGGAGCCTCCGCAAAACCCGGGGCGATTCACGGTCTGGAGGTACCAGGATTCTGTGGACACCTTATTTCCGCTTGCTATGCGCAGACTCAAATTCGTTCGGACTAACTTCGCCGAGGTAGCTGTGTCGTCGCACGGAATTGTAGAAATCATCAATGTATTCCGCCAAGCTCGAACGGGCAGCGTCTCGGTCGGAGTAGATATGCCGTTTGATGTGCTCCTTCTTCAAGCTGCTAAAGAAGGACTCGGCTACAGCGTTGTCCCAACAGTTTCCCCGCCTACTCATGCTCGGTTCAAGGTGATTTACTTTGCAGAAGCGCCGCCAAACATCACTGCCGTACTGAGTGCCTTGGTCTGAATGGATCAGCGTGCCCCGAGGACGCCGACGGCCAAGTAAAGCCAACCTTGCCACGTTCGAATGTAGGTGATGTCTGTCACCCAGGCCTCGTTGGGCTTCGAAACGGTAAATTTTCGCTGCAACAGGTTGGGGATGAGCGGTGATGGCTTGGGTGCCGGAATATGTCTTGTGCGATATCCATGCAACGCCCGCAAGCCGTTCTCTCTCATGAGTCGCGCCACTTGATGCTTACTGCACGTCTCTCCGCGCTCTCGCAAGTCTTGCAGGACGCGGGGAGCGCCGTAGATGCCATGGCTAGCCGAGAAAGAGGCACGAATCAGACGGAGAAGCCGAACGTCCTCCTGTGTCCGATCAGAGATTGGATTACTTAGCCAAGCGTAATAGCCAGCACGCGCCACGCCCAAAACCCGGCACATAGCCGAAATGCTGTACTCATCGCTGTGGGCTTCAATGAACTTATACGCTCGCCTAACTTTGCTTGGCGTCTTGCTCGCAGACATAGATCATCCCCGATCGGTTCAGATACTACTCTTGTCCACAGAACCTTGGTAACTCCAGTCTTCACTTCGATCTTTCGGCGCAAGACTCCCTAAAGGCCGTTTGAGCGGCGCGGATACGATATGAAGTGCGTCATTGGACATGAAGGGAGCCCCCATCGGCAGCATCGCTTTTATCGTTTGCTGGAAGCCTAGGATGCGCATGACCCGCTTGAGGTTATAGGCCGGTACATTCAAGCTCATTTCCGTGCTCACATTGTCCAAGCGACCAGTTAGGAAGTGTGTATCGCCATCCAATGATTGAACGCGATGAACACATGTTCCACCGTGCGCCGCCGCACCTTCATCGCTTCTGGCAGTCGGTCTAGACGGCGCTGCGCCGCCTCAAACACGGCCTCATGTTCCCATCGACTGATGCGCCGATACGCGCTAGGTGTGCATCGCTCCTTCATAGCGCATTGTGGGCAGGCACTACTCCAGTAGCGCCGCAATTGAAGACCATTCTCCTCCCGCGTAACTCGGTGGCTCGCTGGCCCGCAGGGCACTGGTACTCACCGCCCTTCGCGATGTATATGAAGACCGAACGGTCGACGCGGCCTTCGGCCTTGGCATTGGAAGTCGTCGGCTTGGGCAAGATCACATCAATACCTGTCTCTGCACATGCCTTGATCTGAGGCGCGCTGTAGTAGCCACGATCGGCAATCGCACGCAGTCGCTTCTTGTCCATCGCCTCCCGCGCGGCGTGTGTCATCGATGCCAAGGAGTCCCTGTCATGTCCTCGGTTCGTCACTTCGTGCGCGACGATCAGATGGTGCTTGGCTTCGACCACCATCTGTACGTTGTAGCCGACCATCCCCGAGCCCGGCCACTGGTAGCCATCGAGCGGGCATCCGGGTCAGTCACCGACAGTTGACCGTCTGGACTATCTTTGAGCTTCTCCTTGACGTCATCCGGCGCGTGCATTTGCTTGCGCAGGAGCTCGATCTTGTCGTTGAGCCGATTGGTCCTGGCCTCGATTTCGACAGGTTGCGTTCGGTCCGCGGTGTCGAGCACCGCCAGATAGCGGTGGATGCTCTCCTCAATCTGCTGCTGACGTTTGTCTATCTGGGCAGCCGTGAAGTTCTTGTCGCGCGTGTTGACTGCCTTGAACTTGCTTCCATCAACGGCAATCACGGCTTGCCTGAATAGCTTGAGATCTCGGCATACGGCAACAAACCGCCGGCAAACGTTGCGAATGCCCGACCCATTGTCACGGCGAAAATCCGCGATGGTCTTGAAGTCTGGCGCCACACGGCCGACCAGCCACATCAGTTCGACATTGCGTTGGCACTCTCGCTCGAGTCGACGACTGGACTGGCCCCGAATTAGGTAGCCGTAGATGTAAATCTTCAGCAGCACGGCCGGGTGATACGACGGGCGCCCGGTAGCTGCTGGCGCCGCCTTCTCAAATCCCAGCGATTCCAGGTTGAGCTCGTCGAAGAATGCGTCGATTATGCGCACCGGGTTGTCGTCGGCGATGAAGTCATCCAGGCATTCCGGGATCAACGCCACCAGCTGCCGGTCCTGACCTTCGATGAATCGGGGCATGTCGACTCCCGGGATCGAGATACCAAACTCGATCTAGATCACCGTCGCGGCGTCAAAGAGTTTTCACACAGCCTCGGCCGGAAGCTGACGACTACGGTAGTCCGCTTCCGGCCGAGGCTGTTTGAAGACCTTTGCGCCAACTCGTTACGCTCAATTGCCGCGCTGGACGAATCCGCCGCCCCGGCACAACTGCACAATCTCGATAGATGCAGACCGGCCTACGTTTAAGGTTAGTTGGAGCTTCGGCGGTTCCCAAGACCAAAAAGCGCTTTTTCCCATGAAATACCAGCCCTTCGAAATGAGAAGATCGAAAGTGTTGAAGTATCAATCCGCGGTCAGCTGGCGCTCATCGATCAACTTGGACCACCGCGCCGCATCGTGCTGGATCAGCGCCTCGAGTTCCTGCGGCGTGCTCGAAACCGGAGAAAGCCCCTGCGCCTCTAGACTAGCTTTCACCTCAGGATCGTGCATGGCCTGCGCAATTCCCTGGGTAACCTTGGTGATCACCGCCGAAGGTGTGCCGGCCGCCGTGCTGAGGCCGATCCACAGCGAGGAGTCGAAGCCGGGCACGCCGGACGCGTCTACGGTAGGCAGCTCCGGCAGCAGTGAGGAGGGCTTTAGGCCACTGACTGCCAATGCCTTCAGTTGGCCGGTTTTTACGAAGGGCATCAGGCTGTTGGGAATCCCAAACATGACATCTACGCGGCCTGCAGTCAGGTCGCTGATCGCCGGCACCGCCCCTTTGTATGGCACGTGCACCATCTCGATGCCGGTCAGCGACTTGAACAACTCGGCGCTCAGATGATGCGGCGTCCCGATGCCGGCGGACGCATAACTCAACTTTCCCGGATTTGCCTTGGCATATGCGATCAGATCCTTCACAGAATTTACCGGCAATTTGGCATTGGTCGCCAGTAGGATCGGTCCAGTCGCCATTAGCGACACCGGAGCGAAATCTTTGATCGGGTCGTAGCCCACGCCGGTCTTCTTATAGATATACGGATTCATCGTCAGCAGGTTATTTGGCGTGACCAGGAACGTATAGCCGTCCGGCGCGGAACGTGCGACCTGCGCCGCGCCCAGGTTGCCGCCCGCGCCTGGCCTGTTCTCTACGATGATGGGCACCCCCCAGTACGTGGACAATTTTTGCGCGAGCACACGGCCCACCACATCGTTGCTACCGCCGGCGGTATACGGCACTACGAACTTGATGGGCCGGCTCGGATAACCCTCGTCTGCGGCGTGCGCCGCCGATGTAGGCAGACACAACCCGGCAACTAGGCCACAGAGTGCGGTGCGCAAGAATTTTCGCTTGGTGGATTGATTCATTTTTGTCTCCTTCGCTATTTTGTCGTGTTTTTGCGGAATCACCGACCCTCAGGTGGCGCCCCGCACTACATCAATGATGAGCCGGGCGTCGCCGACTGCCCCCCCCCGCCACGCGACGTGCCCGTCGGGCCGCACCAGTACGAGCTTGGCTGCGTACAGGCGCTCTACCTCCGGTTCATCCAGGATCACTCGTCGCAGCGGCACGCGCGCGCGCTGCGCCGCGGCTAGCAGAGTATGCACATCTGGAGATTTATCCCCGCCGAAATCGAGCAGCACGAACGACTCGCCGTACAGATCTAGGGTCGACCGCCCATCCTTCAGCCATGCATGAGGAGCTCGGGCTCCGGGACGTGCATTAGGTACGAAGATCCGGAAGTCGTCAGGCACGGGCGCTGTGCCATCTGGAACGCATATTGGTGACTGCTCGTACCGGTGGCCGATCTGCAGCCCCATCGACTCCCACTCGACTCGCGTTGAATCGCGCAGCCTCCGGCCCAGTGCCGCGCGGGTGCGTGCGCCCGCAGGCGTGTCGTCGCATACGGCGCTGGGATCGGGCGTGTCTTGCCAGGCGCGAAAGTTCTGCGTGGAAAAGCTGATGTTGCGCTGCGCGATCGGGCGGCGCTCGAGTTCATAGCTTCGCAGCAGATTTTGACCACCCCAGCCTTGCAGCATCCCTTGCAGCTTCCAGCCCAAGTCCAGCACCTCTTGTATGCCGGTGTTCATCCCCATTCCCCCGGTCGGCGACATAGTGTGTGCCGAATCGCCCACAAGGAATACGCGCCCGTGGCCATAACTGTCGGCCAGCATCTCGCTGCGCCGCCACGGCGTGACCGAGAGGACCTCAAACTCTATCTCGGGCGCGCCCGGGCCACCTAGCGCCCGCCGCACCCAGGACTCGGCGTCAAACGACGCCAGGTCCATCTTTTCCTCCGAACCCAGCACTGTTAGGCGCCAAATGTCAGCGCCGTCCACGACTGTGAGGTTTCCCCACATGCCGTCGGGACCGACGAACATGTAGCGCTCGGCTTGTCCCATTACGTGCCGGTCGGCCAGTGCTACAGCCCGGATGAGGATATTGACCGAATAGCTCAGCAACCGGCCCTGCAAAGCTATACCTAGTTGCTCGCGAACCTGACTGGTGGCGCCATCGCACCCGAGCACATAACGTGCGCGGAATGATTTCGTCGCGCCAGTACGCGTGTCGACTGCGACGACTGATACCGCTTCGCCGTGTTGCTCCAGGCGCAGGAAACGGTGCTCGAACAGGATGCGGGCCTCCGGACTGGCTAACGCGGCTTCGGTGAGTATGGGCTGTAGCCATAACTGGGGGCAGCGCTGCTTCTTCTCGGGTGTCTCGGGCGGCGTGGGGCTGTCGCGCATGGAAGGATATGGTTCGCGGTCCAGCAGCAGGCCATTCAGCGAAGTGCAGAACACCATCGACAGGTTGTAGTCCTCCGGAAAACCGCAGTCCCGCACCTGACGGGCGATATCCCACATGCGAAATGCCTCCATTGTGCGTATCGCCACTAGCCCGGTGCGGGGATGCTCGATCGTGCCGTCACCCTGCTCCAGCAACACTGAGTGCACACCGCGCCGCGCTAGGTCGATGCTCATGGCCAAGCCGACGGGTCCGCCGCCCACGATCAAGACCGGTACTTCCTCTATTGCTTCCGACATGACTCCTACCTTTCGATCAAAGTACGCATAGCCTGGATGTTCGCGGTGCGGCCTGGCTATGGTCAAATCAATGATCGAACGTTCCTCAATTCATGCCATGAATATCAAGAATTTCGACTTGAACCTATTGCGGGTGTTTGTGATGGTGTATCGACTGCGCAGCGTTTCGCTCGCTGCCACCGCCATCGGCCTGACTCAGCCGGCTATGAGCAATGCACTGCGCCGTTTGCGCGAACAGTGCAATGACCCCCTATTTACGCGCTCGGGCCGCGCGATGGAGCCCACCGCCCTCGCCAATAGCTTATTTGCGCCGCTTGAGACCGCTCTGACCGGCATTGAGACCTGCTTCGAGCATGTCGGCGATTTTCGTCCAGCCTCTAGCAGCCGCACGTTCCACCTGCTCATGTCCGACGTCGGCGAGATGGTGGTGCTGCCACGGCTTATGCGTGCCCTGGCGGCCGTCGCGCCGGGAGTGAGCATTGAAGCCTCGCGCATCCCCCAGGCCGACTATGCCCCGGCCTTGCGAAGCGGCCAAGCCGACCTGGCAATCGGCAACATCAGCTTCTTACATACCGGCTTCTACCAGCAGCATCTGTTCGACGACCGGTATTGCTGCATCGCGCGCAAGGGCCACCCAGGCCTGGGGGGCAGGCTCACGTTGGCGCTCTACCTCTCCCAGCAGCATGTGGTGTCCACCGCGGGCAGCACTGATGCCCTGGTGGAAGAAGCGCTGTCTGGCCGCCGGCAGCGACGCGACGTGAAGCTCACCGTCACGCACTACCACCGCTGCGCTGCTATCGTCCTGCAATCGGACTTGATCGCCACGGTGCCGGGCAACGCAGTTAAAGGCATGGAAGGGCTGGAGGCCTATCCGCTGCCCTTTAGAATGCCTAAGGCGCGCGTGCGACAGTTTTGGCATCGTCGCGCGCATACCGACGCGGCACACAAATGGCTGCGCCAGCTAATTTCCGGGCAAATCCTAGAATGAGCCAGCCGGACGCGCGCCCACGTATCGCGCGCGCGGGCGAAGCATGACGCCGGACAGCCGTTGCTCAGCTGCATGGGCCACCCAGCCGGCGGTTCGGCCGAGGCAGTGCAGATACACCGCCGCGCCCGCAGGCAGGCCTAGTACGTGCGCCAAAATCACCAATGCGGCGAACAAATTGGGGTAGGCGCCGGTTCTGCGATGCACCGCGTCGACGAATTCGAGTAGCCGCTCCCGCGTCGCCGCCGCGCCCGACAGGTCGCGCACCATCTCCAGCAGCAGCTCGGCTCGAGGGTCACGATCGTATAAGGGATGGCCGAAGCACGGCACTCCCGTGTACGCCATCGGACGGTCGGCGCACAACACCTCGGCCAAATACTGCTCCAGATCCATCATGCCGCCAGCCTGCATGGGGCCGGCCTGGGCCATCAGTGCTGAGGCCACGCAGGCGTACATGTCGACGCCGGTGGAAGAACTGATACGTGCGCAAAAGGTGGGAGCCGACAGTTCGTTGTCCACACTGAGCACCAGGGCAGCGTTGATCGCCGCAAGCAATTGGTCCGCGTCAGGCCGCCCGGCCAGGCCGAAGCCACGCAGCACGCGCCACGCCACGAATTCGTCGGCAATCACGGTAGCGTAAGCGTGGTCCGGCCCAAAGTATCCGGATATTCCGGAAAAGGCGTTGATCAGCCGCAATCCGCTCACGCGTGCATCGCCGTGGCCGCGAGCGTCGCCAGCGGCCTCCAGCGCGCTGAGTTGCAGCGCTGCCATCGCCAGGACACGGATTGGCGAAAAGGCGTCGGCCTGCTGCGGCATCGAAACCAGTTTGCCCCGCATCTCGGCCGATTCATCTTCCATGACTGGCCACGGACGATCGCGCGCCGGCGGCAGACCGCCCCACAAAAGGTCCGCCACGTATTCCAGCGAACGGCCTTCCCGGGCCAAGGTGGTGGCTGGCTGCCCGCGGTACCTCGGCCCTGCCGTGCTGATTTCGCAAATAGAAGTCTGCACTACCGGTTCGCCATAACGCAGCGACTGAGCCACTGGCGCGCCGCCGCCCTTGGCGCCGACGCGGGTACTGAGCTTCTCTAGATCGGATTTGCGATACAGGCTGGTGCGCCGTCCGGGCTCGGTCAGCGTCTTGATCAGGCCACGGCTGACATATGTGTAAAGCGATTCCTTCTTGATTCCCAACATGGCTAGGGCTTCGTCACGGCGCACATAGTCCACGTCGTTGACGCGGCGGCCGGATTCTCCGGGAGTGAGCGCGACGGCATCGTCTGAAGACTGGTGCGGCTTACCCATGGGCAGTTTCCTCTTCAAATATTGGGGTCATTGTCGCGTAATTTTATATCGATTTGATAGTCGATCTATACATTGATCGATGTCAATCATAAACTTCTCTCCACAGTATTAACTGCCCACGGAGACACCAGATGCAAACCGCTACCATCCAGCTGAGAGAGCTATCGCCCCGCTTCGAGAAAACCCGCGAGAGCCTTCTGCGTGCGCGCCATTTGCCCGGCGGCGTCTACAGTTCCGAAGAAATCTATGCGCTGGAGAAAGAGCGCATCTTCATGACACACTGGCTTTCCGTCGGCCGCGTCGAAGAAATTCCGAATGTCGGCGACTACATGACTTTCAGCGTCATGAACGAGCCCATCCTGATTTCGCGACCGGCCGAGAACGAAATCCAGGTGTGCATGAACATGTGCCTGCATCGAGGGGTGGCTGTTGCCAGTGGGTGCGGCCACGCCAAGGACTTCAGCTGTCCCTATCACGCCTGGCTATTCGACGTCGGTGGCAAGCTAATTGCCGCACCGGGCATGAAGGAATCCGAAGTCGACATGAGCGGCGCCCGGCTCAAGCCGTTGCCGGTCAAGATCTGGCGCGGCTGGATCTTCACCAATTTCGCCGAAAGTCCCATGTCATTCGAGGAATACATCGCGCCGTACGAGAAAGGACTGTGGTGGTTTCAGTCTGGCGAGTGCAAGCTCGCGGATAAGGTCGAGATCGATGTCAAATGCAATTGGAAATTTCTTGTCGAGAACCTCATCGACATCTATCACGTTGGTGTGATTCATAAAAGTACTTTTGGCGGCTTCGTTAAAGGCGAGAAGCTAAAATTTCAGCTCGAGGCCAATGGCGGCTGGCACACGCAGTACGAAGCTCGGCCGCACTCCACGAGCGGCCAGCAGGTGTTCCCCACGCTGCCGTGGGCAACCGACAAGTCGTCGGGCATCGCCTGCAAGGCAGGGATCTATCCCAATTTGAATCTATCCATGCGCTCGGACAGCCTGCGCATGTGGCACGTCTGGCCGATCTCGCCCAACGAAACACGCGTCGTCTGCTATCTGCTTTTCCCCGAAGCGGCCTTCTCCATTCCCAACTACGAGGAAGAACTGACTAAGTATCGAGCCTTTGTCAAACAAATCATCGCAGAGGACGCGGTGATGGTTGAATCGCTGCAAAACGCTTCGGGGTCAAGATTTTTCCAGCCTGGCCCGATGGCGCCGCTGGAAGAGGCGCTGCACCACATGGAAAACCATTACATCGACTTGATGACGGACGAACCACTGAAGGGGTCGCAATCATGAGCTGGATCAACGTGGCGCCGTACGCAGATATCGAAGGCGAGGAGACTTTACCCATAGAGGTCGATGGGCAGAAAATTTGCCTCTACAACCTGGACGGCAAAGTCTTCGCCACGGATAACCAATGTACCCATGGCGACGCGGCCTTGTCGGATGGCCTTATTCAGGAGGGCGGTCTGATCGAATGCCCCCTTCACGAAGGCACTTTTGATATTCGTACGGGAGAGGCGAAGGGAGCTCCCTGCACGCAGGATTTGCGTTGCCATGAGATCAAGGTGGAGGGCGGGGTCATCTATTTGCGTCCCGCGGCCCGCTAGGAAATCGAAATGAAAACTGTGGTCATCGGCGCCGGTCAGTCTGGCGCCTGGGTCGCACGCACCGTGCGCGAGCACATGCCTGATGCCGAGGTTGCCCTGATCGGAGAAGAAGCGCTCGCACCTTATGAGCGTCCTCCATTGTCCAAAAGCATACTGGCCGGTTCGGAAAGCGAACCGGCGTATCTGCTATCTGTTGAGCAGGCGCAATTGGCTGGAATCGACTTGCGGCTCGGTATCCGGGCAACTGGGATCGACAGGCACTGCAAGGTAGTTTCTTTGTCCAGTGGCGACCATATCTCCTACGACAAGCTTGTTATTGCCACAGGGGGCCGCGCCCGCGTTCCGAATTTTCCTGGCATAGCGCTCCCCGGCGTCCATACACTGCGGAGTTGGGACGACGCGATGAATGTACGGATCGCGCTAAAACGAGCTGGCGGGGGCAGATTGCTTGTTCTTGGTGGCGGCTGGATTGGTCTGGAGGTCGCCGCGACGGCCACTCAGCTCGGCACGCAGGTGACATTGCTGGAAGGAAACACGCGCTTGTGTGCGCGATCTGTTCCGCCCGTGATCTCGGATTTCCTGATGCAAAGGCATCGCGATAACGGTGTCGACATCAGGCTAAACAGCTCACTCTTAGCCATCGAGCGGAATTCAGAGGGGAGCCTCGACACCATTACTAGCCAGGGCCGGCAGACGGTAGACCTAGTGCTGATCGGAGTGGGCCTCGCGCCAGGCGTTGAGCTTGCTGTCGAATGCGGGCTGGACGTCGACAATGGCATCCTGGTCAACGCAACTGGGTGCACGTCTGATCCCGATATCTACGCGGTGGGTGATGTGGCAAACCAACCCTGCGGCTGGCCAAGTACACAAGGTGGCGCGCGTATTCGTTTCGAGTCCTGGGCGAACGCTCAGAACCAGGGTATTGCGGTGGGACGATCCCTGGCGGGGCTACCTGCTTCAGTAGCCGAGATCCCATGGTTTTGGTCGGATCAATACAATTTAAATTTGCAGGTGCTCGGATTGCCCTCTGCCGAAGAGCCCTATGTCGTTCGGGGTGACATGACAGGGGACAAGTTCAGCCTCTTCCAGTTTCGCGATGGTCGGCTTCATTCTGTGATTGCCGTCAACGCTGCGCGGGACCTCAAGTTGGCGAAGCGGTGGATGCTGGCAGGCAATTCTCCCAGCGCGACCCAACTGGAAGACTCCGCATACCGCCTGGAGAAATTTAAGGGGTAGCATGCGCGCCGTGAACTACAGGAATCAGTGGGAAGGTCGAGCGTGCCGAAATGCGACGTCAATTTCGTGCTGGCCTCATTCACCTTCTAGACTCGAGAGGTTGGCGACCAGACCGCTAGGTATACGGCACCAAAGAGAATCGCCGATGACCGCTTCTGGCCGGGATCCGTCCTTGGTGACAGACCGCACCTGACCCATGCCAGTCGGTTGATCAAGCAAGCCACGCTCGTCAAATTTTCAGGCACAACGGACGTTTGTCAGCGACTACGTTGGTGATGGTCCATTGCGCCCAGCTGGACAGCTGTGGCAGTTCTTCCCAAGAGAGCGGCACGGAGACACCGAGTCCCGGCCGCGCCCTTGCTGACCACGCCGAAGCGGTCGTGGCGCTAAATCCGATGCGAAGGTAATCGACAAAGATTATGCCTATTCGGATCTTGGGCCCGCTCTTAGCAACGAACAGTTGTGGCAGCGTCTGCGACAAATGGCGGTTGCCAGCCAAGGGTGGGGATGCGTCGCCTCAGCGTGGGGGCGACGAGAAGTGCTTCCGAAGCGCGTCGACGGAAACGCCAACTTCCTTTACGGCCTGCCGAAGCTTGTCTTCGGTGACGCCGAATTCACGCGACCAATATTTGAGCTCGTGAGCCTCATTGACGTTCACGCGGGCGCGGTCTTGCGGGCCGCGGTACTAAGATCGTCAGACATTGCCGCTCCTTTGAGAAGGTGGAACCGAGTCCAGTTAGCAAATGGCGTGCCCGGGAAAGCTGGCTTCTTAGGTGTGAGCTCTAGGTATAGCCCAATGTCCATTGGTAAGAGCTGACTGCGCATGGCGAGTCCCCAATTCTGACACCCTCCATTGTTGACGACCGATCATTAATGGGTTGGTAGGCAACCCTTGCTATTGGAGAGAGCAATGCAACTAAGTTTCAGTCGCGCCTGGGCAGGAGAAAGGCAGGTGCCGCAGGATGTCCAGGGCGCCCCGGTTGTATGCGAGGCGGGCGGCCTCTATCGAGCCGCAACCCCGGAAGAGCTGCTACGTGCGGCTGCACAGCAATTGGAGGGGGCGCTGGGTAGTCGCTTGCCAGTGGACAAGCCGTCCGCCGCCATCGACTATATCGTGACGCGCCTGGCGCTGTCGGACGTGGAGGTGTTCGGCGTAATGTTCCTTGATGCGCAATTGAGAATGATCGCTTTCGAGGAAATGTTCAGAGGCACGCTGTCTGAGACGAGCGTGTATCCACGCGAGGTCGTCAAGGCGGCTATTCGGCACAACGCGCATTCCATCTTGATTGCCCACAACCATCCCTCGGGTTCGTCGCAGCCAAGCAGGGCGGACGTTGAGGTTACGCGGCGCTTGAAGGACGCCGTGGCTCTGGTCAATGTGACATTGGTCGACCACGTGATCGTGGCGGCAGGTAGCGGCCATTCTATGGCCAAGATGGGCTTGATCTAGGCTTGCCCGCCTGCGTCCAACAGCCGAAGACCGAACGGTCTTCGGCTTTTTTTACGCCGCGAGTAGTTGCTTGGCGGTCAGCCGCTTTTGAAGCTCGGCTGGCGCCACGGCTCCCGACAGCAGTCTTCCCAAATAGTCGCCGAGCTTCGCCCATGCTGCTTGCTTCTCGTCGGCGTAGTCGTAGAGCTGGTAGTGCCGCCTGACACGGTTCTTGCCCGTGTGAATGACGTGATTTTGGCAGCGGTCGATGATGTTTGGATCGATGCCCAGTGATTCCATGATGGTCGACCCCGTTCGCCGTAAATCATGAGGCGTCCAATTGCCGTTATGGCCTTTGCCGAGCACCAGGGAGTTGTCCGAAGCGCGGCGTGCTTTGGGCTGTCCGTTGAACATGGCTTGCCGATCTTTGATTTGCTTAGTAAAGGCCTGCTTGTACATCGGTTGGTCTACCCCCGCGTCATCATTGTCGCGCGAAGGTAGGAGCCAGCGGGATGATCCTGCCAGGCTGACAAGGGTCTCGAAATGCTTGACTGCGAAGGGTGACAGAAAGACCAGGTGGTCCCGCTTCTGTGATTTTCTGCCCTTGACGTTCGCCTTGGGAATGAACCACGTACCTTCTCGGAGATCGAGATGCGTAATTTCGGTTAGGTGCAGTTCCCCTATCCGGCATAGCGTGCTCAAACAGATCCAGGAAACTGCCTGCAACGCCTTGGATGGAGGCTTCCTCTTTCGCTTGTCATCCGAAGCGAGATACTGCTCCTCCAACTCGCGGTATCGAGTCTGGAGCTCGACAATCTCAATAGGCGGGAGAACGCGTTCGCGCGCGTTATCCGGGTCGTAATCGTCCGCCAGGAGCACCCCGAGCTCAACCAGCTCAACCGGATTTCCTTCCGAAAGCAGCTTTCGCCATGGTTGGCGCTTTTCTGCCCAATGGAACATCTGGCCCAGTATTTGGTAGGTCACCTCGGCAAGCCGATTGCAACCGCGGCCGACAATCGAGCGGATCACTCGCTCAATGTCCTTCTCGCGAATTGATCGCACGGGAGTATCACCGATCAAGGGAAGCACGTCCTTTTCAACGATGCGCTTCACCTCGGTGTTGCCATCTGCTCGCTTCACTCCCGATTCTAGCCAGCTTTTATACATCTCTTGGAACGACAGGGCGTCGGTCGTGGCCTCTTCTTCAGCGGCGGTTACAGCGGCAGATTCAGCTGCCATAGCTTCCCGCATTTGGGCTTTTTCCAAGTCGCGGACGGCTGACGGATTGCGGCCCGCCTTAATGTCCGCCCGCGCTTTGTTCCTGGCGGAGCGGATCTCGTCGAGTGTGCGCTCCGGCCATGAGCCGCAGTAGAATCTCTTTACCTTGTCGCCCATGCGATAGGCGTATCGCCACACCACGGCCATCGTGCCGCGCTGAATGCGGATTTCCCCAGTCAGGCCGTCCCCATCGGCCAGGTGATCACCGACCCATTCCGCCGGTACCGCTTCCAGTTCTTTGACGGTCCACCGCGCACCTTTTCCGCGTTTTGGGTATCTCGTCATATTTCCTCGAATCTCTCCATTCTTCTGCCTCATGCGCCATATGGGACAACATATGGGACAACATTTTCGCGGCTGTCAGCGTACATTAGCGAACGTCGATGAACAAGGAAATTTGTATAAAGCCTTATGAATCAGTTGGTTATTCGTTCGCTGACGTTCGCCGACGTTCGCGCGTTTCTAATTTGGGAGCAGAGGGTCGCGAGTTCGAATCCCGCCGCCCCGACCAATAAAACCAAGGCCTTACAGAGATTGCTCTGTAAGGCCTTTGTCATTGGGCCCCAGTGCCTGCCGGATGGCCCAGCACGCAACCTGTTTCTTGGCTCTACCCGAAAGCGCCGTCCGCATGCAGCATGGTGTCTTCCACAGCCACAACATCAGGATGCACCATGCAACAACGCCTCGACTACAGCCATGCCGCCCCCGAAGGCTACAAAGCCTATGGCGCGGTCTACGCCTATCTGCGCCAGTGCGGCCTGCCGGAAACGTTGATCAATCTGGTCTATTTGCGCGTCTCGCAGATCAATGGCTGCGCCTACTGCATCGACATGCATTCGCGGGACTTGCTCAAGCAGGGCGTGGCGGTGGACAAGCTGGTGCTGGTGCCGGTCTGGCGCGAAGCCGGCGCGCTGTTCAGCGCGCGCGAGCAGGCGGCGCTGGCCTGGGCCGAGTGCGTCACGCGGGTGGCCGACACGGGCGTGCCGGACGCGGACTACGGAGCCGCCGCGGCCGCATTCGACGACAAGGAATTGGCCGACCTGACCTACGCGATCGGATTGATGAATGCCTTCAATCGCCTCGGGGTCACGTTCCGCAACGTGCCTACCGCGGTCAGGCAGGCGGTGGCGGCCTGACGGCGCGGGCGCCGGCCCGGCGCTAGGGCCAGAGCAGTCGCAGTGCAAGGGCCAGCATGGCGGTTCCGACCAGGGCATCCAGCACTCGCCATGCGCCCGGACTGGTGAACACAGGCCGTAGCAGGCGGGCGCCAAAGCCCAGCGTGAAAAAGAACAGGAACGAGGCGCTCATCGCTCCCAGCGCGAAGGCAGTCTCGCGACCATCGTACTGGCGGGAGACGGATCCCAGCAGCACCACGGTGTCCAGATATACGTGCGGGTTGAGCCAGGTGAAGGCCAGGCAGGTGGCCAGGGTGGTGCCCAGGCCGGCGGCCGCGCGCGTGGACGGCGTCAGGCTGCCCGGGGATCGCAGCGCCGAATGCCAGTTGCGGATCGCATAGCACAGCAGGAACAGGGCGCCGCCATAGCGCAAAACCGGCGCCAGCCAAGGCAACGCATCCGAGGCCAGCCCGAATCCCGCGACACCGGCCGCAATCAGTACCGCGTCCGACACGGCGCAGACCAGGCACACCGCAAAGACGTGTTCCTGGCGCAAGCCTTGGCGTAGCACAAAGGCGTTCTGCGCACCGATCGCGAGAATCAGGCTCAGGCTGAGGAGAAAACCGGGAAAGAAGGCGCTGGTCATGTCGTACCTGGTGGCAAGGACGACAGACTAGTGGTTGCCAGCGAGTTAGAAAATCTAAAGCTGCTAACCCATCCTTAGCAGCGTTGAATTCGTGCCAGGGTGCCGCGAAGCTCAGTGACGGGGGCCGGCGGGCCCGGGCTGCAGCTTGTCGAGCTGGGCCCGCAGCGAGTCGAGCAGCAGTTGCAACTGTTCGGAGGTGACGGCATAGACACGGCCCCGTCCGCTGCGCGCCGAGGCGGCGGACGACGGTTCCGCCAGGAAATCGAGCCGCAGCAGCAGGGAGTCGTGTTCCACCAGCGGCATCATGGCCCAACCGGTCACTGGCGATACCGCTTCGCCTGCCTTGAAGTCTCTGTCTTGCACCTTGCTCCGCCCTCTATGCGTGTCCGGCAACAGGCCGGCGCGCTTGATTTTATGTATTCAGCTTTTGGTCAGCAAGTGGCCGCGTGGTGTCGGCGTCGAAAACAGCCGTGCTGGGAGGTTTATCGGACAGGATAACGTTTGGAGGGAGGTCGGCGCGGCGTATCGGCCGGCCCCTGCCTGTCCGTCGCGAGGGCGCCGGTCGTGCCATCGGCCAACAAAAAGGCGCCGCGAATGCGGCGCCTTGCGCGGACGCAGCGTGCGGGTCAGCCGGCGTTCTGGTCCGCCGCGCGCAGCAGGCTGTACAGCTTGTCCTTGAGCAGCAGTTTTTCCTTTTTCAGGACTTCGACGCTGGTGTCCGAGGCCGGCACAATGCCCGCCTCCATGTTCTTGATTTCCTGGTCCAGGTCGTTATGGCGCTGGAACAGGGCCGAGAAATGTCCGTTCTCGGCTTTCAGGCGGGTGATCAGTTGACGGTACTCAGGGAACATGACGGCCTCTTGCGTGATCCGGTTGAGGGGGGGCTGCGCGGGGCCGGGGGGCCGCCCCGCAAATGAGCTGTCGGTTCCATGACATCGCAACGGCTCGTCAAAGTCAACCCGCCGGGAGGATGGCCAGCGCCCGGATTTGACGCCACGCAAGGGTGCTTCAGGCGGGAGTTCTCCTGGTCGCATAATTTCACGTTTGGTTGCATTGCTTTTTGGGGGCGGATATACACTCGCCTGCCTGTGCGGTCTGCCATCAAAATGCAATGAATCAGCGTGTGCCCATCTATCGTCAGGTCCTGGATTTGTTCAAGCAGGACGGACGCATTCATCCCGGTACCGGGATGATCACCGGCGTGATTGCGCTGTTCCTGGCGATCCTGTCTGTGCTGGGGGTGCTGGCGTTTCACTTCCCGGCGTACCTGACCACGCCCGAGTTGCGCTCGTTCTATAGCGTGGATGCGATGCGCACGCTGCTGTTCACGGCGTTGCTGGCCTCGGGCACCATCGCGCTGACCAATATCGTGTTCGGCCGCCAGCGCTGGCTCAACATCGCTGCGTTCGTGCTCGTGTGCATCGCGGTGGCAGCCGGCGGCAGCCAGGTCGTGGTGACGAGCTCCAACACCGGCGACCATCCCTACCTGGGCCTGGACTGGTTCATCCTCGACCTGTTGGCCTCCAGCACCGTGTTCATCATCTTCGAAAAGCTGTTCCCGTTGTATCCGGGCCAACCGGTGTTCCGCGGCGAATGGCAGGTGGACATGAAGCACTTCCTGTTCAACCACCTGTCGGTGGGCGCGGTGCTGCTGTGCATCAACTTCTTCGTGCACCGGCTGTTCTCGTGGGCCGCCTACGAGCCGTTGCAGCAGGCGATCCAGTCGCTGCCCTACCTGGCCGAACTGTTCCTGGCGGTGCTGGTGGCCGACCTGGTGCAATACGCCGCGCATCGCGCGTACCACGAGGTGCCGTTCCTGTGGCGCATCCACGCCGTCCACCACAGTACCCGCACGCTCGACTGGCTGGCGGGCTCGCGCCTGCACATCATCGAGCTGCTGATCACGCGGGTGGCGGTGCTGGGGGTGTTGTTCGCGCTCGGCTTTTCCAAGCCGGTGCTGGATGCCTACATCATCATCGTGGGGTTCCAGGCCGTGCTGATCCACTCCAACGTCAAGCTGCCGTGGGGCTGGCTGCGTTACGTGATCGTGACGCCCGACTTCCATCACTGGCACCATTCGTCCGACACCGAGGCGATCGACAAGAACTACGCGGCGCATCTGTCGTTCATCGACTACCTGCTCGGCACGGCGGTGCGCGGCACGGGCAAGCGCCTGCCGGAAAACTACGGCATCCTCGACAACGACATGCCCGGCACCTTCCTGGCGCAGCAGGCTTACCCCTTCCGCAAGAAGTAAGAAGCAGGCCGCGGCCGCTACATCACCTTCACCGCGCGGCCGATGAACTGGATCGGTCCGGTGGGCTTGCCTACCGGCGAGCCGGTGGCGGGCTCCAGTGTCAGTTCAAATAGCTGGTTCGGTTCCAGCGGGGGCAATTGTTGCAGCGGAATGCGCACCGGTTCATCAGGCTTGACCAGTCCCAGGGATACCGGTCCCGCCCACCCGTCGGCCTTGGTCCAGAACTCCAGGGCGCGGTCAGGGGGCACCTGGACCGTGGCAAGCGGCACCAGTTGCACCTCGCGCTGGCCGGCCCGGGCCTGGACCACCCAACCCGGCGTCTGCGATTGCGGTGCCACCAGCACCACCATGTACTGCGTCGTGGCCGGCGCCTCGGCTGGCCGCAAGGCCTGGGTGGCGACCGTCAGGACCAGGGCCGCGGCGAGGCCGCAGGCGGCGGCGCGCCAGAATGCCAGGTTGTCCCAGAGTCGCGCACGAGCCGGGCCAGTCGCGCGCGCCGGACCCGCCTGGCGTGTGTCGAGGGTGGAGGCGATGCGCGGCCACAGGCCGGGCGATGGTTCCACGGGCGCGGCCAGCGCGGCCAACGGCAGCAGCCGGTCTTCCCAGCTCGCCACCGCGGCGCGCAGCGCGGCGTCGTTGGGCAGGCGGCTTTCGATCTCGCGCCGGCGCTTCTCGGGCAAGGTGCCCAGTACATATTCGCCCGCCAGTTCGTCGATGCCTTCCGGGGTGTCGGGTTGCGCGTTCATGCCAGGCATTCCTTCAGCGCCTTCAGGCTGCGCTTGATCCAGGCCTTTACCGTGCCCAGGGGCGCCTCCAGGCGTTGCGCGATTTCACTGTGGGACAGGCCCTCGACGTAGGCGTGCAGCAGGCAGTTGCGGCGCACCGGTTCAAGCTGTTCCAGGCACGGGCCGATGCGGCCGGCGCTTTCGCGCCAGTCGAAGGCATCGCGGGTGTCGTGCCACGCCTGCATCGAGTCGCGGATATCGAGCGCGGCCGCGGTGTCGTCGTCCACGCCGGTCTCGCGGCGGCCATCGCGCGCGGCATTCAGTGCCAGGTTGCGAGCCACGCTGTACATCCAGCCGCGCGCCGAGCCGCGGGCGGCCTCGAATGTGGCGGCCTGCTTCCAGATATTGACGAAGGCGTCGTGCACGATGTCTTCAGCCCGTGCGCGATCGCCCAGGATGCGTTGGGCCACGCCCAGCAGGCGGGCGCCCTCCTGGCGATAGAGGGCCTCCAGTGCCGGCCGGCGTCCGGCCGCGCACTCCCTGAGGGCCGCTTCGTAATCGAAATCCGGGGCAGGTCTGTTCGGCATGCTCGCGGTCGGGGAGATTGGCCCGGGCACGGTCCGGGCGGCGGATGGGACATCTTACCGGAGTTCCGCCGCGCGGATCGCGCCCGGATTCAGTCAGCCTTCCAGAAGATATAGTCGGCCTGGTAGGCGACCTGGCTGCGTTGCCCCAGCGTGGCGCTGGTGCAAGGCGCCTGCGGCGCGACACCCCCCTTGAGCGCGGTGCGCTGGATATAGGCGACCCCGGTCATCGCGCCCTTGCCCATGGCGGGATTGGCCTTGACCAATTGATAGGGCAGATTGCCCGCTCCGGCCGGCGCGACGGCGACCTGGGTGCCGGTCAGTTTGGAACCATCCGCGGCTTCCCAGGTGGCGGGCGGGCCGTAGTAGCTGCCGACCTGTTTGCCCTGGCGGTCTTTCAATACCGCCTTGGGGCCGGCGAAGACCCATTCCGCCTGGTCCTTGGCATCGGCCTTGGCGCGGCATTCGTAGGTGACCTCACCGGTGCCAACGGTTTCCCAGGCGACCTTGTGGCCGGCCGGCACCTGCACGCTTGCAGGCAGCATGTCTTGCGAATACGCCATGGCCTGGGACTGGCCGAGCGTGGCGCCGGCGGCCAGCGTGGCGACGGCGAACAATTGGGCGGCCGAGCGGCCGGCGATGCGTCGGGTCTTCATGAGCGGTCTCCTGCGGTGGGGATCTGTCTGCAACGACACACGGGATGTGCGTCGTTGCAGGTACTACACGCGGGAAACGCATTTGGATGCAGGGCGGATGAAAAAAATCGCGATGGGTCCAGGGGGGCTTGCATAGCCCCCGGCGTGGAGCGCGCCGCCGCCGGATCAGGCCGCCAGCGCCTCGTCCTTCCAGCGCTGCTTGTCGCGCAAGGGGGGCGCGCCGAACAGGCGGCTGTATTCGCGGCTGAATTGCGACGAACTTTCGTAGCCCACCGCATGCGCGGCCAGCGCTACGCCGGCGTCATCGGTCAGCATCAGCCGGCGCGCCTCCTGCAGCCGCAGGTGCTTCTGGTACTGCAGCGGGCTCATGGCGGTGGCCTGCTTGAAGTGATGATGCAGCGACGACACGCTCATGTGCACGTCGCGGGCGATTTCCTCGACCCGCAGCGGTTGGGCGTAGTTGTCGCGCAGGATGCGGATAGCCTTGGCCACGCGGTTGAGCTGGCTGTCCTGCAGCACGGTCTGGCGCAGCACCATGCCCTGGCCGTTCATCAGCAGGCGGTACAGCAGCTCGCGCTTGATCATTGGCGCCAGGATGGGGATGTCGCGCGGCGTATCCAGCAGCCGCAGCAGGCGCAGCACCACGTCCAGCAGCGCGCCGCCCAGCGGATTGACGCACATCGCGCGCGCGGCCTCCGCCGGCACCAGCGGCGGCAGGTTCTCGTCGCTGATCAGGGCGGTGATTTCCTCCGGGTTCAGGTCCAGCCGCAGTCCCAGGTAGGGCAGGGTCGGGCTGGCCACCGAGACCTTGGCCACCACGGGCAGGTCGACCGACGAGATCATGTAGTGGAACGGGTCGTACTCGTAGGCCTCGTCACCGATCAGGACCCTCTTGGATCCTTGCGCGATGACTGCCAGCGCCGCCTTCTGCAGGGCAGGCTTGGGGCCGGTCGGCTGCGAGATGCGGTGCAGGTACAGGCCCTCGATGGGCGTGTCGAGCGAGCCCTCCAGCGTGCCGGTCATGCGCTCGAGCAGGCACAGCAGTTCGTGTCGGGCGGGCTCGAAAACGGCGGTCGGAGGCGTGGGGGTATCTGTGGAGGCGGGAGACATGGCGGGGCTCCGGGCAAGGCGGCCGTGCGCGCGCGTGGCGGGCGGGTCGCCGGAGGATCAGGCGCTGTCGAGTGTAGACCCAGGCAGGGATACGTGCGTGGCGGTGCGTCTGGAATGCGGAGAAATAGGCAAAAAATATGGAGGATCGGGCGCGCCACTGACGGAGGGAGGGGCGCGCCGGAGAATCGGGCAAAAAAAGGGCAGGATCAAGCATCGCCGGCCGCCGTCGGCGCGCCGCATACTGTGCCCATCCCAGCTGTGCGCCGACGCCTCCCCATCCCGGGCCGGCGGGGCGCCGCGCCCTGGAAGGAGTGCAATCATGCGGTACAAGAAATTCGGCAATACCGGTCTGTTCGTCTCGGAACTTTGCCTGGGCACCATGACCTTCGGCGGCGAAGGCGAGCTGTGGAGCAAGATCGGCGCGCTGCAGCAGGAGGACGCCAACCGGTTGGTGGGGCGTGCCCTGGAGGCTGGCGTCAATTTCATCGATACTGCCGACGTGTATTCGGAAGGGCGTTCCGAGACCATCACCGGGCAGGCGCTGCGCGACCTGAAGGTGGCGCGCGACGATGTGGTCATCGCCACCAAGGTGTTCGGGCAGACTGGCGCCGGCGTCAATGCCCGTGGCAACTCGCGCTTTCACATCATGGAAGGCGTCAAGAAGAGCCTGGCGCGCCTGCAACTGGACCATATCGACCTCTACCAGATTCACGGCTTCGATCCGGCGACGCCCATCGAGGAAACGGTGCGCGCGCTCGACAACCTGGTGCAGCACGGGCATGTGCGCTATGTCGGCGTGTCCAACTGGGCGGCCTGGCAGATCGTGAAAGCGCTGGGCATCGCCGAGCGCCTGGGCCTGGCCCGCTTCGAATCGCTGCAGGCCTACTACACCATCGCCGGCCGCGACCTGGAACGCGAGATCGTACCCATGCTGCAAAGCGAAGGCGTCGGCCTGATGGTGTGGAGCCCGCTGGCGGGCGGCCTGCTCAGCGGCAAATACCACCGCGATAGCCAGGCGGCCGCCGGAGACCGGCGCGCCCAGTTCGACTTCCCGCCGGTCGACCGCGAGCGCGCCTTCGACAGCATCGATGTGCTGCGCCAGGTGGCCGAGGCGCGCGGCGTGTCGGTGGCGCAGGTGGCCCTGGCCTGGCTGCTGCACCAGCGTGCGGTCACCAGCGTCATCATCGGCGCCAAGCGCGTCGACCAACTGGACGACAATCTCGCCGCCAGCGCCATTCGCCTGGACGCGGAAGAACTGGCGGCGCTGGACAAGGTCAGCGCCTTGCCGCCGGAATATCCGGGGTGGATGTTCACGCGCCAGGGCGAGTTCCGCCGCCAGCAACTGCGTGAATCCGACGCGACGTAAGCGGATTCGGGCCGGGAAAGCGCCGCGGCGGCGATTGCCGCTGCCGCCGGTCCGCCGGGCGGTTAGAATCCTGGAACCGGGCGTGGCCAGCCAGCCGCGCCTTTTTTCCGGGAGCTTCCGTATGCCGCGCATTGCGCGCCGCGCCGCTGCCCGGCATCCGTTTCGCGTAGCCCTAGCGCCGCCATGGCCATTCCCTTCCTGCGCCAGCTCACCGCCGTCAGCCGCACGCCGCAGGCCAACCGGCGGCTGGCCTATTTCCTCACCTTCGTCGCTGGCGCGGTCAACGCCGGCGGCTTCCTGGCCGTGCAGCAGTACACCTCGCACATGTCGGGCATCGTTTCGATGATGGCCGATCACATGGTGCTGGGTAGCGTGGCCGTGGTGACGCAGGGGCTGGCCGCGTTGCTGTCGTTCCTGGCGGGCGCGGCGACCTCGGCCTCCCTGATCAATTTCGGGCGGCGCTCGCACCTGGCCAGCGAGTTCGCCCTGCCGCTGGTGCTTGAGGCCCTGTTGCTGCTGGCGTTCGGACTGTTGGGGGCGAACCTGGAGAACCTGCGCTGGTTCTACGTGCCTGCCACCGTGATGCTGTTGTGCTACATCATGGGCTTGCAGAACGCGATGATCACCAAGGTTTCCAAGTCCGAGATCCGCACGACCCACGTGACCGGGATGGTCACCGATATCGGCATCGAACTGGGCAAATTGTTCTACTGGAACCTGGCCCACGACGACAATGCCGGCACCGCGCCGGTGCGCGCCGATCGCGGCAAGCTGATCGTGCTGAGCGCGATGGTGTCGCTGTTCTTCACGGGCGGCGTGGTGGGCGCTTATTCCTTTTATCACTACGGTTTCGGTTCGACGCTGCCGCTCGCGCTGTGCCTGCTGATCCTGGCGGCGGTGCCGGTGGCCGACGACATCCGCCAGTTCCTGGCGAGGCCATAGCGCGGGGCGATCGGCGGCCCGGTCAGGCGCGCGCGTACGCCAGCACGACTTGCAACGCGGCGGCCGTCTGCCAATGCAGGCGTTGCAGGCGGGCGTCCCGGGCGGGGTCCGTAACGGCGTAACCCTTGGCATCCACGGGATAGGGCTGCCCCAGCAGCCGCGCCATGTCGATCTGGTAATGGCTGCTGTCGCCGTATGGGCGCTTGCCGTCGATGAAAGGCAAGGGCCAGTAGGCATCGCCTTCGCGCAGCACCGCCTCCAATTCACGCTGGCCTGCCTCGCGCCAGTTCGCCGCGCGCAGCAGGGCGAGGTGTTCACCGCGCAACTGGAAATGACCCTGGGCGTCGACACCGCTGTCGGGGAAATCGAAGGCCGCGCGCCGCTGGGCGGGTAAGGCATAGCGGCCGGGCGCCAGGGGGCCGCCCGTGCGCACATAGGCAGGCAGCAGCCGGCACACCTCGGCCAGGCGCCTTGTCGCCAGGCGTCTGTCGGCGGTGCCCAGCAGTGTCATTGCGGCGCCAACGGTGTCCCTGTCTCCCAGCGGATGTTCGAATTCGATGCCGGGCGCGCCGGACTCCACGGGAATCCAGATCACGCCCAGACCGCGCATCAGTCGTGCGTGGTCCGCGCCGTAGCGCAGGCGCGCCGGGTCTTCCTGGAATACCTGGCGGACGATGGCGTCGCGCTCATTCGGAGCCGCGGCCGCGAGACGCAGCGGTGTGCAGGCCAGCGCCGCCAGGGCCAGCGTGAATCCACGGCGTGGCGCGGACGCGCGTCTGTCTTCGGGGGCGGCCGGATCGGTGGGCAGGGGCGGCATGGGGCGGTCTCCAAGGGGCCTAGGGAGTCGGCGCCGGCCATTGCCGGATGCGGCCCCGCAAGGCGGCGCGGCCCCTTACGATATCCCGAAACCAAGCCCACCGCCGCGGCAACGGAAAAGCCCGGCTTCACGGCCGGGCCGGGCTGCCAGGCCTTCCGATGGCCAGGCCCTGCGGCCCGGCCCTCGGGGAGGCGGGGCTCATTTGGGCATCAGCACGCTGTCGATCACGTGGATCACGCCGTTGGACTGGTAGACATCATAGGTACTGATGTTGGCGGTGCCGCCTTTCTCGTCCTTGACGATGAGGTTGTGCTTGCCATTCATCATGACCCACAGCTTGCCACCGCTGGCTGTGGCCAGTTCGGTCACGCCTCCCTTTTTGACCTTGGCGGCCAGCGCGTCGAAGTCCAGCTTGCCCGGCACCACGTGGTAGGTCAGGATCTTGGTCAGCGTGGCCTTGTTTTCCGGCTTGACGAGGGTGTCGACGGTGCCGGCCGGCAGCTTGTTGAAGGCGGCATTCGTCGGGGCAAAGACGGTGAAAGGCCCCTTGCCCTGCAGCGTATCCACCAGCCCCGCGGCCTTTACCGCCGCCACCAGGGTGGTGTGGTCGGCGGAGTTGAGCGCGTTGGCGACGATGGTCTTGCTGGGCAGCATGGGCTGTCCGCCGACCATGACATCGGCCGCGAAGGTGGGGGACAGGGTCAGGGCGGAACTGGCAATGGCAATCGAAGCTAGCAATTTCATGACGATCTCCTTTTTCGTTGGCCGTCGCTAGCAGATACGGGACGGCGCAGCCAATGGATGCGCGGATGTCCCTGGGATAAACCCTAGGGTGGCGCCCGGCCGGCGCGGCGCCCGGCATCGCGCCGCCGGGTCACTACAATGGGTTGGCCGAAGCCGAGTGGCGGCGCGTTCGCCGCGGGTTTCCGGTAAACACGCCTTTCGGGCGCTTGTTCGCAACGTAGGTCCGGCAGCGGGCAGGTAGTATCGGGAGGTGGCGCAGCAGGCCGCGCATCGGCGCGTGGTCCGCGCCGCGAATCACGCTTTTTTCCGGAGGACAAGAACAAACATGGACGCGGAATTCTGGTTGGAACGCTGGCGCGATGGGCGCACGCATTTTCATCAAACGCGCGTGACGCCGCTGTTGCAGAAATACTGGCCGACGCTTTCGGTGCCCGCTGGCGGCAAGGTGTTGGTGCCGTTGTGCGGCAAGTCGCTGGACATGGTCTGGCTGGCGGCCCAGGGCTACCAGGTGCTGGGGGTGGAACTGTCGCAACTGGCCGTCGAGCAGTTCTTCGTCGAAAACGAACTCAAGCCGGTCATCCACGACAGCGCCTACGGTAGGCATTATGTGGCAGGCAATATCGAGATCATCTGCGGCGACATCTTCAAGCTGGACGCGCCGCTGCTGTCTCATTGCGTCGGGGCCTACGACCGCGCCGCGCTGGTCGCGCTGCCCGCGCAGATGCGGGGCGAATACGTGCGCCATGTCTACGGGCAATTGGCGCCGGGCTATCGCGGCCTGCTGATCACACTGGACTATCCGCAGGACGAAATGGACGGGCCGCCATTCGCGGTGGTCGATACGGAAATGCGGAGCCTTTTCAACGGCGTGTCGCCGGCAGTCATCATCGACCGACGCGACATCCTGGCCAAGGAACCCAAATTCGCCGAGCGTGGCGTGAGCCGGCTCGACACGGTGGTCTACCGCTTGGGCGCGCAGGCCTGAGGCGCACCGCCCGGCGCGGGTCGCCGCGCTGGCAATGAGCGCGCCGCGGCGCGGGCACGATCAGAAGAACCAGCCGCCGCGAGTCAGGTCTTTTTCGCAGCGCTTGTACTGGCTGGCGAACTTGTCGGCCCGCGCCTGCACTTTCTTCGACACTGTCTTCAACCACGCCTTGCGGTCATAGCTGCGGTTGCGATAACCGGTCCAGCCTTCGTGGTAGTTCAGGTACTGGCCGTAGGCGTCCCACTTGGAGATGCCGTTCAGGCGCTGGCTCTTGTTCATGTACCAACCCATGAAATCCAGCGCATCGGCGAAATTGTCGCGGCTGGCGCCCCAGCCGCCGGCGTCCTTCTTATAGTCGGCCCAGGTCTCGTCCTTGGCCTGGGCGTAGCCGTAAGCGGAGCTGACCCGGCCCCACGGGATGATGCCCAGGAAGTAATAACGCGGTGGCACCGCGTCCTGCTTGAAGCTGGATTCCTGGTACATCATGGCCATTGGCACCTGCACCGGCGTGCCCCATTTCTTCTGCACCTTCAGCGCGGCGTCGTGCCAGTCCGGCTTTTCGCGAAAGATGGCGCAGATGTTCTCGGGATTCGACGGTGGCGCGGTGGCGCAGCCGGCCAGCGCGGTCAGCAGCGGCAGCGGCATCAAGAGCCGTGTCATGGGCGGTCTTCTCCTGGTGCCGGTCGCCGGCGGTTACGTCTGGTTTGTCACGGATTGCAGTGATTGTATGAAAACGTATCGCTGGGAAAGTTCCGTCCCCGGATTTCGGACGCCAGGTGGGAGAAAAGGGTTCGATTCACCGTCTGGCGCAAGCCGGCGGCCGCGCCAACGAAAACGGCCCCGGATCGCTCCGGGGCCGTGTCACGGGTGCGCCTGCGTGGCGAGGCTTACACCTCGATCACGTCCGCCACGTCCTTGTAGTCGGCGATCTTGTCGAAGTTCAGGTACTGGTAGATCTGGTCGCCGCTCTTGTTGATGA